>NZ_JBHIRN010000002.1:245212-276384 GCF_042197205.1 Bartonella sp. AA2SXKL
AAAAGAAGGGGTGCGTGTTTTGGTGCAAAGAGACGGGGCAGTAAAAAATCGCTTGTTGGTGCTTTTGCTGGGTAATGGCGTGGTGTCATTTGGCGGTTGGATTGATTATATCGTGATTTTGACCGTATCTGTGTTCACGTGGAAAGCTGATCAATATGATGTCGCTTTTATTGGAGCGGCAACATTATTACCTGGTATCGTTCTGTCTAAGCCAATTGGAATGTTGGTAAGTCACCGTTCTATGATCCATTGGTTGCGGGCGTCACTGCTGTTACGGGCACTCTGTACTGTCGGTTTATTGATGGCGACGAGTCTGCAAGGATTTATTATACTGGCAGTTATTCGAGCGACATTCAACAGTCTAGCCATGCCTGCAATTTCCGTTCTCAGTACAAATTCGGTGCCTGAAAACGGACGGACTCGTTACTATTCTGTGCTTAACATGATCAATAGCGCGGCAAAGATGATAGGACCTGCTTTGGGGAGTGCTCTGTCTGTACTTTTATCAGATACCTATACTTTATTGTTTTCTGGATTTTTGACATTGCTAGGCTTTATGGTGTTTTGTTGTCTTGGTGCACAACCTGTCTCGTCGCTCATGATAAAAACAGCGAATACCATAAAATCAAAGCAGAGGCTTTATGGGACAACTTGGTATGCCTATGTGGCGGTGATGTTTGTGTATTTTGCCATGATCTTTATGGTGAATAATCAGTTGCCGGTTATTCTTAGTGCAATGAAAATGAATAAACAGGCTCTTGGGATGCTGGTATCGGCTTCGGCAATCGGTAATTTTCTCTATGGATTTTGGCGTGTGAAACAATCAAAGTATAAACCCCTTACAGGCAAAATATCAGAGTTGTTAATGCCGGCAATGTCAACAATGATTGGTTTTGTCATGATCTCAGTGTGCTTTTTTTACTTTGATTTACTCCGTATTGAGACTTTGTTGCTCTGTTTTTTCCTTATTGGAATGGTTAGCGCTTACTTTTCCATATCTTCTAATGTTTATCTGGTAAGCAATTTCAATGAACAGATTGGATTGGCTTCCGGATGGGTGCAGTCTATACAAAATTTAGCTATGTTGGTGGCGCCGTTTGTTGGAGCGTTTGTTTTAGGTCACACTTCGGCTGGAAAATTGTTCCTTCTTTCTGGATTGAGTGGATTATGCTGTTTATTGGCTATCAGGATATTGCTGAACCGTTCTTTGTTAATTGTTCGATCTCAATGATTGGCTCATCAATAAAACAAATGTTTTAAATCATTTTTCTGAGATTTAGAGGACGTGGAGATAATCCAACATAGAGCAGCTTTTTTGACGTTATAGGTTTAATCTTTGATTTTTACTTAACCGCTCATATTTTTTTTCGGGGCTTTGCCTTCTTGACGCTGTTCTACCGTCTCGTAAACGCAATAGGGGGCATGGTTTTGAGTAACAATGTCATTTTTGTTTAACTCCGCTTTGCTACGAATAGCCAAACTTAAAAAACTCAGCTGCCAATCCTTAATCAGCTTGACTTGAAGCAATAATGGAAACAGAAAACGAGGAGCTATAGTGTGAATTATCTTATATGCCGTAAAATATCATTCTTGGAGGTATGGTGATATCAGGTATGGGAAACTTTAGGCAGGGGGTATGTTAATTGTTGTGCTTTTGCTTAATCAGAAATCAACCACAAGATTGCTTTTTGTTTTTTCGGCTGGAGGTCTCTAAAATTTTTTAAAAGGGTGTGTTCTTTTTCGCTGTATGTTTCTTGATCACGGTGTGGGGTATTTTCTTTTGTTGAGAGATCTTCTTTTGTGGCAATGTCTGCATAAAAAAAGCTTATAGGAACTTCCAGTTTTTGAGCGATTTCCAGTAAACATTTGGCACTTACACGATTTAAGCCTTTTTCGTATTTTTGGATTTGTTGGAAACTGACACCTAAATGGCTTCCTAATTCTTTTTGGGAAAGCCCTATTGAAATGCGTCTGTGACGGATTCTTTTGCCTATCAGAATGTCGATAAAATGTGGATTTTTAGTTGGCACTTCAAGCCCCCCTCCGGTTGCGAGCGCCCTCGCATTGGTATTCCGGGAGTCTGAAAACACTGACTTGACTCAGCTTTTTGCTTTTAGTGCGGAAACGCACCTGGACATAACAAAAACTCCCGGAATTCTAAGGATATTCGCAAAAGTGGGCTCAATTGTACGTTAGGGTTTAGGGCTTTTAGTTCCCTGTTGATCGCTGCGTAGACGATCAAACTTACGATATTTATTCATAAGGCAGTTTCAGAAGGTTGGCAAGAAAAATGAAAAATTTTCTATTCTGTTATACCGTAAAACGGCGCTATTTGAAGGAGGAGTGAAGAGCTTGAATATTCAGGGTAGGGCTTGATTTGTTGAGCCTGATGAAGTGCTGTCGTTTGAGGAGGGTAGTCTGAAGACTGTAAGGGGACTAGGCAAAAAGCTGGGTTCGTTTTCAGAACAGTGTTTACAGAGCGGTGCGGGGTGGTGATGTGGAAATTTTATTTGGCTGACTTCTGTAATAACGTAAAAGCGTTAAAACGTATATCCGTAAAATGATGCGGAGGATTTGTACTGTGTGTATGCTTTTATCATGGCGTGGAATGTGGTCAGAAAACTAGGGGACGCATTTGTGAATGGAGCGGGGAAAGCTGGGATGAAAAGGGGTGTTAAATGCATTTTCTGGAGAAGAGTATGTGGAGAATATTTGGAGGAAGGGCTTATTTGTCTTGTCTGATAAAGCGCGTCTTTTGAGGGGTGGTGATAATTATATGAAGTGATCAGTAGTCCTTCCCTAGATAAGAAGCTGGATTGTTTACGGACCAGTGTTTATCGAGCGGTGTGGGGTGGTGAATCTTTCGTTGGCTGTTTTCTGTGAATGTGTAAAAGCGTAAAAATGTGAATCTGTAAAAGTGAAGAGGAGGATTTATGGATTTATGCATTGTGCGTGTTTTGGGGTCACGTTGGGCTTTTGCATGGATGGGGTGAGATAAATGGGGAGAGAACGAGAGCTTGTTAATCGAGGAGGGAAGCTGGAATGAAGAGTGCTGTAAGTCGTGAATGTGTGATGGGAGAGAAAAAGGAGTGCGTGGAATGGGAGAGTGCCTATGGACAAGGGGGAGGGTGTGGATAAGAGGCGGGGGTAGTTCAGAGGGATGCGTGAAGGGATGGTGTGAGGGTGATAGAAGAGGGAGGTGAGGACTTTATTAAAGGGTGTTGTGGTTTTGAAAGGGGGTGAGAATGGAGAAAATGCGCTGGAAAGTATGATGATGAGGGAAGTTAAAGGGGACGACGGGATGAGAGCAGAGCTCGAAAAAATAACTGGGAAAGGGAGCCGTGGTGGGGAAATGAAAAAAACTTCCTCACCCCCATTTATTTTTAAAGGGGAGTGAGGGGCTTATCAAGAAGAAAAAAGTTAGTTTCTTTTCATAATTTTCCAAGTTTTTCCATCAGACATATACATAATCTTTTGACCCGTGGTTATCTTTTGTGTGCCGTGAGTGGTGTGAAGCGTAGAACTGAAAGCCGCTAGATGATCTATAAAGATTGATTTCCACTTAAATGAAGCAGGAGATGGAAAAAAGATATTGGGTGCCCAAGAACGATCTTTTGAACGAATAACGACAAGCTCTTTTTGTTTCAAAACGTTAGAAATTGTTTCTGCAGACAGATCTTTCCCATTGGAAATGGGGACTTCTGGTTTAGCTGTAGGCGAGGCTAAACCTCCAAAGTTGCTTATACTTGTCATACAAAAAGTGAACGTACATGATGTTTGGATGAGGTCAGAATCTCGACACTTTCCTTGATTAGAAACTTTCAGACTCCCTTCGTGTAGCTTGTTTTGTTTTAAGCCATTAGGATCAAAAAAAATCGAACTTTGCGGACTTAAATCATAACAGGAGGAAAGATGTCTCTTCCAACGAGAATGGTCTTCAACAAAACTTGAAGATTTACGGAGTTTGCCAAATGTATTTGGTACTTCTATGGTCCCAATATTCACTTTTTTACCCGTTGTAAAATCGACTACTTTCGCTGTAACTAGATTCTCATTTTTTTCAACATATAATCGATATCTGCGTCCCATCTCCCATGGAAAGTTAATTTCACATCGTACTCCTGAACCTTCCTGAGTAAAATGCTTACATTTATCACCCTTCCATCCCGTTGCATTCCAGATAGAAAAATGAATGGTACGGCTGCTCCTGTTGAAAAAACCAATTTGTCCACTTTTTCCGTTTTGGAATTCAAATTTATTTCCCCAGAAATAGATGGAGTTAGGCCCACCATCGTAATTTACTTGCTGGGTGAACACAAATAGATCAAATAATGCATTTTCAGGCCATTCATGCTCTATTGTAATAACTTTGCCGGCAAAAACGGCATAGCTTGGTTTACTTATTAGAAGGAATAAAAGTATTAAAATAACCTTTTTTACAGTATGGTACATACTCAAATCCTCTATCTTAATAAAAATAGTGTAACTTTATAAGTATTAAAGCACATATTCAATGTTTTGTTAAGTAAAATTAGAGAAAATACTTTAATGTTTACTCTAAACTATATGCTGTAAAGACTACTTTGTTTAAAGTGTTTTTGCATGCTCCTTTTCTGCTGTTCAAATTTAAGTTTTAATGGTGGAATTTAGGGGTGATGGTTTAAAAGGGAGAGTGATGATGGGGGTATAAGAAAAGTTGCGGTTTTTATTTAAATGATAGCGTATTTTTTTTCTCCCTCTTGCTATGAGGCTTGTAGAAACCCATATTCTTTTTAGCACTATGGTTCTTCTTCTTGCTGCTTTTTTCGCGGTGTTTTTTAGAGGCTGGAAAATCCTTTCTGGATGTTTCTTTTGTGGAATATTGGAGAGGTTAAAGTGTGGTGATGGCTTGAGATTTAAGGAAAAAAAATGAACTTGGAAAAATATAGCGAACGCGTGCAGGGTTTTTTACAATCAGCACAAAATAGCGCTCTTGCTTCTGATCATCAGCAGTTTATGCCGGAGCATTTCCTGAAAGTGTTGTTAGACGATTCTCAAGGATTGGCTGCATCGCTTATCCAAAACGCTGGTGGTGATCTTACTCTTATTCAAAAGGCGCTAAAAGAAGCACTTGATGCTTTGCCTAAAGTGCAGGGGGGAAATGGACAGCTCTATCTTTCGCAGCCATTGGCAAAAGTTTTCGCACTGGCTGAGGATATTGCGAAAAAAGCCGGTGATCAGTTTGTGACCGTGGAGCGCATGTTGCAAGCGCTGATCATGGAAAAGACCGCAAAAACAGCCGATATTTTAACAAGTGGAGGATTGACCCCGCAAGCGCTTAATCGGGCAATTAATGCGCTGCGGAAAGGAAAAACAGCAACAAGCCCCCATGCTGAAGGACAATATGATGCCTTGCAAAAATATGCCCGGGATCTCACAAAAGATGCCCGTGAAGGAAAACTCGACCCTGTGATTGGGCGGGAAGAGGAAATCCGCCGCACTATTCAGGTGCTTTCACGGCGGACCAAAAATAATCCCGTGTTGATTGGTGAGCCTGGGGTGGGGAAAACAGCTATTGTGGAAGGGTTGGCATTGCGCATTGTTAATGGCGATGTACCTGAAACTTTGCGGGATAAACAGCTTCATGCGTTGGATATGGGAGCGCTTATCGCTGGTGCAAAATATCGTGGGGAATTCGAAGAGCGCCTTAAAGCGGTGCTGGCAGAGGTGCAAGCTGAAAATGGACAAATTATCCTCTTTATTGATGAATTGCATAATCTTGTTGGCGCTGGAAAATCTGATGGTCCTATGGATGCTTCTAACTTGTTAAAGCCTGCTCTTGCACGCGGAGAACTCCATTGTGTGGGCGCTACTACGCTCGATGAATATCGAAAATATGTCGAAAAAGATGCTGCTCTTGCACGCCGCTTTCAACCTGTCTTTGTACCGGAACCCTCTTTAGAGGATACTATCTCTATTTTGCGCGGTATTAAAGAAAAATATGAACAACATCACAAAGTGCGCTTGGCTGATAGTGCTTTGATTGCGGCGGCGCGTTTGTCTAACCGCTATATTACAGATCGTTTCTTGCCGGATAAAGCTATTGACCTTATCGATGAAGCGGCGGCGCGTTTGCGCATGCAGGTCGATTCAAAGCCGGAAGAACTCGATGCTGTTGATCGGCGTATTTTACAGTTGAAGATCGAACGGGAAGCTTTGAAAACAGATGTCGAGCCAACAGCAAAAGAACGGTTGGAAAATGTGCAGGAGGAACTCAAAACATTGGAACAACAGTCCGCTGAGATGACAAGTGCTTGGCAGGCTGAGAAACAAAAATTAGGGCATGCTGCTGATTTGAAAAAACAACTCGAAGAAGCCCGTAATGCTTTGGCTATTGCACAACGTGATGGACAATTCCAACGCGCTGGAGAGCTCGCTTATAGCGTTATCCCTGAACTCGAAAAACAATTGAGTATTGCGGAAAATGATGACCAACAAAATCATCTCGTTGAAGAGACTGTTACTGCTGAACATGTGGCGCGGATTGTTTCACGCTGGACCGGTATTCCTGTTGATCGAATGCTGGAGGCAGAACGGGAGGCGCTGTTGCGGATGGAAGATGAAATTAGCAAACGTGTGATTGGGCAGGGAGAGGCTGTGCAAGCCGTCGCGCGCGCTGTACGGCGTGCGCGTGCGGGGTTGCAAGATCCCAATCGTCCCCTTGGCTCTTTCATGTTTTTGGGTCCTACTGGTGTGGGGAAAACCGAATTAACCAAAGCTCTTGCCGCTTTTCTTTTCCAAGACTCCAATGCCATGTTGCGCATCGATATGTCGGAATATATGGAAAAACATGCTGGGGCGCGGCTGATTGGGGCACCTCCTGGATATGTTGGATATGAAGAGGGGGGGGTGCTGACCGAAGCTGTACGTAGAAGACCTTACCAGGTCATTCTGTTTGACGAAATTGAAAAAGCACACCCTGATATTTTTAATCTCTTGTTGCAAGTGTTGGATGAGGGACGCTTGACTGATAGTCAAGGACGTACCGTCGATTTTCGCAATACCTTGCTGATTATGACTTCTAATCTTGGTGCTGAGTTTTTAACTGCTTTGCCTGAAGGGCAAACAACCGATCAGGCAAAAAATGATGTTATGAATGTCGTTAAAGCGGCTTTCCGTCCTGAATTTTTAAACCGTATTGATGAGATTATTCTCTTTCAAAGGCTGCAACGTCACGATATGGAAGCTATCGTCGATATTCAGATAGAACATTTGCAAAATTTGCTCAATGAACGCAAAATAACTTTGCAAATCGAGCCAGAGGTGAGAAAATTTCTTGCCGATAAGGGCTATGATCCCCTTTATGGTGCGCGTCCCCTTAAACGGATTATTCAAAAAGAAATTCAAGATCCATTGGCGGAAAACATCTTATTTGGAAAAATTCATGATGAGACGACGGTGAAAATTACAAAACAAGGAGATCGGTTGGAATTTTTGCCTGAAGATTAAGTTTGGAAAAATTCATGGTATAAAGGGCGGTGATAATCCTATTATGTGATAAACACCGCTCTTTGAGGCGTGCTGATTTAGAAAAATTCACGATGAGACAGCGGTATTTTATTGCAAAGCAAAGGGAGTGGCTGGTGTTTTTGCATGTTAAATCAGCGTTTTCGAATATCGTAGGATTCTTTTACTTCTGTTTGTCGTGAAAACTATTTTCTTGCAATTTTATAAGTGAAGTCACAAGCGGGATTGCTTTATTGCTTTGTGCGTAAAAACGTTAGAGAGAAATGCCGTTTATCCGCCGTAAAACATTGCTCTTTGAAGGGGGATGGGGAGCTGATCTGAATTTGACTTAAGGATGTTTCGTTGTTTGATATATTAACAAATAATGTTGATCGTTGTGCTGTTGCTTAATCAGAAATTAGCCACAAGATTGCTTTTTGTTTTTTCGGCTGGAGTTCTCTAAAGTTTCTCAAAAGGGCGTGTTCTTTTTCGTTATAGGTTTCTTGATTGTGGTGTAAGAGAGTTTCTTTTGTTGAGAGATCTTCTTTTGTGGCAATGTCTGCATAAAAAAAGTTCATAGGAACTTCTAGTTTTTGAGCGATTTCCAGTAAACATTTTGCGCTTACACGATTGAAGCCTTTTTCGTATTTTTGGATTTGTTGGAAACTTACGCCTAAATGGCTTCCTAATTCTTTTTGGGAAAGCCCTATTGAAATGCGTCTATGACGGATTCTTTTGCCTATCAAAATGTCGATAAAATGTGGATTTTTAGTTGGCACTTCAAGCCCCCCTCCGGTTGCGAGCGCCCTCGCATTGGTATTCCGGGAGTTAAAGGTACTGAATCCGAGTCAGCTTTTTGCTTTTAGTGCTGAGAAGCACCTGGACATAGCAAAATCTCCCGGAATCCCAGGACACCCGCAAAGCGGGTTCATTTTTACGCTCGGATTTAGGACCTTTAATCCCTCTTGATCGGTGCGTAGACGATCAAAATTACACTTTAAGTGATAAAGTAATTTCAGAAGATTGGCAAGAAAAATCAAGAATTTTCTATTCTATTATGCCGTAAAACATTGCTCTTTGAAGGGGGGTGGTGTGTTGGTTTGAATGTGACTTAAGGGGGATATGAATGGAATAATGTTGATCGTTGTGCTGTTGCTTAATCAGAGATTAGCCACAAGATTGCTTTTTGTTTTTTCGCTTCGAGTTCTCTAAAGTTTTTTAAAAGGGTGTGTTCTTTTTCGCTATAGGTTTCTTGATTGTGGTGTAAGAGGGTTTCTTTTGTTGAAAGATCTTCTTTTGTGGCAATGTCTGCATAAAAAAAGTTCATAGGAACTTCTAGTTTTTGAGCGATTTCTAGTAAACATTTGGCACTTACACGGTTTAAGCCTTTTTCGTATTTTTGGATTTGTTGGAAACTTACGCCTAAATGGCTTCCTAATTCTTTTTGGGAAAGCCCTATTGAAATGCGTCTATGACGGATTCTTTTGCCTATCAAAATGTCGATAAAATGTGGATTTCTAGTTGGCACTTCAAGCCCCCCTCCGGTTGCGAGCGCCCTCGCATTAGTATTCCGGGAGCCTGAAAGCACTGACCTCGAATCAGCATTTTGCTTTTAGTGCTCATCGCACCTGGACATAGCAAAATCTCCCGGAATCCCGGGACACCCACAAAAGTGGGTTCATTCTTATGTATCGAGGTTTCGGGCTTTCAGTTCCCTATTGATCGTCGCGTATACGACCAAACTCACCCTTTAAGTAATAAAGTAGTTTCAGAAAATTGGCAAGAGAAATCAATATGCTATAAAACGGCGTTATTTGGAGGGGGGATGATATCAAGTATATCAATTTCCACATTTAGGTGTTTTTTAGAGTGTGTGGTGAATATTTTTGGCTGGGCTTATCTTGTCTGGTCTGATGAAACATTTTCTTTTGAGGGGCGGGTCTGAAGACTGTAAGGGTACTAGGCAAAAAGCTGGATTCGTTTATAGACTATTGTTTATAGAGCTGTGCGGGGTGGTGAACTTTTCGTTGGCTTTGTTCTGTAAAGATGTAAAAGCGTAAAAATGTGAATCTGTAAAAGTGAAGTGGGGGGATTTGTGGATTATATATTGTGCGTGTTTTTGGTCACTTTGGGCTTTTGGGGGCGTGGAATGTGGTGCGAGAATTGGGGGGAAGTGTCTTCGTGAATGGAGGGGGAAGCTGGGAGGAAGAGGGGTGTTCAGTTGTTAAGTGTGTGATGGGAGAGAAAAAGGGGAATGGAGAATGAAGAGAGTGCGCATGGATAGGAGGAGAGTGTGGGTAAGGCGGGTATTGCAAAGAGATGCGTGAAGGATGGCTTAAGAAGATAGGGCTTGATTTGTCGAGCCTGACGAAGTGCTGTCGTTTGAGAAGTGGTTGGGTGTAAGCTTTATTTTGTGGGGAAAGTTGCTTTTTATTGTGGGATTGTAGACTAGTGCTGGTTGGGAATTTTCATTCTTTGAAACGTGGGGCGGAGGTCAATGTAATAATATAGCAGATTGTGATCTCATAATTTTTACATTCTTTCTTTTTTAAAGCAAATAAGCAAGAAAAATTAATATATTACTTGATATTAGAGTAAATGCTTATATCAAGAGGAGTATTTCTTTAAAAATTTTCACTTAACTTATTAAGCGATTTATTAGAATAAAAGACTCTTCTGAAGTTCATATCACCAATTGTAGCGAAGGAAGTGTAACTTTAAGTGTAGAAAAGTTTAATATCGGATGGTTGATATGAATTTGTTTTTAAAAAAGAGTCCATTAGCTCTTTTTTGCTCTCTCTTTATTTCCAAAGTTGGTGATTATGCTTATGAAGTTGTTTTTATTTTACTGGTCTTAGAATTAACAGATAACACCTTTTTTACAGGTCTTGTGTATTTTTTTCGATTTATCCCTTTTCTCTTTTTTGGCCCTATAGGCGGTTGGTTAGCGGATAATTTTTCTTTGAAGAAAAATATGATCTTAAGTGAAGTTGTGAGATTATTAGCTTCATTGTTTGTTTTTATAACTTATATAACAGGTACGGCACATATCATTGTTCTTATTTTTGCAGCAATATGTACAACGATAGGAAGAAGTATTTTCCAACCAAGTTTTCAAGCTGCTATTCCCAGAATGTTTTCAATAAAAGATCTTACAAAGGCCAATAGCATTGCTCAAATTATCATGGAAACGGCAGCCGTCATTGGCCCTTTGGTTTGTTCCATACTGCTTTTTTTAGCAAATAAATCGGCAGTACTCATTTTTGATTTTTTTACCTATTTTATATCTATTATCGTGTTATTTAATCTCATGAATTTAAATTCAAGCGAGAATAAATCATTCAATTTTATAAAAATTTATCGAGAAACAGCTTCATATCTTAAATATATTTCTACAGAAAATAATAATTTATTTATTACGCTCGTTGGCTCGTCGTTTGCTATTCTCTTTACGGGTGCTATTTTAAGATTTTTAATTCCAGCTTTTGTTCTTTTTGTGGGGGGAGAGGAGAGCCTTGTGAGTTATATTTTTTCTCTCATGGCTGTTGGAACTATTGTTGGTGGTTTGTTATATAGTAAAATTATATTAAATATTACATCGTTGAAGCTCATGATATTTTGGCTTCTTTATGGGGTTATTCTGTTTGTTATGCCCTTAGCTGCAGAAATTTATTTAAAATTCCTTCTCGTGTTAGCATTTGTTTTAGGATTTATTGGTGCCTTTGTGGATATTGGTTTAGTCTCAGCTATTCAATTATATTCTCGTCGTGAAGATTTTGGTAAGAGTTTTGGAACCTTTTCAACTTTAGCAAACTCTGCGGAAGCAATGTCTGGCTTTATTGCTGGACTTTTGGCACTCGTGGGATTGTTAAGCTCTTTTTTAGCTATGTCCGCATTAATTATTTCCACCGGAATTATTGGCGTTGTAAAAATTAAGAAAAATAAAGAGTTAACACCTCTTAACACGACAGTCGATGACGACCATTGATATATTTGATATCTCCATGCCGTTTCTTTTTTCTAAAGACGGTTCGCTCATTATCTTATTCATGAGGTAAAAACACCGCTCTTTGAAGGGGGTGATCTGAAACGAATGAGTGGTCAGTGGTGGAAATTTGCTAGGCAAGCATTTGAATTCTTTACAGACCGTTGTTTATAGAGTGGTACGGGGTGGATGAAGCTTTCCTTGGCTTTGTTCTGTAAATGTGGAGAAGCGTAAAAATGTGAATCTGTAAAAGTGAAGCGGAGGATTTATGGGGTCATATATTGTGCGTGTTTTTTGTCATGATATAGAGGGGTGAGAAGGATTGGGGGAAGTGTCTTCGTGAATGGAGGGGAAATGAAGGGTGCTGTGCGTTGGTTTATGTAATGCAATACACCATGAAAGTAAGTATACATATACTATATGCTTTACATGTGTTTTTTCGTACTTTTAACATATATATTTTGTGTCTTAAACATAAGCTTTGAGTACTATGAGAGATGGTGGTCGTTTTTTTAAACAAGTGAGAAAGTGATTAACTAATGCTTGATAGTAAAGAAATATGTTGTTAAGGCTATTCTTTGAAAGGAGGCTCTTATTTCTGGTGTAGGAGCTTCTCAGAAGAGAATGCAATTAATAGGGGAGTTAAGATGTCAAAATATTTATTTCCGTTACCGCTTGTATTGGTGGCTGGTTGTGCATCTATCAATAATTATTCATCAAGTTATGTTAGTCCAAATATTACGCAAGATGATATAAAATTAATTGCTAACGATTTTGTTCGTAATCTTAAAAAACCTTTACCGCCCGCTACAACAACACTTATTGTGAAAAAAAATAAAACAGAAGACAACTTTACTCCTGTATTTATTGATCTCTTGCGACGGAATGGATATAACGTGATCTATACAGATCAACCAAACAAACAGCAAAATGGTGTAATCTTGACTTATCAAATAACGCCAATAAAGACAGGTATCTTGTCTATGGTTTCTTATGATGAGGTTGGAGTAACGCGTTATTATATCCGCACTTATAATCGATGAAACCCCTTTGCCGGTTTGTCTCAAAAAAGTAGATAATGAAGAAATGTGTTTCAGGGGAAGTGTTGGGATTAAATTAATCAATAAAAATTTGCAGATATGAAAATTGCATATTCAGATGACAATTATTCGTCGTCTCGTTTACAATTTCAGTGTTGTAACGAAGAAAGATGTCGTTTTATCTGTTTGCAATTCTTCATGTTCTATCTCAGTTATATAGCGCTTTTATCGTTTCTGTCTTATAGAAAATTACTTTCTGTTCTACGGCTCTATATGCCAATCTAATAGTCAGATCTAAACAATCAAATTCATATGAACTCTTTACAGAAATCTGTTGTTTGAGATTGTTGGAAAGGTGTTTTGTTTTTATCAAATTGTCGCGTGGTGGTTTGGGAGTTTCCTTTGGCTGCATTCTGTGAAGATGTAAAAGCGTAAAAATGTGAATCTGTAAAATGAAGTGAGGGATTTGTGCTTTGTGTGGGCTTTTATCATGGCATGGAATGTGGTCAGAGAACTAGGGGACGCGTTTGTGAATGGAGCGGGGAAAGTTGGGATGAAGAGGGGTGTTAAGTGCGTTTTCTGGAGAAGAGTGTGTGGAGAATATTTGGGGGCAGGGCTTAATCAGTCTTGTCTGATGACACGGTATTCTTTGAGGTGTCGTGATAACCATATGAAATAATCAGCAGGGGAATTTGATAGACGAGAAATCAGATTGTTGCAGACCAGTGTTTGCAGAGCGGTGCGGAGTGGTGATGTGGAAATTTTATTTGGCTTACGTTCTGTAAAGATGTAAAAGCGTAAAAACGGTGATCTGTAAAATGATGCGGAGGATTTGTGCTTTGTGTATTGTGCATTTTTTTGTCATGGTATAATGATAAATCCATTGAGCACCCCTATCTTTACGCTTCATAAAAGAGCAAGCCGGCACACTATCATTATATTTGTTCTAGCTCGTGGGTGTTGGCTACAGCCCTTGGCATACAGCCCTTGGCACTTGAGACGGTTCATAAGAGCCATTTTATTCCTTTCTTAATCGTTTTTTATCCATACGGGCTCTCCCCTGCTTTTGACGTGCAAGCGAGTGATTTTGATTGATTCAACATGGGAGGGATTTGAAATGAGAGAATCTTACGATGTTTGGAACTCTTAATCAGTATCAATAATGCTAAATTATTTCTTATAAATCAATATATTGTCATGGTGTCGAGGGGTGAGAAGGATTGGGGAGGTGAAGAGTGTGTGAATGGAGGAAAATGAAGAGTGCTGTTCGTGTGTTGGCTAGAGAGAAGAGTTTTGGAATAGCTGTGAACAGATTGCAGAGCTGATGTGTAAAGAGATGTGAAGAGATAAAAACTGTGGTTGGCTTTTATATTCTATGCGAAATTTAACAATTATATTTGCGTCTATATTTGTATGGGGGATATCCGTGAAATGGGTGTGAGAAGCATTGAGAGGTGTTTTTTTAATAAGTGGGTGAATGAGCAATACAATGAAAGCCTATTTAGAGGGGAAATCCTATTTTAGCTCTTGTTGTTTTAGACATTGTGTTTTGTATGAGGGGCATTTTGCAGGAAAGGTGTTTTGAGGGATGTGGCTCCCTTAAAGAAAAATACAAAAATATCAAAAGAAAAATATAAAAACTTGACAAGGTAAATGTAAAAAGGTATCATAATGATACAATCGGAATTGTGCGTTTAAATCAGATGAGATCTTTTGATAAGATTCTGTGAGAGGGGTGGGGATGTTTTTCCAAGGTTTTGGTGTTTTTATCCTATTTTGAAGTTTGATCCTATGATGTCGTAAACCGGTGCCGTAAACCGTTTTTTGAGATGTGGTGATATCAGTCAGGCAAGGCTTTAGGTAGAGGGGGATATTGGCAACGGATGTCGATTGATGCGCTTTTGCCTAATCAGAAATTAACCACTGTCTAATCAGAAATTAACCACAAAATTGCTTTTTGTTTTTTCGGCTGGAGCTCTCTAAAGTTTTTTAAAAGGGCGTATTCTTTTTCGCTGGTGGTATCTTGATCGTGGTGTAAGGCATGTTCTTTTGTGGGAATATCTGCTGTTAAAAGGTCCGCATAAAAAAAGTTCATAGGAACCTCTAGTTTTTTAGCAATTTCGAGCAAACACCCCGCGCTTACACGATTTAAACCTTTTTCATATTTTTGGATTTGTTGGAAACTGACACCTAAATGGCTTCCTAATTCCTTTTGAGAAAGTCCCATTGAAATTCTTCTATGACGGATCTTTTTACCTATTGAAATGTCGTTGAAATGTGAATTTTTAGTTTGCACTTCAAGCTCCCCTCCGGTTGCGAGCGCCCTCGCATGAGTATTCCGGGAGTTTGAAAGCACTGAGCTCAGCCAGCCTTTTGCTTTTAGTGCTGACAAGCACTTGGACATAGCAAAAGCTCCCGGAATTCCGGGATACCCGCAAAGCGGGATAAATTTATGTACTGAGCGTTCGGGCTTTCAAATCCCTATTTGACCGTTGCGTGGACGATCAAAAACACAGATCAATTCATAAGGCAATTTCAGAAGATTGGCAAGAAAAATCAAAATAATTTCAAAGACTATAAGATTGGGTACTTTTTAAAAAAGTGCGAAATCTGGATTTTTAGTTTGCACTTCAAGCTCCCCTCCGGTTGCGAGCGCCCTCGCATTGGTATTCCGGGAGTAGTAAAGTACTGAGCTCTAGTCAGCATTTTTGCTTTTAGTGCTTATCACACCTGGACATAGCAAAAACTCCCGGAATCCCGGGACACCCACAAAGTGGGTTCATTCTTACGCTAGAGCTTAGGGCTTTACTATCCCTTATTGATCGTTGCGTGGACGATCAAAATATCCTTTGAGTGATAAAGTAATTTCAAGGGATTGGCAAGAACAATTAAAAGATTTGCTATACGGTTATAGTGTAAAATAGGGATGTTTGGGGGCGGTAATCTGATGTTAGTAGGGGAATTTATTGGGTAAAAGGTTGGATGATAGTTTAAAACCGGTGCGGGGTGGAAGCTTTATTCAGCAGAGGAAAATTTGCTTTTTGAAGTCGAATTGTAGATCAGAGCTTATCTGGCGTGTTTGATGAAACACCATTCTTTGAAGTGTGGGATAGCTATATGAAATAATCAGCAGGGGAATCTGATAGACGAGACATCAGCTTGTTGCAGACCCGTGTTTACAGAACGGTGCGGGGTAGTGATTTGAGCGTTTCGTTTGGCTGCGTTCTGTAATGATGTAAAAGCGTAAAAATGTGAATCTGTAAAATTATGCGGAGGATTTGGGCTTTATGTGGGCTCTTATCTTTTTGGGTGTGTCCCATTTTTTTTTAATTGTTGAATGCTTGGCAAATTTTGTTGCTGATTTTTATGTCATTTTTTGTGTTTGAGGTTTTGGTTTCTCTTTAGTTGGAAGGAACATGATGATGGTAGATGAACATTGTCTTCCCTTACGTCGAAAAGGGCGGAAAAAAACAACTTTGAATAAAACAACAAAGCGATTTAATGAAGCTCTTTTGACAGCCGCTGAGCAGGCTGGATATCACTATGGTGAGGATGGGCTGGTGTCTTATCTTCAATATCATGCGTTGAATAATCCTGTTCCTTTTTTTTCGCTGCTGGCAAAAGTCTTGCCTCTTCAGGTTACGGGAGAAGCAGGGGGAGATGTTAAAACAGTTTCGCGTATTGAGATTGTACCAGTGAAGCCCAAAAATACTGAACCGAAGAAGCTTGATCCTTTGGTCACTGAGGCTTGAAGTTATGAGAAAATATTGGGTTGGGCATATGATGTTTAAGGGATATTGTCTTTGAACGGGAATGCTAGGTGTTTGTCTGAAAGCTTATGATTGAAATTGCGTTGAGGGGTGTGTGCTTTAGGCGTGTGAGCTGTGAAGTTGTTGGGCTTTGGTGGGGGATGCATGAGGACGTGGACTGGAGGAGACTTCGGTGCATATGGTGTTTTTGGGGGTATATGGTGTCTGGGGTGGTCTGTGTGAAGCGGGCAAGATGCTTTTATGGCGATGTGTGAGGGGCGCGATACCTGAAAGATGTTGGGGAGTGCTTGATGATATTTGCTGTTTTGGATTTCTGGTGAAGGTTTGGTCTTTTCTCGTTATTGAAATGGGGGAGATGTTAAAACAGTTTCGCGGATTGAGATTGTGCCAGTGAATGCAAAAAATAGCGAACCGGAGAAGCTTGATCCTTTGGTCACTGAGGCTTGAAGCTACGAGAAAATGTTGGGTTGGGCACATGATGTTTAAGGGATATTGTCTTTGAACGGGGATGCTAGATGTTTGTCTGAAAGCTTATGATTGAAATTGCGGTGAGGGGCGTGTGCTTTAGGCGTGTGAGCTGTGAAGTTGTTGGGCTTTGGTTGGGGGGATGCATGAGGACGTGGACTGGAGGAGACTTCGGTGCATATGGTGTTTTTTGGGGGTACATGGCGTCTGGGGTGGTCTGTTTGAAGAGGGGCCGGCAAGATGCTTTTATGGCGATGCGTGAGGGGCGCGATACCTGAAAGATGTTGGGGAGTGCTTGATGATATTTGCTGTTTTGGACATCTGGTGAAGATTTGGTTTTTTCTCGTTATTGAAGGTGTGGAGATATCAAAAACAGTTTCGCGTATTGAGATTGTACCAGTGAATGCAAAAAATAGTGAACCGGAGAAGCATGATACCTCGATAACTGAGGCTTGTGATATTGAAAAATGTTAGGCTGAGGTGGGTGATGTGGGGTGATGTCTTGCAAGGGGGCTGCTTTGGTGATTGCCTATCTTGAGGGGATTGAAGCGGAGGCTATCGTGTTTGTGGGCGCTCGTGATATTGGGAAGGGGCTTTGGTGAATGATGCCGTAAGGGCCCCCGTGTGCTGGAGGGAATTTGGTGCAGGGTATTTGTGTGGTGGATATGGAACAGTGTTTTGATGGGGGAGGGGCATGAAACTTGAGAGAAGTGTTATGCTTGCGGGATGCATGTGTTTTGGTGGGGGTATCTTGGGGGATAAAGTGTGAGGATTGGTGATGCTTGAGAGGCATGATATTGGAGGATGTTGGGCTTTGGATATGCCTGAGAGCCATGTGCTGAGGCTATGATTTGGTTGGGGGGATACCTTGCTTGTGGTTGGGGGATGACAGGCGCGGTGTTTGAGGGGGTGGGGCTTTTGTGCCTTGGGGGCTTGGGGCGCATAGGTGGGGTCAAGGGGATCTCATGCAAAAAAGTGAAATTTATTGAATATTAGGATGAAGAAAAGATAAAGCGCTGCTTTTGAGAAGGGCGTTTTTCGTTCAATTGCTCTTTTCGTTCAATTGCTCTGGGATCATTAAACTTGGGATAAGCAAAAGGGTGCAGCGCAATTATTGCTAAAGTATGAAAATTTATAATGACAACTGTTCAGAAAATTTCTCAAAAAATTGAGCAGAAAACGGCTCAAGTGGCTCTTATTCCAAAGCTTATTCCTGTTTTTACTGGAAAAGCAGATGTGCGAGCCGCTTGGGGAGGACGGGGTTCTGGAAAAACACGTTCTTTTGCTTTGATGTCGGCTGTGGTGGGATATCGCCATGGAATGGCTGGAGAACGCGGGATTATTCTTTGTGCAAGGCAATTTCAAAATTCTCTTAATGAAAGTTCTTTGGAGGAAATTAAACGCGCTATCGAGTCTTATCCTTTTTTACAAGACTATTATGAAATCGGCGATAAATATATTAAGTCAAAAGATGGACGGATTGTCTATGTGTTTGCTGGGCTTGATCGCAATATCGCAAGTATTAAATCAATGGGACGCGTTTTCCTTTGTTGGGTCGATGAAGCCGAGCCCGTGACAGAAACTGCTTGGCAAACACTTATTCCAACTTTGCGCGAAGAAGGAAAAGATTGGAATGCAGAATTATGGGTCACATGGAACCCATGCCATGAAAATGCAGCCGTGGAAAAACGTTTCCGAAATGTCGATAATCCTCATATCAAAGGGGTGGAAATCAATTGGCGTGATAATCCGCAATTTCCTGAAAAACTCAATCGTGATCGAATGGACGATTTGCAGCAAAGACCAGAGCAGTATAACCATATTTGGGAAGGCGAATATCTCCAAGCTGTGCAAGGGGCTTATTATCAGAAATGTCTGCTGGAAGCCGAAATGGAAGGGCGGATTACCACTGTTCCACGGGATCCTTTGATGCAGGTGAGAATCTTTTGGGATATCGGGGGAACAGGAGCAAAGGCTGATGCTACCGCATTGTGGGTGGCGCAATTTGTTGGACGGGAAATCCGAGTGCTCGATTATTATGAAGCCCAAGGACAACCTCTCTCAGAGCATGTGGGCTGGGTCTTTCAAAGGGGATATGAAAAGGCTCTTATGGTCTTGCCTCATGATGGCGCAACAAAAGATCGTGTCTATAATGTGAGTTTTGAAAGTGCCCTTCAACAAGCCGGTTTTCAAACCAAAATAATTCCTAACCAAGGAACAGGCGCTGTGAAAATGCGTATCGAAGCCGTAAGGCGGTTGTTTCCTGCACTATGGTTTAATCGTGAAACGACATGTGCGGGCAGAAAAGCGCTTGCTTGGTATCATGAAAAGCGCGACGAACAGCGCAATATCGGACTAGGGGCTGAACATGATTGGGCTAGCCATGGGGCCGATGCCTTTGGACTGATGTGTGTGGCTTATGAACAACCAAATGCTAAAGCGCGAAAAAAACCTTATCGCTCGTTTCACCATTCTCAAACTTCATGGATGGCTTTTTAATGAATAGTTCTACAGATTCTTCTTTTAATCAAATCGAAACGCTTGAAAATCAAGCTCTCTTTAAAAAACTCGTGGGTTGGTATCAGGATGATATTGATCATGTCGAAAAATGGCGAAAAAATGCCCAGGAAGATTACGATTTTTATAATGGACGGCAATGGAATGAGCAAGACTTGGCTGTCTTGCACGAACAAAACAGACCCGTGATGACTTTTAACCGTATTGCACCTTTAATTAATGCTGTGATCGGGGCTGAGCGCAATAATAAAAGACAAGTTCAATTTATTCCACG
The DNA here is from genome assembly GCF_042197205.1 of Bartonella sp. AA2SXKL. Lineage (NCBI taxonomy): Bacteria > Pseudomonadati > Pseudomonadota > Alphaproteobacteria > Hyphomicrobiales > Bartonellaceae > Bartonella > Bartonella sp. AA2SXKL. The sequence goes on from NZ_JBHIRN010000002.1 coordinate 264,749, forward strand.
ACAAGAAGGCGCAGCCTTTGCTAATCAGATTCTGACAGGAGCAGCCGAATGGTTTCGCGATGAAGCCGATGGCGAATACGAAGATTCCGATGCTTTTCAAGATGCAATTATTTGCGGTATGGGCTGGACAGATACACGCCTTGATTATGAACAAGATCCCCAAGGAAAACCAATCATTGCGCGGTTGGATCCTATGAAAATGGTGTGGGATGCAAGTGCTGTTAAGTCTAATCTCATTGATGCACAACGCTTATGGTATATTGATGAAAAACCCCTTGCTGTGGCGCAGGAAATGTTTCCCAATGTTCATTGGAGTGATCTTCATGCGGATTGGGTGAAACATCAGAGCTTTTTACAGCCAACCAGCAATGGGATGACACAAAGTTATCAGTCCGAGAGGGGGTATCAAGGAGAAGAGGGGAGCGGCTATCAACGTCCTAAAATGGTGACATTGGTAGAATGTCGCTGGTTTGAACGCGAGGTGGTTTATAAAGTTCTCGAGCCTCTAAGTGGAAAGTTTGTCGATTATTCAGAGCAGGATTTCCAAAATTTAAGCAAAACCTTTCCTCATGTCCAGGCAACAAGGTTGAACAGAAAAATTGTCAAACGGGCATTTTTAGGTAGAAAGCTGCTTGAAGCGCCTGATAAGCCTTTGGTTCCACCCAATCAATTGGGATGGGAGTGTATTACCGGTACTTTTGATAAGTTAAGCCGACAGTTTTACGGAATTGTGCGCCCTACAAAAGATCCGCAACGGTGGGCAAACAAATATTTTAGTCAAGTAATGCATTTGCTCAATAGCCAATCAAAAGGCGGCATTATGGCAGAGCGCGATGCTTTTGATGATGATCGACAAGCCCTCGAGAGTTGGGCTAGAGCCGATAGTATTACTTGGTTGAAAAGTGGTGCTGTGTCTGGCGGAAGAATCCAGCCTAAACCCATGGCACAATTTCCGCAAGGGTTTTTCCAATTGTTTAATGAAGCAAAGAGTGCTCTCGAACAGGTGACGGGGTTGTCTTCTGAATTTATTGGGACGCGAGCTGTCAATCAGCCCGGCATTCTTGAACAACAACGGCGACAATCGTCACTTAATCTTTTGGCTTCCTTTTTTGATGGGTTGCGTCGATATCGGCAACGACAGGGAAAAATTATTCTCTATCTTATTCAAAATTATCTCTCCGATGGGCGGTTGGTGCGTATTGCTGGTGATGAAAATGCCCAGTATGTGCCGCTGACACGCGAAATGGTGACAAGCTTGGAATATGATATTGTCGTGGATGATGCGCCAACAAGTCTTAATGAAAAAGAGCGTACTTTTGCATTAATCATGCAATTGCTTCCTTTGATGCAAAATTTTGCAACGCCAGAGATTATGCTCGATCTTTTACGCTATTCGCCTTTACCCGCTTCACTCATTCATAAAATCGCTATAAAGGCGCAAAACTCTTTTCAAGAAGAGCAAAATGCTTCAGCGCAGATGGGGGGTAATGTGGGAACAGAGCAGATAATGCAGATGTTGCAGACAGTAAAGGCTCAACAATAGGACGCTTTGTCATGCGCGACTTCTGATAAATTCCATCTACCAGAAATTGCTTATCGATACAATTTCCATAGCGTAATGTCGTCTTCCTTTATCTTCGAAGAGCTGTTTTATGAGACTATCCCTGTTGGGGGAAAACAGGAGAACGAGGGAGTCTTGCCGTTATGTGGGGTGAACTTGGTGGGGCATGGTGGGCGCAGAATGAGCTTATCGATTTCCATAGTGCATGGGCTTCCTTTTCCCAAAAGAACTGTTTTATAGGGCTGGATTGTTGGGAAAAGTAGGGTGGAGAGGGAGTCTTGCCGTTATGTGGGGTGAACTTGGTGGGGCATGGTGGGCGCAGAATGGGCTTATCGATTTTTGTAGTGCATGGGCTCCCTTTTCTTAAAAGAACTGTTTTATAGGGCTGGATTGTTGGGAAAAGTAGGGTGGAGAGGGAGTCTTGCCGTTATGTGGGGTGAACTTGGTGGGGCATGGTGGGGCAGAATGGGCTTATCGATTTTTGTAGTGCATGGGCTCCCTTTTCTTAAAAGAACTGTTTTGTAGGGCAGTGTTGTTGGGAAAAGTAGGGTGGAGAGGGAGGCTTGCTGTCATGTGGGGTGGAGAGCATTGGGGAGAATGCTGGTGCTAAATGATGAGAGAGCATTGAGGGGATAAGTGCTTATGGGGCTGTTTTATCTGAAAAATTTGATTTTATTGTTTAAAAAAAGAGAAGGCTAATGTCATGGATCAAGAACACTTAACGCCGGCAGAACAAAACCAATTGAAACAAGATTTTCTGGTCTCAACACAAGAGGGAGAAAATGGTGAAATTGCAAGAGAAGAAAAAACTCTTGAAGATAATTTTCAAGGGCAAGTGCATCAACAACAGTACTCTTCGCAAAAGGCTGGAAAAGAGGTTCAAGGGGGAGAAGATGTTCCACCAGATCCGCAAAAAGACTTTATGGGCTATATGCAATGGTTGGGAAAAACACTCCAAAAACAAGGGCTTGTACATGAAAAACAACAGCCTTCTCTTGCTCGCGAAGCAGAACAGTTGCATGCATTTTTTCAGCAGTCTGTTGCCAGTGTTAAACAAAAGCATCATGATTTTGATCAAGCAGCTGATTTTATTTATGAAACGCGGGCTAAACAGTTGGCAGCTTGTGCTTCGCTCTATCCTGAGATGGCAGATCCCCAAAATATTGATGCGATAATTGGTGATGAGTTGAAGCAGATCTTGCGCGATTGTGCGCAAAAAAATCAAAATCCGGCTGAAGTGATTTACTCTATTGCACAAAAAATTGGCTACACAAATGTTCCCAATAACATGGGTGAAAATTTACAGGAAAGACACAATTCTGCACGTACTCTTGCTGCTTATAACGGCTTGACGCCAAATGGGCCGATTTCTTTGGATATGCTTGATAAAATGTCAGAAGCAGAGTTTAGCGCTTGGGTTGCTGATCCTAAAAATAAAGCCGCTTTTAATCGTTTAATGGGGGGAAGAGAATTTTAAAAACAAGAATGTGGCAGGTGTTTTTTGCGGGAATGTTAAGAGGCTTTTGGCGCAGAAGAATGCGGGAGTGTTTTTTGCGGGGAATGTTAAGAGGCTTTTAGCGCAGGAGAATGCGGGAGTGTTTTTTGCGGGAACGTTAAGAGGCTTTTAGCGCAGGAGAATGCGGGGGAGTGTTTTTTGCGGGAATGTTAAGAGGCTTTTGGCGCAGGAGAATGCGGGGGGATTTCTCAAACTCGGATGTGGAGAGGAGAGCTCTTATAAGGAGGAGGCAGACGTTAACAGAAATTAGATAAAACTCACAAACAACCTATTCACCATTTGAAATGAAATGTGGTGTTTTAACAACCGGCGCTTTGCCGGGTTTTTTATGTCAATAAAACTTTTAGAGGACAAAATGACTGTAACTTATATCGGACTTAATGACCCAATGGCAGTGCGCACATGGTCTAAATTACTAAACCAAGAAGTCTCAAAAGCACTTCCAATTGCGCCGTTGATTGGAAATGATTCAAACAGTATCGTACAATTAAAAGATGAAACTACGAAAGCAAGTGGGGATGCTATTAGCTTTAATTTGCGTGTGCAGTTGCTAGGCGATGGGGTAAGCGAAGGGCAGACATTGGAAGGCAATGAAGAAGCTTTACAGTTTCTCAATGATCGCTTGGCAATTAATGAACTCGTTCATGCTGTGCGTGTCAAAAATGAGGGAACGATTGATCAACAACGAATTCTCCATGATTTGCGCACCGAGGCAAAAAATGGTTTGGTTGATTGGTATGCAGATCGTCTGAGTATGATGTTCTTCATTCAAGTTTGCGGGTATACCGCAAAAACAATTAACTTTGAAGGACGCACGATTACCCTTAAACCAGTTCATTATGGGTTTAATGCGCCAACGGCACCAACCAATAAACGTGTGGTACGTCCTAATGATAAAGCAAAAGATGAGGACTTAAAAGAAGACGATGTTTTTGATCTCAGCTTGATTGATAAAGCAGTTGAACGGGCTAAATTGGCAAATCCTAAAATTAGACCTGTGCGGATCGATGGCGAAAATGTCTATGTGCTTTATCTACATCCAACCCAAGTGACACAATTGCGAACCAATACTGATGCGGGGCAATGGCTCGACATTACTAAGGCAATCTATAGTGGAAGTCGTATCAAAAATCCGCTCTATGATGGGTCTTTGGGCATGTATAATGGTGTGGTTTTGCGCGAAGCTGAACATATTACCGAAGGGGTCGAAGCTGGAACCGCTAACAAAGCTGTACCAAATGTGCGGCGGGCTGTTCTGCTTGGTGCGCAGAGTGCTGTGATTGCTTTTGGTAAAGATCGAGGGGCGACACGCTATAAATTGGTGGAGGAACTCTTCGACTATGAAAGAGAATTCGGGGTTGCGGCAAAAACCATTATTGGGATGAAAAAAACTTGCTTTACCTTGCCAGGAAGTACGCAAGGGGCTCAGGATTTTGGCACTATTGTCATTCCAACTTATGGAGCACCCGCTTAAAGCGAACGCTTGCTCTCTTCCCCCAACAAGAGGGATCTGTTGGGGGAAAAATTTAAAATGCTTCCAGAAACAAGGACAGGCTTATGACCACTTTATCCACTGATCCCCAAAATCTAAACCTTACACATTCAGACCATTCTAAAACTTTTGCTTATATGGTCGCGCTTATTCAAGATGAAATTGACGATACAACAGCGGAATATTCCCTGCAAATTCAAGATTCAATTTTTACGGCTTTGCGTTTGTGTGAACGCGAACCCTTTTTCTTTAATGAAAAAAGAGAAAGGACGTTTAAAACACAAAGTGGTAAAACATGGTATGGGCAAGAAGAAGGGGTTTTTATTGAAGCAGAAAAGAGTTTGGAGGGCGTCTTTTTAGTAACAAAGAGTGCAACACCAACAAAGTTGTTCTTTAAGCCCTTGGAAGTGTTGCATCAACAATATGGTATGCATCCTGCGCTAGGAACGCCATTCTTTTATACCTACCTTGATCAAAAAATAGGACTCTTTCCAACACCAGAACATCTGGAAGCTGTACAGCTTTCTTATGCTCCTGTTCATTTTGCCGATGAACAGCTGAAAGAGGATGATAACCCTTGGTTGATTTATGCTTTTGATCTTATTAAAGCACGGGCAAAATATGAATTGTATAAAAATATCCTTAAAGATCCTGAATATGCCGCCGTTTCTTTCAGAGATTTTCAAGAACAGCTTCAAGCTTTGCGTATTGAAACATCGCGCCGAAAAGGTTCTTCAAAAATTCGTCCAATGCGTTTTTAAAAGGCTTTTTTCGAAATCGTTTATGGCGGGCGTTGAAGGTTGGTTTGGCACTGCGGCTGGTTTGTCCCTTATGGTTGGATGGCGCGTTGGGTGTTGATGGTGAAGGGTTGGTGGATGGCGTTGGGGTGGCTATTATTGATGGTATCGTTTTTTTTTGGTGCGTTAAACAACCTAAGGTTGTTTATTTTGTTGAATTTTATGCCTTTAGAGTTTTAAGGGCTTTTGTGGTTTTTTATCCATAAGCCTTGGTATTTTGAATGGCACTGAGCTTTTCAAAGATTTTATGGGGGCTTTTGATGGCTCTTTCCCCCGTCATTGTGGGGGGTGATTTTGCGGGCAGTTGATTTTGGTTTGGCGCTGGTGGATGGCTGGGGTGGCTATTATTTATGGTATCGTTTTTTTTGGTGCTTTAGACAATCTAAGGTTGTTTATTTTTTGAATTTTATGCCTTTAGAGTTTTAAGGGCTTTTGTGGTTTTTTATCAATAAGCCTTGGTGTTTTGAATGGCACTGGGCTCTTCAAAGATTTTATGGGGGTCTTGATGGCTTTTTTCCCAATCGCTGATTATCGACCCGATGTGGCGGATATCAATGGAATTTTTACCGATGAACTTGTTAATGTGCTCCCGGCGGATGGCTCCTATATCCCTATGCCAAGTTTTGAACCTTTATCAGAGCCTTGTCCGGAGCCAATCTTAGGCACTCTTGCGGTTAAAACAAAAAATGGGGTTTCTATTATTGTCGGGACAAGAGATAAAATCTACTTACTTGATAATACAACAATGAACTGGAAAGATATTAGCCAAAAAGGAAAACCTTATCTGGCTAATGTTGATGCTCCGTGGTCTTTTGCTTTGTTTGGTGATTTTATCATTGCTGTGAATGCCAATGATAAACCACAAGTGATTGATATTAATCATGATAAAACATTTAGAAATTTAGGAGGAAATCCGCCACAGGCAGGGATTGTTCGAATCTGGGGAGATTTCGTTTGTTTGATGAAATTAACCGAAAATCCAAGACGGGTTCATTGGTCTGGATTAAATGATGCTGAATTTTGGACCGTGGGAAAAAAAAGTTGTGATTATCAAGATTTTCCTGATGGCGGATTCGTCCAAGGGGCAACGGAGACAACAAATCCAATTATCTTTATGCGTTCTGCAATCTATGCTGGTTCTTTTATTCCTGGCTCTAAGATTATTTTTAGTTTCCAAAAAATCCACGATAAACGAGGCGCAAAAAATGCTGAATCAATTGTTTGTAGAGGCGATTTAGCATTCTTTGCCGATGAGGGCGGGTTTTATCAAATAACAAATGAGGGACAGATTATACCCATTGGGTTCGAAAAAGTCGATCGAACGATGACCGCAAAATCAAGGAAGGATAATCTGTACACTCTGTCTGCTGCTATCGATGGGGTGTATAATCGTGTTTATTGGATGGTTGATTCTGATGAGAACCTTCATAAACGTATCTTGCTCATTTATGATTGGGGATTGCAAAAATGGACAAAAGCTCTCGTCGATATCAAAATGATATTGCCTATTTTCTTAGCAGGAACAACCCTAGAAGGTCTTGATTTTGTGACTAAGAATATTGACGATTTGTCCTTTTCTCTCGATAGTAAAGCTTGGAAAAATGAATCGCCTATTCTGGGGGCATTTGATCAACAGGGGAGACTGGGTTCGTTTTCTGGGGGTCCTATGGCTTGTGTCGTGACATCACAAGAAATGGGGCAGACAAATGGCATGATAACACGGGTGAAAAATATTATGCCTCAAGTCAATAGTGGAAAGTTTTATTTGTCTGTGGGAATGCGCTTTCGACAATCTCTTGAAGAGGAAACTGTTTGGTTGCCAGAAAAACAGCCCTCTTATAATACTGGACAAATTCACTGTCGTGCAAGGGCACGGTTTTATCGCTTTAAATTGCGTATTCCTGAAGGGGTGAATTGGACTCATGTCACTGGATTTGATGTGGAATTGACGCGGGCCGGCATGCGATAGGCATGCCCTTTTGTAATACCATGCGATAGGCTCAAGCCTCTATTATTAAAGAACAAATGCCCCATAGACTTCCCAAGCCTTTATAAACAAAGGCACAATGCGATAAGCTGTGTCTTTATAATATGAAGAACAAGGTGGTGCGTTATGTTTCATGCTTTTCTGCGAAAAAGGAAAATAGGCTGCACCATGGTTTATTTTTATAAAGAAAAAAGTTCCCTCTTTGTTGTGACAAAGGGATGATGGGGCTTTTTTTCTTTTATTGTGCGGGGGGCATGGAATGCGTGAAATGCGTAGGGGGATGTTATTTGAGGGGAGATGAGTGACAAAGCTAAAAGAGCTAAAATTATGATGCTTGAGAGTCAAGATTTATATTCTGCTCATCTGACAGAGCAGTGGCCATGGGAAAAAATAGCTCCCTATCAAGAGGCACTCAATGCTGCATTGAAAAAATATGCGCAGCGCTTTCCGGATGATGTTTGTCTGGAAAAAATTGCTGAAGAAATCGCTACAGGACAAGCACAATTGTGGCTGGTCTTAAAAAATAAAATCCAATTTAGTGCTTTTGCAATTACCAAAGTTGAAATAACCCATACGGGAAAAAAATGCGTCGTTCTCTCAGATCTTGCGGGAGAGGGAGGGCTGAAATTGGTCAAGTTGATTGATGAAGTCGAAAAATGGGCGCGAACAATCAATGCGGACGAAATGCACATGTTTGGAAGAACTGGATGGGCGAAAAAGCTCGCTCATCACGGATATTCTCGTAATCTTATTCAATATAGAAAGGTTCTGGGTTCATGAGTAGAAAAAAAACACCTCAAGTGCAGACAACAACACAAACAAATGCACCACCCGCTTGGGCGGCTGATATTCTTAAACAAGCCAGTGCTGATGCACTTGGACTTTATAATAAAGGAATTGGCGGAAACGTTTATCAGGGAGAGAGAGTTGCCGGTCTTAGCGATATGACAAAAAATGCGCTGACCGGTTTACAACAAGCAGCAGGGCTCTATAACAATCCAACGGTAACGCAATGGTTGAATGCACCAACCAACAGCGCTACAAATCTTTCCGGTATGGCTAAGGGAAGCTGGATTGGAAGCAATAGCAAATTTAATACCGCATTGCAAAATGCTCTGAATAAAACGTCCGATGCAATTAATCAATCGATGTCGGGAGCAGGACGTTATGGTTCTGGGGCTCATACTGGTGTGCTGGCCGATGAGTTAGGCGCCTTGGCAACAAATGCTGCAGCACAGCAATATAATCAAGATATTAACAATATGATGAATGCCAACCAGATGATTGATCGCTCTCAGAATGATCAAGTTAATGCGGCAAATAGCTATTATCAAGGACAGAGTAATGCGCAAAGCAATGCTTTGAAAGGGGGTATGATTCAAGATATAAACCGCCAAAATGTCTTAGATGCTGAACGCCAAAAATGGTCAGAAAAAGATAATCAAGATTGGAACCGATTGCAAAGTTTGTTACAGGTAGGAACACAGGCTGCTGGAAATTACGGAACGACTTCAGGAAAATCCACGACAATGCCTTCTGTGACAAAAGATCCATTGCGTGATGCGCAGCAAGTACTTGGATTGGTCGGAGGAATTTTAGGGCTTTGTGATGTGAGAGCAAAAGAAAATATTATCCCTGTGGGGCAGAAAAAGGGATATCCACTTTATACCTTTAATTATAAGGGAAATCCACAACGTTATCAGGGCGTTATGGCGCAAGACGTGTTGCGTGTGAACCCTGAAGCTGTTTATGTCAATGCGAAAACAAAGTTATTGCATGTTGATTATGACAAAATAGGCCTGAAAATGGAAAAAATGAAAATGGAGAAAATGCCGGCATCTAAAAATAAAATTGCGGCTTTCTTTTCTTCATTTTTTGCTCGTTTTCCCTTTTTGAAAAAAGAGTATCTTCTATGAGCTCGATTTATGATTGGTCAATTGTTGCATCAGAAAATGCTTATGTCGACGAGAATATAAACTGGGCAGAAGGGCAACCGCCAAGCACAGTCAATGATAGTGCTCGCGCTATGATGCAACGCATCAAAGAATATTTGTTGGATAATGGGGGCGGGATTGAAACACAGTTTACTGTCGATGTGGAAAACGAGAGAACGTCACTTCGTTTGGCAACAAAGTCTTTTTTTGAGACTTATATGGATGGCATTGTTGTGCGCTTTAAAGCACAAGGCGTCAACAGAGGAATAACAAATATTTCTTTAAATCAATTGCTACCACGACCAACTTATATGGCAACGCCAGAGGGTATTATGCCTTTAAAGGGCGGAGAAATTCAAAAGGGGGGGCTTTATGAAGTCGTCTATACGCGTGATATTGCCGGAAAAAATGCTGATGGCTGGTTTTTAACCAATCCTACTATAAAACTTCCTGAAATTCCGCCCTTTCCTCCTTTGCCTGAAACTTTTTCTTCTGGATTTATCGGGACTTTTGCTACAGAAAAAATACCCTCTGGATGGTTACTGTGTGATGGTAAAGAATATTCGCGAAGGAACTATGCTAATCTCTTTGCTGTTCTGGGAGAAACATGGGGAAAAGGAAACGGGAGAACAACATTCAATGTTCCCGATTTGCGTGGAATGTTTTTACGGGGGCTCGATAGTGGAAAAGAAATTGATAAAGGACGTCGCTTGGGAAGCCGACAAGAAGAGTCTTTTCAATCCCATACCCATGAGGGAAAAACAGATTCAACAGGTAACCACCAGCATAGTTATCCAATGATTGAAGAGGTAGTTTGGGATATGAATCACGGTGAATATTATAGAAATCTGGCTCAAATTTACAATAAAAATTTGTTGACAGGTCCTGCGGGAGAGCATGAACATAAGGTCTTGTTGCAAAAAACAGGGGGAGATGAAACACGTCCTGTCAATGTGGCGGTGGTTTATGCTGTCAAAGCCTGAGAATGAAAGCTGTGTGAGAGAAAGATAAAAATGCTTGCAAAATGTTTGTTATGAAAAAAAGTCTTATTGAATATAAAGTCTTATAGAATATATTGTGCAGAAAGTTTTGAGGCGCTTTAGAAAAAAAACTCAACTCTCTTTATTCTTTTATTTTTTGTGCTGCCTTTGTTGGATGCCTAAAGGTGAGTTTACCTATTGTTCTTTAGAGGATCAAGACAGTGATTATTAAAGGTAGGGAAAGAACAAAAAAAATTTCTTTATTCATGGCGTTTTTTGCTGAGGAATAAAGATTTTATCCCAAATGCCTCTCTCTTGTGATATCGTGATCCATTGTTTCAAGTGCTGGGTTTAAACCGCTGCTGTGCGATGACAAAAAGCCCCTAGATAATTTTATCCTATTATAGCGTAAATACCGTCATTAAAACACTATTATTGAAGCTGGTGATATCAGTAAGATAGCTTAAAGTATTTAATACATTAGCAACTGTTCTGGGGAGGATTTGCTTGGTTAAGTATTATGCAAGTGAATCATATAAATAATGAGCAGATATGGAGCTCCTTCAGAGGAGTTGGATTGTTTACAAACCGATGTGGGGCTAAAACCTTTGTCCTTTGAGGGTGGTGGAAAGAGGTCAACGGATATGTTTATTTAAAGCGAGAAAAAGCAAAATGGAGCACTCCCTTTTTTGGCAAAGCGTGTAGGAAAAAAGCCACTCTTTGTTTTCAAAATGGGTGCACTGTTGGCAAGAGCAGCAGGTTGGCGATGCGTTGTAGTACATGGTGAGGCATTGAACTCTCTGAGATGGCATTTTGTGCTTATCAGGAAACTTCTTGAAACGGGATGAGAGTGATACGAGAAAAATCTATAAGACAATAGTTTGTTCCGTTGTGTTGTAAAATACCATTGTTTGAGATGTGGTTAAAATTTTATGCATGGGGTGTTTTTCATCTGTGCGTATTCCTAACGCAGCATTTTTTTGTAGAATAACTCTGGACAGGGGATACATTACAAGGATGCATTTGAAGGGGGAAGCCAAGTCAAATCTGTTAGATAAGAAGCCAGATTGTTTACAAACCATTGTTTATTGATTGGCATTATTTAAAGACCGGTGTGGGCTTTGTCATTTTGGGAAAGGTTGATACAGCATGCAAGGTGACATGCATTTCTCTTTGGTTTTAGGTGGTAAAATCATCATTTTAGGTGGAAAACAGAGTATAATCTAAAAAAATACCTTGTAAAAATTTTCGATGAGGAATTTTTTTCAAAAGCTTTTCATATGGTTGTCTGAGGTTGTCTGAGGTTGTCTGAGGTTGTCTGAGGTTGTCTGAGGTTGTCTGAGGTTGTCTGAGGTTGTCTGAGGTTGTC
>NZ_JBHIRN010000002.1:276484-284536 GCF_042197205.1 Bartonella sp. AA2SXKL
TGAGGTTTTCTGAGAAATGCAAGAGCCGTACAACGAAAAAAGAGATGCAAATGCCTTAATACGCGTTTAGCTTATCAAAAAGGGGGATATAATGGCACTTTTTCCATTTTCTATTTCTGATATTGATGATCCGGAATGTATTCGTGTGGTTCTTTATGCTAGCGGAAGAATGGGACATGCTCCTTTAAACGCATTGTTGAAGAAAGCATATGAAGATATTACAAAAATTGCAAAGCGCATGGATGCTTTAGAAAAAAAATTAAATGCTCTAGATCTTATCAATGTCGAACAGAAAAAAAATGAGAAAGAAGAGAAGCAAGACAGTATTAATAGTGTTGTGAGTGGTGGAATAACGACACCAAACAGTTTTGTGAGCGCACCAGAAATTAAAACAGAATCATCGTCCGTTGGAGACATATTTTTTTCTCCAATATACGAGGCGCCAAAAATAGACTACAGCTCTTTTATTTCAAAATTTACAGCACATAAGCCGCTAGAAATACACAGTAGTGTTACTCAAAACATCAGTGTTGAGCATTCTAGAGAGATTTCTTCTTTGTTAGATAAGGAAAAATAGAAAAGAGTGATCATAACAATATGTATGGGTTGAAGCTATAGATGAGATAAACCTGATTTATATCTTCGGTGGGGATTGGAATTGCACTCTGTTTGAGATGTTAAAAAATGGTAAAAATTGATAGAGAAGCGTTGTTGCTGGATAAGTTGATCATGCGTTGTTGGGGAGAGTAGGGCGCATATTGAAATCTAAGGGTAAGTTTTTAAAGCCTACAGAGCAAGGAGCCATGCCCAAATAGAAACGCATGGCAAAAGAAGCTTTAAAAAGATAAAAAATCGTGCAATCATTTTAAAAAGCTTTTGGATAGAGCGTTTGATGATTTTAACTCTATAAATAATTTGCGGTTTTTACGCTTTTTTAAAAGAGAAAAAGTGCAGATCCTCGCAATTTTAATTTGTTAAAAATCCCATAAAAAGAAAATGTTAATTGCCAAAAGGACAAAAGCAGAAAAATGCCTATAAAAAAATCATGCGTATCGTTGTGTTTTTTCTTATAAAGAAGAGAAATGCTGTACTGTTGGAGCAGGCTTGAAGGCTAACGTTTCACTTGTTTTCTTATCAGACAAGATTGTACAAGCGGTTGTTGATTTGTCTTATCCTGTTTATGCTGTAAAGACTGTCCTTTCAGGTGTGATGATATAAGGCAAGTCTCTTTGTAAGAGCTTCCATGATACAAAAAGTGTTTTTTAAAGGGCGTGGCAAATATTTAAGGCAGGCTTATTTGTTGAGCTTTAAGTTTAAATCAATCACATGTGAGAAAGCCAAATGGACCCCACTGCAATCTGGGCTGTTGATAAATCAGATTGGGTGAAGAATCTTCATCTTTTGAAGTGGTGAATGTAAGTTAAGAAAAACCAGCTTTTACAAGCGTAAAAGAACGGGTCTTATTATAATTATGGACTTAAATCATGTGTGTTTTTTCATGGATTATATTGAGATAAAGCTACAAAGTATTTTGATTTATTTGATACGTTTTTATTTTAGAAAGTGTATTGTTATAAACAGCTCTCCTCAATACGAATGTATCATTATTTATACTCTTTTTGGATATTTTTATAAATATAATTAAAAAGCTTGCAATACTATACGTTTTGTGTATAAGTATTTATTATTGATTTCTTTTGTATTTTATTTAGTTATATCTCTATTCATAAGCCGCGCCTTTAAATGGTGCGGCTTTTTTTACTTTCTAATAACAGGGGCGCTATATATTTGTTATTGAGATGGCTTTGGATATTTTTCTCATTATTGTATTTTGTGATTTCATTTTGCAGTGAAATCTTTAAATTCTTGTGTGTTTTATCCCAATAGGGAAGATTCAAATAAAAATGCAGGCGTCTGGGGTTGGTTTCTTTGCTTTGGTTGGGGGGCGTTGAATAGTTAAAGAATCTTTGTGATTGTTTGACGGAGAATGATATGAGGTGAAGCATAAAATGGTGGCGCATTTGAAGGGCCATTATCATACATGCCAGCATGGTCAAAAATGCAAATGTGTCTTTAACAGTGTTTGTTGATCTCGATTAGAAAGTCCATTCTTTTTTGTTAGGAGTTTTACATCTATAATCTCTTATCTTGTTTTAGCGACTGCTTTTTGAGGGGGCGGTAATAGAAGGCGTATAAGATTTTATATATGAAGTGTTTGTGTGGTGAATAACGGTAAATCCATTGAGCACTCCCATCTTTACGCTTATGTAGAGGCAAGCCCGCACCATTATTGTATTTTCTAGCTCCCAATTTTGCTACGGTCTTTGACACTTAAGACGATTCATAAGAGGCATATGCCTTTCTTATACAGTTTTTAATCCACATGCTAGCTCCGCTTGTAACTTGTAAGCAACATGGTTTTGATTGTTTCAATAGAAAACAAACTTCGGATGAGAGAATCCTATGGTGTTCGGGTTTCTCATTCAACATGTAAAACAATAAATATTCTTTATAAATCAATATGACATGTCTTAACAAAGACGAATTGTTTATAGATCCGCATGGATGAAGAATCTTCGTCTTTAAAAGTGGTGAGAGAAAATCATCAGCCCTATTTTTTCATAAAGGGCATGAGAAAAGTGTTTCATAAGAATTATATACGATAAGAATTATACGGTAAAAAAGAGAGTCTTTTGACATAAGAGTCTTGATCGTTTGCGGCTATAACCTGTATTGTGTACACAGATACTTCTATCATTTTTTGCTGTAAAAGCTTCTCTTGGGATATTAAAGGGTACAATCTTTATGGAAAAAAGAATCCGAGCAAGACAAAAGGCTTATTTCAAAAGATTATATCGCAAGATTGCTTTTGTTTGCATAATACTTTTTTGTATAGTGTTTTTGTGTTTTGTTGTTGCAAAGGTGGTTAGTTATTTTTCTTCTCATAAAAAAGTAACACAACAAGAACCCGTTGAATTGGTTATTCCTGTTTTTGATCTACGCGTATATTGCAAGGAAATTTCTGCTTCCGTTATGCCCGATATGAAAAGAGAGGTTTATCAGCATTGTCTTAATTTGGAAAGTGAGGCCTATTTTGCTATTCGTGAAATGTGGGATAAGCTTTCTGATAGTGCTAAAAAACAATGTTTGACGAGGATCCGTCCTGGGGATGGAAATTATTTTCTCTTACGAGACTGTTTTCTTAATGAAAGAGAAAATAAAACAGGCAAAAGGCGCAATTACTTTTAAGTTTTTATAGGGAACGTTAAAAGGATGCGAATTTTGATAAAAAGATAAAAGCCTCTTAAATGACTATCTGCCTCATGACCAATAGCAGCTTGATTTATTTATCTTGTTATATCGCACTTCTTATTTAAGGTGTGGCGACATAAGGTATGGATGGCCTCCTTGAAATATTTAAGGGGGCGGGGTGGAGTTTCAGGAGGGTTTGTTGCGCTTTTTAAAGGGAAATAACGAGTGTGGGAAATCCATTTCGTAATGGTTTTGGTGAATGGTATAATGGTAAAACCATCATGAATGTATAAAATTTATAGAGCATGTTCATCTTTATGGTTTGAACAAAGAATAAGCCGGTACTATCTCACACTTTGCTCGCTCCCAATGGTGCCTCTCGACAGCCCCTTAGCCTTAGAGAGGGTTCATAAGAGGCACTTTTAGTCTTTTTTATTGTTTTTACTCCACGCAGGTTTTCCTACGTGTAACATGCAAGAAAAAGAGATTGATTCAACAGCAAACAGATTGAGGATGAAAAATCCTACGGTATTAATTTTCTTACTCAACACAAAAAATATGAATTATCATTACAAATCAATTTAGTGTATGAATTTTATAAGTATTTTCATTGTTAACAGACCAGTGTGATTTGAGAACCTTCATTCTTTGAGGGTGTAAGTCAATAGACATGACAAAAATGAGTAAAAAACATTCCTTTTATAAACATTTACGGCTTCTTCATGCGTAAAGCGCTGTGCTGGGTTTAAAAATGTGCTTGTTTTATAATTCTAGTTTTCTTTATCAGAAAAGATAAGTAAGGAAATACGTTAGGCCATTCTTATTGATAGGCTTTGAGGAGGGTATTTTTTTGAGAAGAAGCTGATTTTTAAAAAAGTGTGACATATTGGTCGTTTTTTTCATAATTTGATATTTTTTTGTATTTAAATATTTTGTTTTTAAGCTCAATTTGTTATAAATAAAAACTGTGATTAACTTAAAAACTCTATGGGTTAAAATAAAAATTGATAGTATCATTGACTTGTTTGGGAAAGAAGATTGATCTCTTGGTGATTATAGGGCTTGAATAATACTTCGTGTTAATCTATCTATAAAAGTTAAGAGGTTTTGTGAGGCGATCGTGGATTATCGCTCGCAAGGGGTTGCTTTAGCGATGAAGAGAGGCTATATTTATAAAATAAAGAGGTTCGCGCAGTGACTCGTTGGGATGGAAGTGCTTGTGAGTTAAATGCACGAGGGGGTAGAGAATATCGGCGTTTTTAGGAGCGGTGGTTTTAGAGCAAAAAAGGAAGCTTCTACTATTCTCTGGCAGGAATTTTTTCTTTGTCGGGTGTGTTATATGTGTGTTTTCCTTTTTGTTTTCCACAAGATAATTATTTTTTTAGTGAAATATGGTTTATTTTAAAAAAAACACTTGGCATTTTACGTGAACATCATTAGGTTTCTGCTGTTTGACAGAGAAAAAGGGAATTTTTGATTTACGATTTCCCTGCTGTTTTGTGATTTTCAAGAAAATATATGCTTTTATCAATATCAGTAGGGTTCGTTTGAGTGAAATAAACGCGGATAGCTTGATAATCGTATGTTAAACATGATCAGCATTATCAAAAGATAATGTAATGAGGAAGCGTCAATTAAGACACACATAAGACAAACACTCCAAAAAGGGATAAAGATGAGGCCACAACAAAATAGACGGGTACGCGGTCGCAATAATAACAATAATGGTAATAACAATAATAATCGTCGCGGTCCTAATCCGTTGTCTCGCAATTATGAAAGTAGCGGTCCGGATGTTAAAATTCGCGGGAATGCTCAGCAAATTGCCGATAAATACATAAGCCTTGCGCGTGATGCACAAGGTGCAGGTGATCGTGTTATGTCGGAAAATTATTTACAACATGCCGAGCACTATTTGCGTATTATTTTAGCAGCAGCTGGGCAAATGTCTCAATCGGTTCGGCGTGATGAAAATCGTGGTGATGAAAACGAAAATCGTGATGAAAACAATGGGCAAGAATGCGGTGAAATAAATCTTGATGGTGAAAAAAAGGATGCTGTCGAGGGTGATACAGATGTATTACAAATGTCGTCGCAAAAAAATGGCAATGGCCAATATGATAAAGCGCAAAATGGGGATGCGCGTGAAAACGCTTTAGAGGCTCTATCGGATGAAAAAACAGATCAAGAGCACTGCCTCTCTGAGAAAAATGTTGAACCTGTCAAAAAAATACGTCGTTCTCCTCGTCGACGTACTGTACGGACTCAAGATGAATCATCTCTTGAGCTTTCACTTACAACAGCAGAAAGCTCTAGCAATGGAGATGCATCAACAGCAACAAAAACAGCAACAAAAGAGGATTCTTCTTTGCCTGGATTAGGTGAGGGGATACAGAGAAAACCACGCCGTCGCCGAGTGGTCAATCTTGAGGCAGAGGAAAATGTTTAAACCTGAAGGGTGCTGTGTAAGCGCACTTGTGTGGTGATGTTATTGGTATCATGATAATAAATTATAATATGCTCAAGAAGCTTCTTGCGCTTTCCTTGAGTTTTCACGGGGCTGTATTGAGACTTAACGAAGGCTGTTGACAGAAAAGATTGCCTCTTTGCTGAGATTTAAGTAAGGGGATACAGGGGAAGATGCGTCGTCGCTCAAGTGGTCAATCTTGAGGCAGAGGAAAATGTTTAAACCTGAAGGGTGCTGTGTAAGCGCGCTTGTGTGGTGATGTTATTGGTATCATGATAATAAATTATAATATGCTCAAGAAGCTTCTTGCGCTTTCCTTGAGTTTTCACGGGGCTGTATTGAGACTTAACGAAGGCTGTTGACAGAAAAGATTGCCTCTTTGCTGAGATTTAAGTGAGGGAATACAGGGAAAACCACATCCGTGTATTTTAAGAGGCAGTTCTTTTATGAAGAACGCAATGTCGTTGTTTTATTTAATTCACACTTATATTCAATGTATTCATGCCCATTTCGCACTGGTGTTCATGAATTCTATCATGTGAAATCCATCGGTTATCTTTGCTTAATAAAAGATGTAAACTGGGCGTTATTGCTTTAATTTTCAATGTTGCAACAGTTCTTCTTTTGATACCTGATCATTCATAAGAGGTATTTTATTCATCCATTTCCTTGCTGGGATATGTGAGGAAATGATTTTGATTCAGTTTTTTACGAACAGATTTGAAAGGGAGAATCTTACAGTATTTGAGGTTCTCATTTGACATGCAAAATAAATCATCACTATAAATTAATATGTTGAATTTTTGCACTCAAGAAGAGGTATTTCTTGCACGTTTATTAGCTTTTCCCAAGTGATGTCATTTTCTTAAAATGGGAATGCGTTGACAGAAAGGTTTCTTCTTTTCCAAGATTTAAGTGAGGGGATACAGTAAAAAACGCGCCGTCGCCCGTGTGGTGGATATTTAAGACTTATCACATTAATTTATAATAATAATTCATTGTTTTGAATGTTAGGTGAGAGCCCCTAAACCCCTAGAATTCTCTCATTTCCAAATTTGTTCCATGTTGGATCAACAAAAACCATTCGCTTGCACGTTGCAAACGGGGAGAGCCCGTGTGGATAAATTTGTATAAGAAGGAATAAAAATGGCTCTTATGAACTCTCTCTAGCGCCAAGGATTGTGGGCAACATCCACGAGTTGGTAAAGCGTGTGATAATGCCGGCTTGCAGAAAATGTTTAAACCTTCAGAATGCTATGTCAGCGCTTATTGATGTTAGTTTTCTTAATGAGGCATTATCTTCGCTCTCTCTTTTGTTGTTTCAACAGAAAGAATGGAGACAAGTGCACCGGTATGATAATTGTAAATCATAAATTTTGTTTGTCCATCAGGGGTTAAAACTTTCAGTACAATATTGTGTTCTGAGAGGCTTTGCGACAAAATCTGTGTTTTTTCCGGTAGAGAGAGCGTATGATGGATAACGTGTGGGTTTTTGCTGAGAGAGGAAGATAGCTCTGTTTGTTTTGGCGCTGATCCGGTTTTTATCACTTTATAAACAATTAAAAACAGTACGGTTAGAATAAGGAAAAGCGTTATTAAAACGGAAATAATCATTAAACCCATAAGTTTTTTTCTCACTCGTTCTACGGCAGGGTCTAAAGGGAGATCTTGAGGCAGAGAATTTTGCTCTGTGTGATGGTCTTTTGAAGGGTGCATTCGCTTATTATCCATCATGTCTTTCATTGATTATTTTTTTTGAGATCTGATGGGTTTATGCTTTTAAAGTTTTTTGTGCAAGAGGTTTGTGGAAGAAGAATGTAAAAGAGGAAGCGATGTTGGTAAAATATCTTCTTTGTGTACTGTAGACAGCTTGTCCTTTACGTTTTGGCTTTTAAGAAGAAAATTTCCACGGTTTGTTACAGACCAGATCAAGTTTACTTCTTGTTGATGTAAACTGGGTTGTACGTTTATACATTGAGCAAAAATTTGTTGTCCATAAAGTGCAAACTTTTTTGTGGACGGGACCATGGCCTGTTCACAAGCTTGAGCCGTGGGATAGATTTTAACCATTGTATTGTTCGAATAGCAACTATTAAAATCATCTGTACATGAAACTAATAAGAGGATAAAAACAAGGGGATTCATCAATTATTTTCCAAATGACAGGTTGACAGAGCGGACTCCAATTTGTCAGCCTAGGGACTTCTTCACTGTTAAACGCTTTCAAAGTTTTTTAGTTCCCCTTTGAGATGGGTTTTCCCCTTTGAGATGGGTTTTCCCCTTTGAGATGGGTTTTCCCCTTTGAGATGGGTTTTCCCCTTTGAGATGGGTTT
>NZ_JBHIRN010000002.1:284636-293203 GCF_042197205.1 Bartonella sp. AA2SXKL
TCCCCTCTATAGTGAATTAATCAAAATCATTGGCTTGCACGTCATAAAAGGGTGTGTGTGTGGGCTCTATGTCGGTGAGTAATATTTGAAAAAAGACTGAAATGCCTCTTATGGACGCTCTCAAAGGTCAATGGCTGTTGTAACATGAGAGACAAATGGTATGATGATGCTCAGCTACTACTTTTATGAAGTGAAAAGGGGCATGAAGGTAAAGAAGGACGTGGCGTAACAAGGGGCGGTTTTGATGGTTCACTTTACGGGGGCTATTATATCTTATTTACAGATACTGTTTTGAAATGAGCGTGGATGCGCTGGGAAATATTAAAAAAGTGCGTGAATGAGGAACACAAGTGTATCCTGTTTTAGGATGCCCTATTGTAACTGAAGAGGATATCTCCATTAAAGAATGCGATAAATAAAAGCGTAAAATATGTAATTTTCATCAATTAATTGTCTTTGTCGTGGAGGCTTTAAGCCCGTAAAGCTGAAGAGTGATGATGGATATTAGCTTTACTCCTTGAAATTGCATATTCTGCCAAAATAAAATTATATACGCATTGCGAAAATTACACAAAAAGAGATGGGTAACAGGCTCGCTTTTATTTTGCATATAAAAGCTGAAACGGTTTGCTCTTTATCGTTTTGGTTTCTGTTTTAAAATATGCCGGTTATATGAGGGATGGAAGTTGATTGACAGCGGGAATGGATTTTATGTGGCTTTCAGTTCTCATCGTTAAGGTTTTGCGGAACTATTGGGGGACTATAGAGGTTGGTGTAAAGGGGTTGAAAATATCTTTGTGCTTAATAAACAGATGAGACATTTTGCTAAAAAAGGGGAAACTTCTCTTGTTCATTGTTTAAAATGCTCTTTTAAGAAAAAATATCAAAATAAGTATCAGGAACAGAGAGGCAATAGACAATTCCTTCTTGTGTCAATTTGAGGGAAGCTGAACCATTCACGGAAATGGGAACGATTTTTTCGAGAACGGCACTACCAAAACAGGCTTTTTTATTGTTTGTGGGAGGGATGCCGGATTCAAAATTTTCATGCCAAGTGATGATAAGTTGCGTTTTGCCATTCAGTTTTGTTTCAATTTCACAGCGTACACAGATGCTCCCCTTTTCTTGGGAAAGGGCTCCAAAAGAAAGAGAATTGACAATCAGTTCATGAAAAGCCAAACCGATATGCAAAGCGGCATTGGGAAAAAGATAAGGATCGACGCCTTCAAGTGAAAAACGTTCTGTTTCTTTCATAAAATAACCTAAAGCCTGCGTTTGGACCAATTCGCGAAATTGAGCACCGCGCCAATCGGAATCAGTGATCAGATCTTGAGAATGAGAAAGAGAATGAAGACGACCTTGAAATTTTCGTAAAAAAACCTGAAGAGATTCAGTATAGCGGGCGGTTTGGCTGGCAATACTTTGAATGATCGCTAGAAGGTTTTTAGAACGGTGACTGACTTCGCGAAGAAGGATTTTAAGCACTTGTTCACGGCGGCGTAAGCCGGAAATATTGACACCGGTGGTGATAATACCAATAATGTCTTCGTTATCATTGCGGTGGCAATCAATGGAAAATTTGTACCAAATCTCTTGTTTATTTGTATCTTCAAAACGTGCTTCAACAGTTTGCATTTTGCCACTGGCTAAAACTTGCAGTTTGATGGTTTCCATATTGTCTGCAAGGTCAAGCGAAAAAAAGTCGCTGTCACGACACCCAACCCGCCATTTATTGTGCAAATGGTGTGGCAAGTTTTCAGCCCATAAATAAACCAGATTTGTTGCCTGATAGAGAACGCAAATATCAGCACCACGAATCGCTTGCATGAGCGCACTCATATGAGATTTATCCATGGGAGGCTTTGAAAGAGGCGTAACGATCATAATTTTAAGATGTTACCCTGTTCTAAGCCGCTTTAGAAGCATTCTCTTGAAAAAATAAAGCTTGGGAAATAAGCGCTTTCACCATATCAGGGTTAAAAGGTTTGGTTACTAAAAAAGTTGGTTCTGGACGCTCGCCAGTGAGAAGCCTTTCGGGAAAAGCCGTGATGAAAATCACCGGTATACGGTCATTTTTCAAAATCTCGTTGACCGCATCAATCCCTGAACTGTTATCGGCTAATTGAATATCAGCCAAAATCAACCGTGGTTTTTTCTTATGATACATGATGACAGCTTCATCACGCGTGCGCGCTATTCCTACAACATGATGACCTAGGCTTTCTACCATTTGCTCAATATCAAGTGCAATAAGAGGTTCATCTTCAATAATCATTACTTCAGTGGCAATTTGTTGAGAAATATCAATGGATGCTTGGTTGAGAAGCTTGCGAAATTCTTTCGTATCCAGATTCATGATTTCGCTGGCGTCTTGTTCATGAAATCCTTCAACGGCAATGAGCAAAAATGCTTGGCGTGCACGGGGCGTGAGATAGGATAATTTGGCACTGGTTTTTTGTTCAAGACCAAATTGGGGCAGGGGTTCAGGGATGTTTGGTGTGGTTTGGTCAAAAAGATGGCAAAAAAGCCAATAGGTACCAATTCGGTCAGTGGAGGCTTTGGGAAAAATGGAGATGTCGGCAATGAGTGCTTCCAACATCGCTGAAACATAGGCATCGCCAGAGGATTGGCTACCGGTGACAGAGCGGGCAAAACGCCGAAGATAGGGAAGATGCGGGGCAATGCGCGTTGATAATGACATAATTTATAACTCCTTTGACCTTTCAAGCATTTTGTTGGTTGAAATTCTCAACCGATAAAAAAGTTCCTTGATTTGTATGGAACTTTTTACCGACAGCTATATTTACAACCATAAGGCGAAAAAATCTTCGCGGTGCTACCAGTAATATATGGATTAGGGGGATGAAAAATGAACGACCGTGATGAAAAAAATCTCACTACACAATTTAGAGTTGGAGATGATCTTCTCGGGGTCAATAGCGAAATAGCACGGAAGTTACGTCAATTTTACATGGAAATTCAAGAAGAAGCACTGCCACGGTGTTTGCTTGAGCTTTTAGAGAAGTTGGAGCGCGCAGAGCAATTTGGCTTAAACAATGTGGAAAAGGTTTGAATCCTTTATGTCAAAGTGCGCGAAAAACTTTAAACAAGAACTCCTTTCTGTGTTGCCGGCTTTACGAGCTTTTGCTGTTTCTTTAAGTGGCAAGCACGATAAAGCCGAAGATTTGGTCCAAGATACTGTTATGAAGGCATGGGCTAAGCAAGATAGTTTTGAGATGGGAACTAATCTTAAAGCTTGGCTTTTTACCATTTTGCGCAATGAATTTTATAGTCAAATGCGTAAAAAGGGAAGAGAAGTTCAAGATACCGACGGCGTGTTTACTCAAAATGTCGCTGTTCATCCTGCTCAATATGGATCACTTGATTTGCAAGATTTCAAAAAAGCCTTAAATTTGCTTTCTGCCGATCAAAGAGAAGCCATTATTCTCATTGGCGCATCGGGATTTTCTTATGAAGATGCTGCGGCTATTTGTGGTTGTGCTGTTGGAACCATTAAAAGCCGTGTGAGCAGGGCGCGTAATCGATTACAAGAACTTCTTAAAGTCAACGGTGAGTCTGATTATGGTCCTGATTCTTACTCAGCTGGAAGTACATTGTGTTCATTTAACGGCTAAAAAAGCATAATAATTATGATCGATAGCCTTGTTTTTTTTATTCCCGTTATAGCTATTACAGTAAAGTCAGTATCTGAGGGAATTCAGAAGTTTGGCGTGTATCTTTAAGAACACAAGAAAAGCCTGTATAAAACTTTCTCACGGGCTTTAGGTTTTATGTTCCATAAGGTTGCCTTCCTTTGTGCTGAAAAATGACGACTTTCAAGTTCGCCAATGGACATTCTATGACAACAAAAACAAATTTGATGCCTCAAATGCCTTCTTCTGATGCAACGATATCACGCTGGCGGTGGGGTGCGATTGTTGTTTCTCTTGTTATGGCTCTTTTGGCATCGGTTTTTATTATGTTGCTTTCAAATGCCGTTGATCGAGAAGTCGCACAGTTGAATACAAGTTCAGAATTGCGCGAACAGGCTGATTTGGTCCTTATTAGCCTGATTGATATGGCTGTTGCTGACCGCAGCTATGCAAAAACGCGCAAGGCGGAAGATAAAATACGTTTTGAAAATGCAGAGCGGGAGTTGGGGAATATTCTCGACTATATCGCACTTATTGTTTATGCGCATCCGCAGTGGTATAAATGGTTTACGGCTTTTAAAGAAGAGGTTGAAGCACGAAAAGCCTTTATGAATGCCCATATGCGTGCTCTTGATGCGATTCCTGAACAACCTTCTCAACCTTCTCATGCGGACTCTTTGGAAGTATCAAAGATTCCTGTAGCACGTTTAGCTCAATTGATGACAAGCTTTATTAATGGGGATGATGTGGTGCGACAAAAACAGCGTGAGGGTATCGCATTGATGCGGGCGGCTTTGACATTGGCGGCTATTGTTTCCGTTGTGAGTACCTTTATTTCTGCCTATTTTGTTATTAATCGTTTTCATCGTGATATGCGCTCTTTAAAATTGTATCAATTGCTGCTTCATAGTGAAAATATCGCTCTGGAAGCCCGCGTGAAAGAACGAACACAAGAATTAGAAAGAGCACGTAATCACGCTGAAAAAGAACGCCAACGGGTTGAAATATTGTTGCAGGATGCAAGCCATCGTATTGGCAATTCTCTTGGGACGGTGTCTTCTTTGTTGGGGCTCCAGTTAAACCGGAGCAAAAATGAAGAGGTCCGTGCTGTTCTAGGGGCTGCACGTGATCGTATTCAGACAATTTCTACAGCACATCGTCGTTTGCGCTTAAGTGATGATATGGAAACGACACTATTGGCAGAGTTTCTCAGCTCTGTTGTGCATGATGTCGAATTGGCAGTCCCTTTTGAATTGCGTGAAAACATCACCATTCACACCAACTTTAAAGATTGTCGCCTGTCTTCAAGAGATGCGACAACACTTGGAATTATCCTTGGTGAACTGCTGACAAATTCCTTAAAACATGCCTTTCCTGATCAACGGTCTGGTCATATTTATATCTCCTTTGGTCCCCAGAAAGATGGACAATTGATGCTCATTGTAGAAGATGATGGCGTGGGAATGAAAAGCCAAACTTTAAAACAAAAAACAGGACTTGGTCGTGTGGTCGTGGAACAGCTCTGTATGCAATTTGGTGAAAAACCTCTGTTTGAAACTTCTGCTTTAGGAGGTACAAAGATTGTCATTCCTTTGCCAAAACTTAGCATGAATAGTTCAAAAAAAAGCTCTGACTGATTTTTTAAAAGGGTAAATTTTCTCTTTTCTCGTGGTAAGCTGCCTTTCATTCATCGTGAATGTATGGGGAGGGCATCTTTTCACAAGAAGAAGGAAAAATACGGCTTCAGTAGCGCGAACACAGCACCATTCATATCAGATTGTCAATTGCCTTCAAGAGAAACAACTTTGCTTCTTTATCTTTTGGTGTAATGTTTGATTTTCTCTCTTGTTGTTTTTTTGCTTTGTTGACTCCGATGATCGGCTTTCAAAGTTCTCCTTGTCTGAGAGCTTTGAAGTGCTTAAGTTAGCCTTTAAATTTATTTTGAATAAGAACTTCTTTGAGCCAATAATACTTATATTCGTAAGCTCTATTGCTTTGCAAAGAGAGAGTTTTTTCAAGTTTTGTTATTTTTTGTAAGGCATGTGAAACTTTAAATATGGGGTGTTTTTGTAAAAGTGTGTAAGGAATATTCTTAAGGTAGAACGTGCTCAGAAAGTTCATGAAACACCGTCCTTTAGGGCTATGAACAGCATACATTCAACAAGTGGAATCTATTCAATAAAAAGCTGGATTGTTTATAGAATGATATGGATTTTAGAATCTTCATCCTTTAGCGGGCACCTCTTTGATTTGAGATTTTATTGCATGGCAAATAAGGACGGGCTATCGTTTTGATAAAATAAACAAGAAGAGTTAGCCTTTTGGGGTTTCATATTTTTCACTTTTCTATTGTGCGTAAACCTGAAAAGGGGAGGGCGTTTTATTTTTAATCATTGTGATGCGACCTTGGGTGGTGGCATCTTTCGGCGTATTCTTTAATAGATATTTAAAATGCGGAAATCTCTTTGAGAAAAGTAAGCGCTCAAGCATATTTTTTAGATGTTTTGAGTCGTAAAAATGCAGATGCTTTAAGTTTCTTCGGAGGGTGCTATTGGGCTGTTGATCAAGGCATCAATGTTGTTTTTTTCTTGTAGGAATGTTTGTAGGTCTTGATTGGTTAAGGCTTTGCTATCCGGTATACGAATGCGCATGGGATCAACTTTGACGCCATTGACAATGATTTCAAAATGACAATGGGGACCGGTTGCCATTCCTGTTGATCCAACATACCCAATAATTTGTCCTTGTCGTACTTTCACGCCTGGTTTGATGTCTGGTGCATAACGACTTTGGTGTGAATAACTGCTGACATATCCATTGGCATGTTGAATTTCCGTATGGTTTCCATAGCCGCCTGTTACGCCTACTCTTGTGACAATACCATCTCCTACAGCAATAATGGGTGATCCTTTAGGAGCAATCCAATCAACACCCGTATGCATGCGGACATAGCCTAAAATAGGATGTTTGCGTGGACCAAAGGGAGAGCCAAAAATGCCATTTGGTGTGGGTTTGCGCAGCAAGAAAGGCTTTGAACTTTTCCCTTCAGAATCATAATAATCAACGCTTCCATCTTTTAATTGATAACGGTAATATTTATAAGTTGTATTCCCAAAAGTTGCACTAATATAACGAATTTCTGGATCAGCGTTCTTGGATGCTTCCTTTGCTTTCAAATTCTTTTTGCCGTTTTTGTTTTCTTTATCGCTTTGTGGTACAGCATAAAATATTTCGATCTGATCATTGGGTGTTATCGGACTTTTCATATCAATATTGGTGGCCAGCAGACGAATAAGACGATGAGAGAGAGATTGTGATATATTATGGCTTAGCAAAGCACTATAGAGTGCATCATAAGCCGTTGGTAATTGTGCGCTATTGATATAAGAATGTGGAATACCATTTTGAAAAGCCGTTTTAAGTGCTTTAGACATTTTAGGCTCTGTGCTTTCAATGAATTGGCCTTTATCATTCAGGGCAATGGTGAGAACATGATGCATCCCTTGATAGATACTTGCGCGTACGAGATGGTCTTCTTCACCAGCTTGTGTCACGATACCAATGCGTAAAAGGCTTCCCTCTTTAAGGGAATCGGAAAGGCTTATTTTTTCTAGCGTTTTTACAACCTGGTCAATTTGCTTTTTTGTATAACTGGTTTTTTTGAAAGCATCGGCTATCGTTTGTTTTTTACGAATAGGAATAATATCTTCAACATAGTTTTTCGTCAGATCGATACGGTGACTTTGAGGAGAAACGGTTACATTTTCTTGAACGATTCGAACTTCAGGGGATTCTGTGCCTTGGGAAGGGGAGGATACATCTTCTAATTTTAAAGGATCAATCAATGTGAGAACTGAAAGAAGTTCGGAGCTCTTTTCTAAAGTAAATCCAGCTTTTTGTACTTCTTGTTGTGCCTCTTCATCTGTCAATGTGTCGCTGTCATCAAAATCGAATTGATTTACCTTAAAATCATAGCTGCGTAAGGTGAGTTTTGTTTCAACCTTTGCACCGTAAATCTGCCCAGAATCTTCTTGTGGTGCGATATTTTGATTTTTCGTATCACTAGCAAGAATGCTTAAAGAATCAAATTTTGGATAGCTATATTTCTGGGGGCGATTTTCGGCTAAAGCCATACGAATCCATTCAAAATGTTGTGTTTGAATGACTTTTTCATCGCCTTTTTTTTGTAGAATCGATAATTCAAATTGACGTTTTCTGTCAAAGCTTTGCCTTGCATGGGTGGGAGAAATACGATCACCTTTATAGCCATTGGCCTCAGGGTCTTGTGATTCTGATAGGTTTTCTTGCGTAAACCATTGTGGCGGTGTTACCAATCGCTGTTGTTCATCAAGAGCCGTAAAAAGTGCAATCCCCATAAGAATGCAGGAAGTGATTCCTGTCAGAATGGTTCCCGTAAGCCAACGAGCAGAGACCTGTCGGCGCGCAGGCCGCAAGCGCTTGACGACAAGAGCAGGGTCTTGTCCAGGATCGTTTTTTTGTTGTTCGTTATCCCACATAGATTTATAAAAGTACTTTTCAATATTAAATAAAGAAAGCTAGATAGATAGATAGCTTAGCATGCTTCTACAGGAATTTGATTCTTTTTACAAATTACAGATCATGCGATTCTCTTTATACAGCAATGTCTTTATAAATCGTATCTGCGCAGAAAATTTTCTCTATTAAAGTAGTATAAAACAAGCGTTATTGTGATTAACTCATTCCTAGGCAACTTCCTATTTTTATGCATTGCAATGGGGTGCTATATTTTACTTTAAAGGCGCCATGCTCTCTTTGAACTCCTTGCTGTTTTCATGTTTTATTTTTATGAAGGCAGATTTTTCCAATAATGTTTTGAAATAGGATTTTTTGTTCAATATTTTATTGGTAAAGTTTGGGTTATTTTATTTAAAA
>NZ_JBHIRN010000003.1:0-282865 GCF_042197205.1 Bartonella sp. AA2SXKL
ATAATATCACCCTATCAGAAAGCTATGATACCTCTAACGGCAAAGAGACACATGAAAAGTCTTTTGCTGGTGTGACAGGCTCTGTCAATGTGGGCATTCTTGGTACAGTAAAAGATGTAAAGGATGCAGTCAAACGTTTTGGTCATGGGGATACAAAACACAAAATCGGCAATGGTCTTATTGCTGGTCTAAAAGGCTATGATCTCTATAGCAAAGGCAAAGGTCTTTATAATGAGATGAAGAGTGGAAACAAACAGTCTATTCGTGATATTGCTGATGTTTCTGCTAGCGTAACCGTGGGCTTTAAGACAGAGAAGGCAGAAGCCTCTGTTCAGACCTCTACTGCGGTAACAGGTACAATAGAAGCAGGACGCGCTGTTAATATGCAAGCCCACAAAGGTAGCATCCATGGTGTTGGAGCCGATATTATTGCCGGTACAAACCCGATACAAAGCAATGATGAACAGAGCGGGAATATCACCATGGGAGCAGGTAAAGATATCATCTTTGAAAGTGCGCAAAATACGCAAAGCACAGAAAACCACACGCAAAGCGCTTCAATGAATATTGGGTATAGTTATGGTACCGGTGGTACAGGGTGGATGGGGAATGCTTCTTTTGGTAAAGGCAAGGGTTCCAGTGAGGAGGTTCACCAGAAGAACAGCCATATTATTGGCACCGGCACAGTTCACACAACGAGTGGGGCAAACACCACATTGGCAGGCGCCGTGGTTTCTGGAGAGCGTGTAGAAATGGAAGTAGGGGGTGATTTTGCCATTACCAGCCGCAGTGATACGGGACACAGTTCCAGCAAGCAAAACTCTGTTTCCATTGGTTATAATAGCCGAGAAAAGGAAGGTACAGCCACAACCAATATTTCATTGAACAAGGATAAATCCTCTAGTGATTATCATAGTGTTGTGGAGCAATCAGGCATCAAAGCGGGTGATGGTGGTTTTAAGATCAACGTTAAAGATAAAACAACGCTGACCGGAGGTATTATTGAAAGCACCGCGCCGGCAGAAAAAAACAGCCTGACCACAGGAAGCATTAGTACCAGTGATATCAGCAACAGTGCGCATGCTCAAGCCAGCAGTCAAGGGTTAAGCATTTCTGCGGGTGGTCCGATGTATCAGGGCAAATATGGTGTCGGGAAAAACATTGCTAAAAATGTCTTAGATCATTCAAAAGCTAAAGATTCAGAGGAAGGATACACCAAATCCGCCATTAGCGATGGCACCATTGTCATTACTGATGAAGCAGGGCAGAAGGCATTGACAGGGCAAGATGTGGAACAAGCCATAGCCTCCCTTAATCGTGATACTGCCACCGCCCATAAGGGTGTACAACAGCTCGATGCAGGCAAGCTGGAACAAATCGTCCATGAAAACCGTGAAATGGCAACCCAACTTTTAGAAGAAGGATTTAAATACAGTAATGACTCCTATAAAACCATGTTTATCAAAGAGCACCCCATCGCTGTGGTCGACCGTGATGAAAAGGGTAATATAATCTATGAAATAGATGCAAATGGACAGTATATCAAAGACGCTCGTGGACAAAAAATACCTCACGCACATTATTTAACGG
Source organism: Bartonella sp. AA2SXKL (assembly GCF_042197205.1). Classification (NCBI taxonomy): domain Bacteria; kingdom Pseudomonadati; phylum Pseudomonadota; class Alphaproteobacteria; order Hyphomicrobiales; family Bartonellaceae; genus Bartonella; species Bartonella sp. AA2SXKL. The sequence continues at coordinate 1,591 of NZ_JBHIRN010000003.1, forward strand.
ATGAAGAAAAGCAGCATTTACAAGAGGGTGCTGATGGCAAGGTGCATGTGTCCTTTAATGGCATCTTTACTCCACCAGAGGAAGCCGCTGTTTATGCGGTTCAACATGCGGAGAATAAAAATGAACCGCTTTATTTTGTTGTGTTCCCAGAAGCTGATTCTGCTATCTCAGAACTTCTAGTCGCGGGCTATCAGAAGTTTATGGAAAATAACTTTTGGGGTTTGACCAATTCAACACAAGAAGCAAAAGATTTGATGTATAGCTATGGTCTTACAGGATTAGAACTTTATGGACATAGTCGCGGGACAATGACATTGGGGAATATGCTGAATTCTTTCAAACAAGAAGGTGTGCACGGTATAGCCGACAACACGAATATCAATTTCTATGGACCAGCCTTTAATGTTTTAGTTGCATCCGGTCTGTTAGGTTATGTGAGTGATGGCAAACAAACCACTATTGGCTTTGATGGGAATAGATATGACTTTGTCAGCAGAATTATTGGTGGCAATGGCTATACCTACGGGACACTCCCTGCTGGCAGTAACGTTTGGACAGAATGGTTGAGAGTGGCTACAAATCCCATAAGTTCCCATACTTGCCTTGGAGATGCGAGCGATATGTGCCAAAAGACTTATGGCACATCTCATCGTGAACAAGTTCCTTCAAGTAAATCATGGAGTAAAAAATGAAAAAACCTTTAAAATTATTGAGTACATTAACTCTATTAATCATCACTGGTTGTCAATTTAATAAAACTCCTACCTCCTCTATAGGAGCCTGGGAGAAATCGGGAGCAGATTTTACTGAGGTAGCAAAAGCATTATTAGAATGTGGCATGCCAACCCCTTATGATGTATTTCCAGAAAACAGAAAGCAGAGCATCAATGCAAAAGCAACAATTTATGCTTGCATGGTTCAATCAGGTTTCCGTGATAAAGTGGGGGGAGGGACTTGGTGCGAGAATCATAAAGCCGAAAACCTTCCCATATGTCGTCCAGGTGCTGTGATCCCGAGGCCCAGTGTCAAGAAGCGCTTAAACAGCCCTTATTGTAAAAAATATAAAAATGCACCTGAATGCAAGCCTTAAGTCTTGCTTGTGATGATCAACAATCCGCCATCCTTGCCTTCACTTGGAATGGCGCGATTGTTTTCTCAATCTAACATCTCAATATTGTTCACCGTTGTTTTAAGCAGCGGTGACAGAAAATATCAACAGGCTTATGAGCTTTTTTATAGTAAATAAATCCATTGAAAGAGGGGAAAAATGAAGAAAATCTTAAAACTATTGAGTTGCATAGCTCTCTTAAATACAGCTGGATGTGTTAACCAACCTCCTCCATCAACTTTAGCATTATGGGAAAAACCAGGTGTCGATAAAGCGATGATCCAACAATCCTTATCAAAATGTGGTTGGAAACCGGTTTATGCTTCTTCTAGTGATATGAATTCGTATGCGAGTGAATTTGCCTCAGTTTATGAGTGCATGAAAAAAGCAGGTTTCCGGTATAAATTGCAAGATTCAAAAGGGCTCTATTTTACACAACCTCCCAAAAGTGGCTCATTCCTAAGCAATTTAATGATAGCAGGATATCAGCAATTTATGGACAATGACACCTTTGGTGTGACCAACAAAACGAAACAGGAACGGGCTTTACTAACGCATTTTGAGGATGAAAGAAAACGTCAGCAAAAGCAAAAAGCTTTACAAAAGTGATCACCAAAGCGTCCTCCCCATCGTTAAAAGGTCGTTGGATAAAATCACGAATGAAGTAGGGGATCAAAGCCGTCTCCTTCTTTATTCAAGCGGGTGGCACTTTAAATAAGGCAGCATTCATGGTGTTGGCGCTGATATTATCGCTGGGACCAATCCTGTTTATGCAAATGGTGAGCAGAGCGGGAATATCACCTTGGGAGAAGGTAAAGATATCATTTTTGAAAGTGTACAAAACCAGCTCGTGGGTGTTGCTACAGCCCTTGGCTCTTAAGACGATTCATAAGAATCATTTTTACTCCTTTCTTCTATAGTTTTTACCCACACATCAGCCCCGCTTATGATGTGCAAGCAAGTGATTTTGATTGATTCAAGATAAACAGATTTGAAATGAGAGAATCCTACGTTATTCGGGAGGCTAATTCAATATAAATAACGCTAGATTATTATTATAAATCAATATTTTGTTATATAAAAAAAACTAATCCGTAGGAGATTGTTGGAAATGTTGGAACTATCCTTGGTACTTTTGCTGGGCTTAGCAACATCAGAGCGAAAGAAAATATCGTACGAGTAGGGCAGCGAGATGGATACAAACTCTATGAGTATAACTACAGGGGCTATCCAGAGCATTATCGCGGGGTGATGGCACAAGATGTTTTGAAGTCAAAACCTGAAGCTGTTTTCTTGCATAAGGCGATAGGTTTTTTGCATGTAGATTATAGCAAGCGTGGCTGTGAGATGGAAAGGGTGCAGTGATGGAACAAGAAAACACAAATTCTCTTTTAAAGTTGTTTGATCCAAAATTTTTGCGTCCTTTAATGTATCAGGTTATACCGCAGTTACCTAGATATTTATTGCAATAACGCTCGATGCCTCCAAGCACGCCGTTGGAAGGACGATACAAGCCAAGTTTTTTAGAACGGGCTGCTTGTCGCACAGACCCTTTTGATGCGAGCAATGGGGATAATACTCCGCAAAAATTGAGTCTTACAGAGCTTATTCGCGGTTCTCAAGCAGGGACAGAACAAGCTGGGAAAAAACGCCAGCAGAATTGATTATGTCTATGGATGATTTAAAACGCCAAATGCCTCCATTGCCGGATGTTTCAAAGGATACTGTTAAGATACAAGAGGTACCAGAGCAACAAAAACATGACTTTTCAGAGCAGAGAGGTGTTGCATCAATGATTCCTCAATCTCCACTTGTTGGGAACATTGATCAGTCTAGTGGGGATGAAGCTGGGCGACAGCAAAAAGATGTGATGGATTATATTGCTCAACTTAATGAGAAATCTATAGCGGAAAACTCTTTGAAAAACGATTCTGGAAATGATGAGGAAAAGCTTTTTGATGCACCTATAGGAGAAGAAAAACATTTGAATGCACACTTACCAGAAGAGGAGCATTTAAAAGCAAGTGGTGATCTTGAACAAAAAACAGATTATATCAAGTCACTTGATAACTTTGTTCAGACAGGAGCAAATCCAAGTAGCTTATGGGAGCGTTTTAGAAAATCAGAATTTTCCGAGCATTTAATGGATTTTTTTGCAGGGCTTGCGTTAGGAAAGACACCACAAGAAAGTTTTTCAAATGCATCTATCCTTATGCGGCAGGGCAACAAGGAACGCGCACAACATAAACAAACTTTGCAATTTTTACGCTCTAAAGGGTATAGCGATGAAGATGCACAAGCACTCACGCAATATCCAGATCTTGCCATGAAAATCATAGGCAGCACGTTAAGCTCTCAAGAAGGCTATAGAACACTACTTAAAAGGCTTAATCGGGGGATTATGAATCTGTACCAACCGAATTGCAGAAATGGACCAAAGCGGGAGGCAAACGTTTACAAGGTCTTGTACACCGGCGTGTAGAAGAGGCAGGGCTATGGGCGAAAGGGGCTTATGTTTCTTCCAATTATCAAACAGTAGAAACGCAAGCACCAACGGGGGTTTTCAAAGCAGAAGCATTGGCACCGATTATTGGTTCTTTTTCTGGGCTTGGTGGATTTTTAGTGGGCAATGGCCCCATTCAATGGGCTTTAGCCGCCATTATGGTTTTAGCCGCATGTACTGGTATTTTCTTTGTAGCTAAACGCTTTCAGGAGTACCGCCTATGATCTTATGGATGAAAAGAAACTTGATGGTAACAGGTGCGGCTTTAGCGGCTTTTTTATTACCTTAGCAAGAGCTTTTACTTTTGGGAAAAAAGCAGAGCAACAAAAGCAAACAGAAAAAGCTTTAAAAGCAGCCACAACACGGCTGGAGGTGGAAAGTGAAGTTAATCAAAAAAGTGATGCTGATATGCGTGCTGCTCTCTCTGACTGGTTGCACGACAAATAAATATGCTTCTTCTTGTGTTGGCTGGTTGCCAATTTATTTAGACAAGAAAGATCTGAACGCCATCAGTTCCAATTTAGCAAGAGAGATCTTAAAGCACAATAATCTAGGTGAACGCTTGTGTGGGTGGAAACATGGTTAGAAAAAAATCCAAAAAACACACAGAGCTTACAGAATCAGAAAAAGAAATGCTTCAAGAAATGATTATCACCTATCAAAGCGTGAAAATGATGTCTCGCTTGATGAAGTGGATAGCATTTTTTCTTTTTTTGCTTATTCTTGATTTTGCACGCCTCATGGATGCGATAGACAACATCTTCGCTCATTTGAAGCAGTGGTTCTCAAAGAATTAGAAAAACTGTCATACAAGCAAAAACTTCGAAAAATTCTTTTTACTATGAATTGGAGATCCAATCATAAGCGTAGTTCAGAATGCAAACCAAGTCGTAAGAGCCCTAGTGTTTTGGTATTCGGCTTTCGATAGATCAAAACTAAATCTGGCTTGATATGACAATCACGACAATTGCGCCATTGACCTGTTAGCGCATGATCTCTCCAATGCGCTTTTAGCGGTTCATTCTCCGCTAACGCTTTGACCACAAGCAGCAAATCCTTCTCTAGTGTATTAGCATACCTACCTTTGCTTTCACGTTTAAGGTCAGACCGGAATGAACGCGTATAGACAATATAGCAAGCTTAGGTTTTCTTTTCAGATTTACGCATTTCGGTTCTATCTTCGCGTATCATGGTCCTTAAGCTGTCTAATGATGTACGTTCGACGCATCCCATTTCGGCATCCTCGATAGCTCGTAATGTTTCCGGATTTGGTTGAAAGATCCAAGCGGTAATGTTCGATCTCTAGCAATGCGGGTCATAAACATGCGTACTGCATCCGATACAGTTAAACCCGTAGACTTAATAACTGCACTTGCAATTTCTTGAACTTGATCAGGTATGCGGGCTTGAATTTTTCCCATTTCTAAATCCCCTATTCAATTGTAGTACAATGTACTGCACGTTAAGTCTATGTCAAGAGTTTCAACAATAGCTTTTCACAAGAGAACTTAGCAAAATTCAAAAAATTATTAGAGAAAGTTAGAAGAATAAGATATGTTTTGTAGAAGAATATTGGAAAATCCTATTCCCTAACCTTTATTTATGAACCCCATACTTTAAAAAAACATATAAATCAATGTGATATATGAATAAAAAAGAGCATAATATCACTAAAAGAGTGTTATAGAAATGATGTGTCATGACGATTCTACCACTCGATAGTGCTTCGATAAGAGAGGCAATAGCGCTTCTTGAACAAGGGAAGTTAGTAGCGTTACCAACAGAAACTGTTTATGGATTAGCGGGCGATGCAACCAATGGGAGGGCAATTTCTTCTATTTACTCTACAAAGGGTCGTCCACAAATTAATCCTCTTATTGCGCATGTTAGCGGCATCGAAATGGCGGAACGTTATGTTAAAATTGACTTTCTTTCACGCCAATTAATAGAGGAATTTTGGCCAGGGCCTTTGACATTGGTTTTGCCTTTAAAGGAACAGCATAATATCCATCCTTTAACAACCTCTGGTTTGAATACCTTGGCTGTTCGTTTTCCAGACAGTCGTTTTGCGGAAGTGGTACAACATTTTGGCCGTCCACTTGCTGCTCCTAGTGCGAATCAATCGGGACGTCTTAGCCCTACTTCAGCTGAGGCTGTTTTTGCATCTTTGGGGGAATCTGTTCCTTTGATATTGGACGGAGGGCCTGCTAAAATAGGGCTGGAATCAACGATTATTAAAATTTGTGGTGAAAATATTTATCTTTTGCGTCCAGGGGGGCTTGCGGCTGATGAAATTGAAGAGGTTGTGGGGAAGCCTTTAAAACGGATAGATCAAAGGGCGGCGATTGAAGCTCCTGGGATGTTAAAATCACATTATGCTCCCAATGCTACGGTTCGTTTGAATGTAGAAAAGGTGGAAAATGGTGAAGCGCTTTTAGCATTTGGTTCAAAGCGTGTTATGGGGGCTGAAAATGCCGTTTCTATTTTAAACCTTAGCGAAGATGGAAAGTTGGAAGAGGCAGCCTCTCATTTATTTCAATATATGAAGGAATTAGATTCATTTAAAGTGAGATGTATCGCAGTAGAACCTATTCCATCATACGGATTAGGAGAGGCTATCAATGATCGTCTTATACGGGCTGCGGCTCCAAAGGAGAAATGAACATGGAGCAGGAATTAATTGAAGGGTTTAGGGAAATTGTTGGTGCTAAGCATGCTATAACGGATCAAGCTTTGATTGCACCGTATTTGCTTGAAGAGCGTGGGCTTTTTCATGGAAAAACACCTTTACTTTTACGTCCATCTTCTTGCGCAGAGGTCTCATCGATTATGCAGTTAGCGAGCAAAACGCGCACACCGATTGTGCCACAGGGTGGAAATACAGGGCTTGTGGGGGGACAACAACCAGATGAAGGAGGAGGGAGCGTTCTTTTATCCATGGAGCGATTAAATAAGATTAGAGCTATAAATCTTGAGGGAAATTTTGTTGTTGTAGAGGCTGGTGTTATTTTACAGGATTTACAGAAAAAAGTGGATGAATCAGGTCGTTTTTTCCCTCTTTCTTTGGCATCTGAAGGTTCTTGCCAAGTAGGAGGAAATCTTTCGTCGAATGCTGGAGGGACAGCTGTTTTAGCTTATGGCAATATGCGTGATCTTTGTCTTGGTTTAGAAGTTGTTTTACCGGATGGGCGTATTTTAGATGATTTGCGTTTTGTTAAAAAAGACAATAGCGGTTATGATTTAAAAGATCTTTTTATTGGTGCAGAAGGCACATTGGGAGTTATAACCGCAGCCGTTTTGAAGATGTTTCCAAAAATAAAAGGAAAAGCTGTTGCTTTGGTGGGATTATATAGTCCGGCGAAGGCCTTAGAGTTTTTATCTCTGGCTCAAGAATATGGAGGAGGGATGTTGACAGGTTTTGAGCTCATGGGAAATCCCAGTTTGCAAATGGCTTTAGATTATAAGATGTGTGAGAAGCCTCCTCTTCAGCGGAAACATGAATGGTATGTATTAATGAACATTTCATCGTTGCAAGGCAATGATGAGGCGTTATCGGTATTGAGTACTATTTTAGAAGAAGCTTTAAAGAACGCGGTGATAGAAGATGCAGTTGTTGCGCAATCTTTAAAACAGCAAGATTTTTTTTGGCAATTACGAGAAAGTATATCATCAGCACAAAAGTTAGCAGGAGGGTCCATTAAGCATGATATTGCAATCCCACTTGCTTCTATTCCTGATTTTATTGCTGAGGCAGCGCTCATTGTTGAAGATATTGCTCCAGGAGCACAGGTGATTTGTTTTGGACACATGGGCGATGGAAATTTACATTATAATATTACACAACCTGTAGGAGCTGATACGACAGTGTTTTTGCAGTTATGGTCAACAATGAATCATCGCATTCATAGTTTAGTGGTGGACTATAGAGGTGCATTTTCTGCTGAGCATGGAATTGGTCAGCTTAAGCGCGAAGAACTTCGTTCTTTTAAATCGCCTGTCGCATTGGATATTATGCAAGGGATTAAAAAAACACTCGATCCTTTAGGGATAATGAATCCTGGAAAAGTATTATAATTCAAGAATGGTGATCATGCATTTTTGTTTAGATTTTAATAACCAAAAAAGAAACCAGTTGTTTTTTATTCAAACTTTTAATAATCCAATGAGAAAAAGCTGCTAAAGGGTGTATGTTATTTAAGATAAATTGGGATAATGTATATGGCTAATCAATGCTTTAATCAGGCAAAAGCGGTGCTTGAATTTCGGTTAGATCCGTGCCATTTGCCACAAACGACGACATATTTTTCATCCAAAACGGGTAATCAGGTTATTTGTTCGTTAAATGAGCGTGGTGTTTCTTTTAAAACGGATATGCCTTCAAGCTTATCGCATTTAATACCCCCTTATCATTTTCAAGGAATTGCAGCACGTACCGTAAAAACGCGTTCAGGAGAAAGAGCTGTTTCATTAGAATTACTTCATGCCGATGAGGAAGCTTGTATACCGCTTTTGGTTTCCAGAGATTTGAATAATGTTCTTCTGGATTGGCGGTTATGGGCGGATACTTATGGCCTTCCCATGCTTATGATCAATGAAGATAATCGCATTCTGGTTGTAAAAGATCGTTCTGATTTACATCGATTTTTTGGTACAACAGCACATTCTAAACAAAAGCATTTTTTACTTCGTTATAGCAATCCGTTAGGCTTGCGTTTGGTGATTGCGAATCGAATTGCACTCCAGTAAATTAACATGTATTCATTTTTGTACTACCGTCAGCATTTATCTTGTTGTGCTGAAAAACATCGTTGTTTGGAGCGGTAATATAAGGCGTGTAAACTTCACACATGAAGTGTTTTAGAAGATATGGCAAATATTCTTAAGTTTGCTTGTAGGTATTTGTGTAAGTGCAGCATAGGAGTGGGAAGCAAGAGGAACCCGCTTAATGAGAATTCAGACCTTTACAGACGGGATTTGGTGTGACTTTTGGTTCTTGAAAACAAAGAGAAAGTCAATGATTGTAAATGAGAGTTTTTTGACACCATACATTGGCAGCAGGAATCGATGATATAAAACGCTTTTTTCAGAGAGGTAAAAACGGTTTTCATAACAATAGAAACTGTTTTTTTGCGGTATAATTTTGGGTTTTTGCCACATTATTAAAAACACCAGAAGATTACTGGAAGTGTTTTTGAATTTTTTTTTATAAATCATTTCTCCATGTTGAATGAAAGCTTTGAATATTGCAGAATATTCTTATTTCATCTCTCTTTTATAATCAAAATCATTTAGATAGAAAGGGTTATCGTAATATTGAGAATTGGAAAATACAATGATGGTATAGGTTTTTATTTTTATTCCAGAAAGCTGGCAGAATGGATTTATACTATTTGCAGGTAGTGTCGTAAAATGGGAATGATAAGCATGAGAGATATTGTTTAAGAATTTGTATGTGAATAACATAACTATCTTTTTTGGGCATTTTATTTTTCGTAAAAGCGGAATTTCACTAAAAACGCGATAAATAAAAGGAATGATAGTATATACGTTTTTCCTCAGGATTTTATAAGAAAGAAAGTGTTTATAAAAATGATGAGAAAATGCGTTTAAAGTAAAGACAACAGTAAAATGATTATTTTATATTACATCTTCAGATTCAGAAAATTTTCCTATTTTATTATGAGTAGATATCCTATTTACAATATTTGATTGTTCAAAGGAAAGCACACTTATTTTTTCAAAGTTATGGTCAACGTAAAACAGTGAGAAAATTTTTGTATCATGCTCTTATATAAAATAAGAAAATCGTAAAAAAAGAATATTCAAAGGATTTAATTTTCTCGCGCAACGGCTCTCCATCCGATATCTCGACGAACAAAACCTTCTGGCCAATCAATACAATCAACAGCTTCATAAGCACGTTTTTGTGCATGCGTAATCGTTTTTCCTGTTGCAGTTATATTGAGTACACGTCCACCATTTGCAATGAGTTCTCCATCACGCAACACTGTACCAGCTTGAAAAACTTTCACATCGGGAAGAGTGTTTACTTGATCAACGTTACGGATAACAGTACCTTTTTGGGGAGAGTCTGGATAACCACTAGCAGCCATAACAACGGTGAGAGCTGTTTTTTCAGACCACCGAAGAGGCTTATTTTCAAGTTTTCCTTGAGATGCAGCAAGAAAAATTGGCAAAATATCATCTTTGAGGCGCATCATTAAAACTTGACATTCAGGATCACCGAATCGTACGTTAAATTCAATTAATTCGGGTCCTTTTTGCGTTATCATTAATCCGACGAAGAGAATACCTTTAAAGGGGGCGCCCATTTCTTTCATGCTTTTTAAAGCTGGTTCAACAATTTCTTTGAGAGTACGATTCACTATTTCTTGGGTCATGATGGGCGCTGGTGAATAAGCACCCATACCACCGGTGTTTGCTCCAGTATCCCCATCACCTACACGTTTATGATCTTGAGCAGATCCAAAAGGAAGAGCAACTTTACCATCACAAAGGCAGAAGAAGCTTGCTTCTTCACCTTCAAGAAAAGATTCTACAACAATTTTGTTTCCTGCATCTCCAAATGTACTTTTGAAGCAGGCATCAACTGCGTTAAACGCTTCTTCCATAGTTGTTGCAACCACGACACCTTTGCCAGCTGCTAAGCCATCAGCTTTAATAACAATGGGAACACCTTGTTGCTGAATGTAAGCTTTAGCTTTAGAGGCATCATTAAAGCATTGGTAACTTCCTGTAGGAATGTTATTCTTCCGACATAAATCTTTTGTAAAGGCTTTTGAACCTTCTAGTTGAGCAGCTTTTTGAGTAGGACCAAATACACAGATGTTAGCGCTATTAAGAGAGTCTGTTATACCCGCCACCAAGGGTGCTTCTGGTCCTACAATTACAAGATCAATAGAATGTGCTTTACAAAAATCAATAACAAGGGGATGGTCATCAATGTTCAAATTAATATTTTCACCAAATTCTGTTGTTGCAGGATTTCCAGGAGCACAATATAACTTTGTTAGCAGTGGTGATGCTGCTATTTTCCATGCTAAAGCATGTTCTCGTCCACCTGAGCCAATAAGAAGAATATTCATTGCTTGCTCCTCTCATAAAAGATAATTAATCTCATCCCCTTCTCATAAGAATGAAATGTCTCTATCGCAAGACCAAAGGTAAATCATTTGATGAAAAAAAATAAAAATATCGCGCATGTTCAGTCCTATGATAGCCAAGGACGGGTTATGGATGCATCTTCCAAACAATGGGTCTACAGCTTCCTTCCCCGTTCTTTATGGTTTTATGCGCAATTGGCGCGTTGGGATCGGCCTATCGGTTGGCAATTGTTGATGTGGCCTTGTTTTTGGTCAACAACAATGGCTTTTTTCTCTTATAACATGCATTACGATACTCTTTTATCAATGTTTCTTCATTGGGTTTGGTATCTTTTTCTTTTTTTTCTGGGGTCTATTGCTATGCGAGGGGCAGGATGTACTTGGAATGATCTTATTGACCATAAAATTGATGCTCAGGTAGAAAGGACACGTTCTCGCCCATTGCCGACAGGTCATGTGAGTCGGTTGCAAGCAAGAGTTTTTATACTTGTGCAATGTTTAGTTGGTTTAGTTGTTTTATCACAATTTAATAGGTTTAGTTTTTTTCTAGGTATTTCGTCATTGATAGCTGTTGCATTTTATCCTTTTATGAAACGCGTAACATATTGGCCGCAGTTTTTTTTAGGCGTTGCATTTAATTGGGGGGCATTAATGGGGTGGGCTGTTGTCTTTGGAAGTTTAAGCTGGGCACCAATCTTGCTTTATGTGGGATCAATTTTGTGGACCATAGGATACGACACAATCTACGCACATCAAGATAAAGAAGATGACATTACTGTTGGTGTCCGTTCTACGGCTCTTCTTTTTGGTAAAGCAACCAAGCGTGCTTTAGTATTTTTGTATGGTGGTTTTGTGATGTTCGTTAGTCTAGCATTTTATTTAGCTGGAGTTCCTGTTCTTAGTTTTTTGGGGATTTTTGTGGCAAGCATCCATATGTTTATTCAAATTAAAGTCATTGATATAGATGATAGTTCACAATGCCTTAGGCTTTTCAAATCTAATTCGCTTATTGGTTTTGTGATTTTTGCTGGTTTAGTATGTGGGGGTATATGGATGATATTTTATCCTGCGGTCTAAAAATAAGTTAGCTAAAATCATAGTTTCTACTGAATACAGTATGTTTTTTTTTAATAAGCTTGTTGCTAATCTACTTTTAAGCAATACAGTAGAAAATATCACCAATTAACCTTTACAGTGAAAATAAAATTCTTCTATTTAAATAAAATAAATCATCTTCTTTTAGAATTTTTCGAATAAAAAATATTTGTTTAATTGTTGCGAAGAAAAAATCTTCATAACGATGAAGTTTGAAGGATTAGGGATAAAGTTTTTGTCTTTTCCAATCGCTGTGTTCAACACAATCCCGTGTAAAAAGCAGACGATCATGTAAACGAAATGGACGATCGCACCAGAACTCTATAGAAAGGGGTTTAACACGAAACCCAGACCAATAAGGTGGTCGTGGAATATTGCCTAGAGCATAACGCGCAGTATATTGAGCAATTGCTTTTTCGAGCACAAAACGATTGTCTAAAGGTTGAGATTGTTTAGAGGCCCATGCACCAATTCGACTACCACGTGGTCGCGATTGGAAATAGGCATCGGCTTCCTGTTGACTTACTTTTTCAACGATTCCTCTAATTCTGACTTGACGACGGAGTGATTTCCAATGAAAACCTAAGGATGCTTTCATTGATTTTAAAATTTCTTGTCCTTTACAGCTTTCATAATTGGTATAGAAGACAAAGCCTTGGGGATTGTAGTCTTTGAGGAGAACCATACGAACATTAGGGAGTCCTGTTTCGTCAACTGTTGCTAATGCCATAGCATTCGGATCATTTATTTCACTTATCGTTGCCTCTTCAAGCCACTTTGCGAAAAGTTCAAAAGGTTTTTGCATTTGCATAAAATGATCATCTGTTGGTATTTTTTTGCTCATAGTTTCTCCAAATATCAGTGAGCATGGGTGAGGCATTTTCTCATTTACTTTATCATCAAGAAGTCACAGTACCATTTTTTCTTATTTTCAAAAAGCCAATGCTATCGTGTATTTCTATGGTAGTTTAATTATTTTTACTTTAGCATAGACTACAAGGAGCTATATTAAATAAATATCTCATTTTATCTGGTATTTTAGTTTATTGATAGACATATAAAGAGAAAAGAAGAAATTATTCTTTAGAATAGACTGATGAAGCTATAAGGGATATTGAACAACGTATCAGTTGATATTTTGAAAACGAAGAAATTGAAAAGAGGGCAATATGCGTGATCCCTACACGATTCTGGGTGTGGCACGTACCGCAAAATCGCAAGAGATTAAATCGGCATTTAGAAGATTAGCGAAGAAATATCATCCAGACCATAATAAAGATGATACAAAGGCTAAAGAGAAATTTGCTGAAATTAATCAAGCCTATGAAATTATAGGTGATAAAGATAAAAAGGCACAATTTGACCGCGGTGAAATTGATATGGAAGGAAAACCGCTTTATCAAGCCTATGGTGCTGGTGAAAATTTTAGCAATAAACAAAATCCCTTTTCAGGAAGAGCAAAGGGATTTGATTTTTCCTCTTCAGGTGGTGCAAGTTTTGATGCGAGTGATATTTTTCGGGATCTGTTTGGAGGAGGAGGTAGCTTTTCGAATTCTACACACTATAACCGTCCCCAACAAGGAGCACATGTTCGTGCTAATCTTGCCATAACATTAGAGCAGATGGTTGGCGCAGAAAAGGTGGAAGCTGTTTTTCCAAATGGAAAAAAGTTAAAAATTAAACTGCCAGATTATATTGAAGACGGACAGACTATTCGTTTAAAAGGTCAGGGAGAAGAGGTACCTCACGGGCAAGCAGGAGATGCGTTAATAACCATTCAGATTCAAAAACATCCTCGTTTTCGGGTTGAAGGAAGAGCACTCCATCTTGATTTACCAGTTTCTCTCAAACATGCTGTTTTGGGAGCAAAAGAAGAAGTTGAGACGTTGGAGGGGCGTGTGGTTTTAACGATTCCTGCGTGGTCAAGTTCTGATCGCGTTTTACGGTTGAAAGGGAAAGGGCTTCGTTTAAAAAATGGTACAAGAGATGATCTTTATGTGCATGTTCGCATTATGTTGCCGGGAGATGAAAATGCCGCCGCACTAGAACAGTTTTTGCAAATGCAACAAGATTAATTTTAAAAATTTTATATATAAAAGCGTAGTTTTTGTTTGATTTTAAACCAATTGCTTGAAGAAAAAGTTGACCTGTGTCATAGGCAGGTGAATAATACTAATTTTAAGTAACAATGGGGCAGTGCTGATGGCTAAGGGTAATGGTTTATTGTACGGTAAGCGTGGTTTAATTTTGGGGTTGGCCAATAATCGCTCCATCGCTTGGGGAATCGCTAAAGCGGCAAGTAGCGCAGGGGCAGAGCTTGCTTTTACCTATCAGGGTGAAGCAATGAAAAAGCGTGTCGAGCCTTTGGCTGAAGAATTAAAGGGATTTGTTTGTGGACATTGTGATGTTTCTGACAGTGTCTCTATTGATACGGTCTTTAGAGAAATAGAGAAGAAATGGGGAAAACTTGATTTTTTAGTTCATGCTATTGGTTTTTCTGATAAAGATGAATTAAGTGGTCGTTATATTGATATCAGCGAATCAAATTTTATGATGACCATGAATATTTCCGTTTATTCCCTAACAGCTCTAACGAAGCGTGCAGAAAAATTGATGCCAGATGGTGGTTCAATCTTGACACTAACCTATTATGGTGCAGAAAAGGTTGTTCCCAATTATAATGTAATGGGGGTTGCCAAAGCCGCTCTTGAAGCGAGCGTGAAATATTTAGCGGTAGATTTAGGTCCCCAAAATATTCGTGTTAATGCTATATCTGCTGGACCAATTAAAACGTTAGCGGCTTCTGGTATTGGTGATTTTCGTTATATTTTAAAATGGAATGAATATAATGCTCCATTACGTCGTACGGTAACAATTGAAGAGGTTGGTGATTCTGCACTTTATTTTCTTTCAGATTTGTCTCGTTCTGTTACCGGTGAAGTCCATCATGTCGATTCGGGTTATAATATCATAGGTATGAAGGCAGTTGATGCCCCAGACATTTCTGTCGTTAAAGAATAAAGTTTGGTTTATAAGATTTTATTAGACAGCAGTAATTTGACCAAATTTAAGGTGTCCAAGAGTATTTGGGAGAAAAGAGCTGTTTTGTGTATAGCACACAACATACGTTATCGTTGTATATATTTGACAGAGAAATGGATCTTTTTTCATGTCGCATAATACATTTGGTCATTTGTTTCGTGTAACAACATGGGGTGAAAGTCATGGTGCTGCTCTTGGTTGTGTCATTGATGGTTGTCCACCTGGAATTATTTTTACTCTTGCAGAAGTTCAAGCTTATCTTGATAAACGCAAGCCAGGACAATCAAAATACACAACGCAGCGCCGAGAACCAGATGAAGTAGAGGTCCTTTCAGGAGTTGTTGTTCAAGACGATGGAACGACATTGGTGACAACAGGTACACCAATTTCTCTGTTGATTCGAAACACAGATCAACGCTCTCAAGATTATGGAGCAATTGCTCATCAGTATCGTCCAGGACATGCGGATTATACTTATGATATTAAATATGGCATTCGTGATTTTCGAGGCGGGGGACGTACTTCGGCACGGGAGACGGCAGCACGTGTTGCAGCAGGTGCATTTGCTCGTAAAATCGTTCCTGGTTTGATTGTACGAGGAGCAGTGATAGCAATTGGTCCTCATAATATTAATCGTGATCGTTGGGATTGGTCAGAGGTTAATAATAATCCTTTTTTTACAGCTGATGCAGAGATGGTTCACATTTTTAGTGACTATATCAGTAAACTCCGTAAAGAGGGGACATCTGTTGGTGCGGTTGTTGAGATCGTTGCAGAAAATGTTCCGGCAGGTTTAGGAGCCCCTATTTACGCAAAGCTTGATCAAGATATTACCTCGTTACTTATGTCGATTAATGCGGTAAAAGGTGTGGAAATTGGTGATGGTTTTGCGGCAGCCCGCTTGAGGGGAGAAGAAAATGCCGATGAAATGCGAATGGGAAATGATGGAAAACCGCTTTTTTTATCCAATCATGCTGGTGGTATTTTAGGGGGAATATCGAGTGGACAGCCAATTGTTGCGCGTTTTGCTGTAAAGCCTACTTCATCAATTTTAACACCTCGTCGTTCCATTGATGTTGATGGTCATGATATAGACGTTATAACAAAGGGACGTCATGATCCATGTGTTGGGATTCGTGCCGTTCCTGTTGGTGAAGCGATGGTTGCTTGTGCTATTGCTGACCATTATCTAAGACATCGCGGTCAAGTTGGGTGATTGAAAAGGTGAACAATGGCGTATGATGAAAAAAAAATTGTTTCTGCACTTAAAGCTTTTGAACGCGGTGAAATTGTTGTGGTGACAGATGATGATGACCGTGAAAATGAGGGTGATTTAACTGTTGCTGCAGCGCATTGTACAGAAGAAAAGATGGCGTTTATTCTTCGTCACACAACAGGTATTGTGTGCACACCTATGCCAAAAAAAGAAGCAAAACGGTTTAATCTTTCTCCTATGGTACCAGATAATAACTCTGCACATGGGACGCAGTTTACGGTTACTGTTGATTTTAAACACGGCATAACAACAGGAATTTCAGCGCATGACCGTACATTAGCTGTACGTAATCTTGCGAATTCAAATGCAAGTGCGGATGATTTTGTTCGTCCAGGGCATGTTTTTCCTTTAATTGCGCATGAAGGGGGAGTGCTCATGCGTTCAGGTCACACGGAGGCTGCTGTTGATTTATGTAAATTAGCTAATTTGCCGCCGGTTGGTGTTATCGGTGAGTTAGTTAATGATGATGGAAGCGTTAAACATGGCGATCAGATTATGAAATTTGCGCAAGAACATCGGTTGCATATTATAACGGTTGCAGATTTAATTGCTTACCGCCAACGTAAGGAAATATTGATCAAGCATGTTGGAGAAATGCCTATTGAAACATTCGTAGGTCCCGCTATTGTTCAAAGTTATCAACTCCCTTGGGAAGTCGTTCAGCATATTGCAATTGTTTTTGGTGATGTCCGTGAGGGTGAGAATATTCCTGTGCATTTACATCATGAAAACATTATAAGTGACGTTTTTTGTCAAACTTCAGATATTATGGTGATGATGCGGCGTATGATGGAAAAAGAAAAACGTGGCGTATTTATTTATTTGCGTGAAGGATCTGTTATACAATCAACTGTTGGTATTCAAAACATGACAAGAAACAGTTCAGAAAACCATGTGCAGGCGATTGAACGCGAAGAAGAATGGCGCAAAATTGGTTTAGGATCACAAATTTTAAAATATTTAGGGATAGGCTCTGTTATTGTTTATGCTTCTAAAGAGCATCATTATGTAGGTTTGGAAGGTTTTGGAGTTCGTATATCCAGAACAGATATTTTTTGAGGTTCATATGAAAAAAGAGATACAAGAGGGGGATATTACGACCTTAAGCTTTGAGCAAGCGCTTAAGCAACTTGAAGTTATTGTCGAAAATTTGGAACGTGGCGATGTGCCTTTGGAACAATCCATTGATATTTATGAACGCGGTGAAGCGCTTAAAAAGCATTGTGAAAAACTCTTAAGAGTTGCTGAAGCTAAAGTTGAAAAAATCCAGCTTTCAGAAGAAGGTTTTCCAGAAGGAGTGGAACCACTTGATGCTAAATAATTTAAATCTTTTTGGATATTTATTGTGGGACTTAAGAGAAGCAATAACCTTAGTTTATAAACAGAAAGTTTTATTGATTTCTTTTTTATAAAATAAGTTAAATGAGGAAATTATAGCTCATCTCAAATAGAAAAGAGCATTTTTCAGTAAAAAAGATGCAAAACTGTAAATAAAAGAGTAGAGAAGATATATTTTTATCATTGTGTTTTCTTGAGTTAAGATAATAGAAAGGATTTTTTTTGTCTCAGGTCTTAACACCATTGCTTGACCGTGTTTGTTTTCCGCAAGATTTGCGGGCATTACCTGAGTCTGATTTGGTACAGTTGGCTGATGAGTTGCGGACCGCAACAATTGATGCGGTTTCTGTAACAGGTGGTCATCTTGGGGCGGGACTTGGTGTTGTTGAGCTCACTGTTGCATTACATTATATTTTTGATACACCAGAGGATAGGATTATTTGGGATGTTGGTCATCAAACCTATCCACACAAGATTTTAACGGGGCGTAGAGAAAAAATTCGCACATTACGTCAAGAGGGCGGATTATCTGGTTTTACAAAACGTTCAGAAAGTGTGTATGATCCATTTGGGGCGGGGCATTCGTCTACTTCTATTTCAGCGGGGCTTGGTATGGCAGTGGCAAGTGCTTTGAAAGCAGAGACAAGACGCAATATCATAACTGTCATTGGTGATGGTGCAATGTCTGCGGGCATGGCTTATGAAGCAATGAACAACGCTGGTGCTTTGAATGCACGCTTGATTGTTGTTCTTAATGATAACGATATGTCTATAGCACCACCTACAGGTGCTATGAGTGCACATCTTGCACGATTAGTGTCTCGTCCTTCTTATCGTCATTTGCGTGAACGCGTAAAGATGTTGAGCGAAAAATTGCCAAAGTTTTTTTTGGATAAAGCTCGTCGTTCAGAGGAATTTGCGCGTGGCCTTTTGGTTGGGGGAACTTTATTTGATGAGCTTGGCTTTTATTATGTTGGACCCATAGATGGGCACAATTTGGGGCATTTATTGCCTGTTTTTAAAAATGTTCGTGAATATCCTAATGGTCCTGTTTTGGTGCATGTTGTAACCCATAAGGGAAAGGGATATCCACCTGCAGAGGCCTCGTCTGATAAATATCATGGTGTTAATCGTTTTGATGTCACGACAGGAAAACAGGTAAAAGCATCAAGTAATATTCTACCCTATACCAAGGTATTTTCTAAAGCTTTAATAGAAGAAGCTCGCCATGATGATAAGATTGTTGGCATAACAGCAGCGATGCCAACAGGGACAGGCCTTGATTCTTTTGCGAAAAAATTTCCTGAAAAAATGTTTGATGTTGGTATCGCTGAGCAACATGCCGTAACTTTTGCGGCAGGACTTGCTTGTGAAGGGTATAAGCCTTTTGTTGCAATTTATTCTACTTTTTTACAGCGTGCTTATGATCAAATTATTCATGATGTATCAATTCAAAAATTACCGGTACGTTTTGCTATTGACCGAGCAGGTTTTGTGGGGGCAGATGGTGCAACACATGCTGGAAGTTTTGATATTGTTTTTTTGGCCACTCTTCCTGAGTTTGTTGTTATGGCACCTTCTGATGAGCTTGAACTGATGCATATGGTGCGTACAGCTGCAGCTTATGATCAGGGACCAATTTCTTTTCGTTATCCGCGTGGTGAGGGGATTGGTATAGATTTACCGCAACGTGGTGAGTTATTAGAAATTGGAAAAGGGCGCGTTCTGCGTGAAGGAAATAGAATCGCTTTGGTTTGTTTTGGAACGCGGATGTCAGAAGTGTTGCAAGCTGCTGATGCGTTGGAGGCTGAAGAATTGTCTACAACGGTTGCAGATGCACGGTTTGCAAAACCTTTAGATAAAGATTTGATGCGTCGTTTGGCACGTGAGCATGAGGTATTGGTGACAATTGAAGAAGGGGCAATCGGTGGATTTGGAGCGCACATATTACAATTTTTAGCGCAAGAAGGGCTCTTAGAGCATGGTTTGAAAGTTCGTACACTAAAATTTCCTGATGAATATTTGAATCATGGTTCACCAGAAAAAATTCTTTCACGTGTCGGACTTGACGCTATGGGTATTTTAAACACGGTTTTTGCTGTTTTGGGACGCGAGATTCGAACAGGATAGAAAATTCGAGTATGAGATGGCTTCCAGAAAAAGACTCGATATTTTTTTAGTTGAAAAAAACTTTTTTACGACACGTTCACGCGCACGTGATGCAATTATGCGCCAAACTGTTAAAGTTAACGGAGAAATCGTTTTTAAAGCTGGGCAAATCGTTTTTGATGATGCAGAGATTACCGTTTGTGATCCAGCGCAGAATTATGTTTCTCGGGCAGCGTTAAAATTGATTGCTGCACTTGATGCATTTCCAATTGTAACGGACAAAGTGACAGCCATTGATGTTGGTGCATCAACAGGTGGTTTTACGCAAGTTCTCTTAGAGCGTGGAGCAGATCATGTCATTGCCGTTGATGTTGGGCATCATCAATTTGATAAACGTTTATTGGGCAACAGTGCTATAACGTTATTAGAAGGCTTGAATGTCAGAGATTTTAAACAGGAACATTTAGGTGGGCGAGAAATTGATCTTATCGTTTCAGATGTTAGCTTTATTTCGCTCAAACTTGCGTTGCCTCCCGTGTTGTCTTTAGCCAAGAAGGGTGCCCAAGCTGTTTTACTGGTAAAGCCTCAGTTTGAGGTTGGTCGTAAACACTTTAGTAAGGGAGGAATATTAAGTCCATCAAGTGCTAAAGAAACTGCTGAGGCGCTTTTTGTTTGGTTAAATACACAAACAGGGTGGAGTGCAAAAGGTTTAATTTCTTCCCCTATTACAGGTGGTGATGGCAACGTGGAATATTTACTATTCGGAGAAAAACAAGAGTGAATGACAATGTCATAATCGATCATATCGGAGCAAATGGTTATGGTATTGCTAAGACGTCTCACGGCTTCGTTTCTGTTCCTTTTACTTTACCAGGAGAGTGTGCTGAAATTACTGTTCATGGAAAATATGCAACATATATAACATTAAAAGAAAAATCATCAGAACGCATTGATACTCTTTGTCAGCATTTTGGAGAATGTGGAGGGTGTACTCTTCAGCATTGGCATATGGATGCTTATCGCGTATGGAAACAACAATTGGTTGTTGAGGCGCTTAAAAAGTATGGACTTAATAATGTTGTTGCGCCTTTAATAGAATGTAAACCTTATAGCCGACGGCGGATTACTCTAACAGCATCCATGACCCCACAGGGGCAAAAAGTTGGTTTTAACCGTTATCTCTCTCATGAGATTGTAGCTCTTGAGGAATGCCCAGTAAGCCGTCCAGAGCTTATTTCTCAGTTGCATAATATCAGAGAGCTCTGTGCTTTTCTAAAGAGCTCTGCCAAACGGTTTCATGTTACGATAACATGTGTTGAAAATGGTTTAGATGTTGCTTTAAGCGGTTGCATTATACACTATGAATCACTTCGTCAGAGAATGATCAGTGCTGCTCTTTCATATGGGATTATACGTTTATCTGTTGACGGTGAAATTTTGGTTGAACGAGAAAAACCAGAGATTTACTTTGGAGATGTCCGTGTTGAATTTCCTTCTGGTGGTTTTCTGCAAGCAACTTGTGAAGCTGAAAATATAATGGGCAATATTATTTTGACTCATTTAAAAAAAGCAAAGAATGCTGTTGATTTGTTTTCAGGGGCAGGAACATTTACCTTGCGTATGGCAAAAAAGATGAATGTTCATGCAGTAGAAAATAATGAAGATGCATTAAGAAATCTAAATACAGCAGCACGTTTTGCGACTGGTTTAAAAACGGTCACTTGTGAAAAACGTGATCTTTTCCGACAACCCCTTTCTGTAAAGGAACTTGAATGTTTTGAGAGTGTTGTTTTTGATCCTCCCCGTGCTGGTGCAGAGCAACAAGTACGTGAATTAGCGAAGACAACAGTATCACGTGTTGTGGCAATTTCTTGTAATCCTACTACATTTGCTCGTGATTTATCTCTTCTTGTTGCAGGGGGGTATACAGTAGAAAAAATCATACCGATTGATCAATTTTTATGGTCACCACATGTCGAAATTGTTGCTGTTTTGAGCAAAAAGAAAAAAAAGAAAGGTTGGAAACTTTAGCCTAATTTTTTTAAAAAGTTTACCTGAGTATTATTATAAAATCTCTCCAAAATTTATCTATAATAATAACCTTTTTCTCGTTGATTTAAGAGCACTAAATGTAGAAAGTCTTTTTTATTATGAATATAAAAGACAAGTTACCCCACACAAAAGACTAATGGATTACGAAGAATATGTGTCTGAATAAGCCTGTGCCATCGTTATATTTGCCATCCCCTAATGTTTTTTAAAACTCTTGGTACTTGAGACGGCCCATAAGAGGAATCTTTAGTCCTTTCTTGTACAGTTTTTATCCATATAACTCTCCCTGCCTGTAACGTATAAACGAATGATTTTGATTGATCCAACAGACACAGATTTAAAATGAGAGAATCTTGCGGTATTCAAGGTTCTAATACAATATGAATAACGCTAGATTATCTTTATAAATCAATTCATTGTAATCTCCCCCTCACAAAATGGTCATAATAGACGAGAAGGAGGCAATACTGGGAAGGAATGAGCAAGCTTATTCCTCTATAAGCGCAGTTCCACCGATTGTCATATTATTGATTCGAAGATGAGGTTGACCAACACCAACAGGGACATTTTGCCCTGCTTTTCCGCACATACCAATACCATTATCTAGTTTACTATCATTACCAATCATTGTGATACGTTTCATAGCATCCGGTCCATTTCCAATAAGAGTTGCACCTTTGATTGGTGCACAAATTTTGCCATTTTCTACTCGGTATGCTTCAGTACATTCAAAGACGAATTTTCCGGAAGTAATATCAACTTGTCCTCCACCAAATGAAACAGCATAGATACCACTTTTAAGTGAAGAAAGGATTTCTTCAGGTGTTTTATCTCCTCCTAGCATGATTGTATTGGTCATTCGTGGCATTGGTGCATAAGCATAAGATTCACGCCGTCCATTTCCAGTTGATTTACCTCCCATAAGCCGTGCATTAAGTCTGTCTTGCATAAAACCAACGAGTTTTCCATCTTCAATGAGAACGTTATATCCTGAAGGGGTCCCCTCATCATCGACAGTGAGAGAGCCACGGCATTGTGGAATTGTTCCATCATCAACAACTGTAACACCTTTTGCTGCAACTTGTTGTCCTAAAAGTCCAGCAAAAGCCGATGTTTTTTTACGGTTAAAGTCACCTTCTAAACCATGACCTACGGCTTCATGGAGCATAACACCAGGCCATCCGTTAGCTAAGACAACATCAAAAGATCCAGCAGGTGCTGCTTCTGCTTCTAAATTTATTAAAGCCATACGTAAGGCTTCATCCGCGGCTTTTTTCCAATTGTCTTCATGAATAAATTGGTTAAATGCTTGTCTCCCTCCACATCCATAAAAACCATTTTCACGACGATTGCCTTCAGCTGCGACCACAGATATAGAAAGTCGCACAAGGGGACGAATATCACGAACCAAATAACCATCTGCACGTAAAATTTCAACATGTTGTAGCGAGCCGGAAAGAGAAACAGTCACCTGATGCAATTTATCATTTTTAGCACGTAAATAGGCATCAATTTTTTGCAAAAGAGCACTTTTTTCTTCAAATGATGGAGCATCAAGGGGATTATGCGGTTGATAAAGCCTTTTGTTTGTTTGTTGAGGTGCTATGCTATAAGTCCCTGCATGATTATTATAGGTAACAGCTTTAGCAGCTTCACTGGCACGTTTGAGTGCAGCAGCTGATAACTCACTAGAGTGAGCATATCCAGTAGCCTCTCCAGCAACAACGCGTAGTCCAAATCCCATATCTTGATGAAATGAGCCGTTTTTAAGCTGTCCATTATCAAATAAAAGAGCTTCGCTTTCTGTATACTCAAGGTAAAGCTCACCATCATCAGCATGATGAAGTGTTTCCTGTATAAGTGATTGCACTTTAGAGGAAGCAATATCAAAATGATCAATCAGCGATTTCATAAGAATTATCCTATTTTTATGGGGGCTTCGAAGATTTTTATCAATCTAATTTTAAGAATCTTTCAAAATATACGATGAGATTTTGATTGTTTAAAATGTATTGATTTCATTCATGTCGGTAAGGTTGCATAGGCGTCGCCAAGACCATGAAGGTCAACAAAACCTCCAATCCCTTGTTCAGGAGTTGTAAAGATAAAATAGGTTGCCATTTTTCCTTTTAAAAAGAGCTGCAATATGTCTTCTTTAAGAAAGGCTTCAGCAACACAATTATCACCAAGACAACGACGATATTCCATTCTGCCCATATTTTTATCGTCAATTTTAATTCCAACGCCAGGACGTAATTCAACGCGAATCGGAACAAAAACACGCATCAAAGCACCTTGCTTTTGAGGAAGTTTATAAAATGTAACGCGCAAGGTAATATCTTGACGCCCTTGTGTGTGAACGTTTTGTACAACTTCACACTGCATGTTAGGTGTACCTGGTGGTAGAGAACACACTTTTGTCCATGCACCATAGGTTTGCGGAGCAGGGACATCTTGTGCATAGGGTGTTTGTGCAAATGCATGACTGATAAAACTACTATAAAGTGTGTAAAGAACAGCACCAATAAAAAAAGTTTTTTTGAGTAATTTATAAAGTATCACAGAACATCCTATCCGACTCAACACCCACAACCGTGCATAGATTTACATAAAAAATGAATTCCCCATAAAAAACTATAACACAAAATCAGTATTTACCCAAATATATTAATTCATATGATATATTTTTATGATACATTTGTAATGTGGAGAGAACGTTGATTGAAAAAATGTATTTTTATTGCCAATATTTCCATTTACTTTTAGGGGATACGTGCGAAAGAGATATTTCATATTTTCTCAAAAATACGATTGGTCTTAATGGGTTATTTCCATACGCTAGATAATATTTGTCAGATAATATTGGGTTTGTGAATGACAGAAATGGAAAAGGGCTTTGAGTGGAATGTCAGTTTCAGAAGAGTTATCGGTTGTGAATGGTAAATCAACGCCACCAAAATCCGGTATTGGTGATTACATCACATTATTAAAGCCACGTGTTATGTCTCTTGTGGTCTTTACGGCTCTGGTTGGTTTGCTTGTATCGCCTGTTCCTATCAATCCGTGGTATGGTTTTTTAGCAATTTTATGTATTGCTGCTGGTGGCGGTGGTGCGGGAGCACTGAACATGTGGTATGATGCTGACATTGATGCTGTGATGGAACGGACTAAAAAGCGTCCTATTCCCATGGGTAAAATCAGCTCCCAAAAGGCATTTATTTTTGGCATGGTTCTTTCTATGCTCTCGGTATTGGTTATGGGGAGCTTCATTAATTGGTTTGCGGCATTTTTTCTTGCGTTTACGATTTTCTTTTATGTCGTTATCTATACAATTTGGTTAAAGCGTATCACACCACAAAATATTGTTATTGGTGGTGCTTCTGGGGCTTTTCCACCAATGATTGGATGGGCTGTGACAACAGGGACAGTGAGTATTGATAGCTTTTTATTATTTTTAATCATTTTTATGTGGACCCCCCCTCACTTTTGGGCTCTTTCTTTATTTTCATCTCTTGATTATGAGGCTGCAGGTATCCCTATGATGCCTAATGTACGAGGTGAACATTCAACAAAAAAACAGATTTTATTTTATACTGTTTTGATGGCATTGTGTGCTGCTGCTCCTTGCTTTACTGGTCTTGGCGGAATTTTTTATGGTATTTTTTCAACAATTTTAAGCATTATCTTTATTCATTTTGCCTATCGTTTATGGAAAGCTGATACACATAATGAAACTATTTTGATGGCCAAAAAAACGTTTTTCTTTTCGTTACTTTATTTGGCAGCTATCTTTGGAATTCTTTTGATTGAATCTCTTGTTTGGTATTTTATCGCTCTTTAGTTGCGTAAAATGAAAGAGCAAATTTTAAAAGAGCTTTTCTTCAAGAAAATGCTGTAAGAAAACACGATAGAGTGTGTTCTTATGCAAAAGATGATATTGCACGTTTTTTTACATTGCTTATTCATGTATAATAATAGGTTGTTTGAATATATAGCTAAAACTATAGAGATTAAGGATGATTTATGTCTGGACTTCCCCCTTTAACGATACGTCTTTGTGGTCCACGTGGATTTTGTGCAGGGGTTGATCGTGCTATCCAGATTGTTCTGCTTGCATTAAAAAAATATGGTGTTCCAGTATATGTTCGTCATGAAATTGTACACAACCGCTACGTAGTTGAGGGATTACAGCAACGGGGTGCTGTTTTTGTCGAAGAACTTAATGAGATTCCAGAAGAACATCGCAATCAACCAGTTGTTTTTTCTGCTCATGGTGTACCAAAATCTGTTTCAGAAGAAGCACGATACTATAATTTGTTTTATCTCGACGCAACATGTCCGTTGGTCTCGAAAGTTCATAAACAAGCGATACGACATCAACGTCATGGTCGTCATGTTATATTGATTGGTCATGCTGGTCATCCTGAGGTGATAGGGACAATGGGACAGCTTGAAGAAGGGGTTGTAACGCTTATTGAAACGATAGAAGATGCTTTGCATTATCAACCCAATGATCCAGATAAATTAGGATTTGTTACACAAACAACGCTTTCTGTTGAAGATACTGCAGGAATTATCGATATATTACAACAACGTTTTCCTACATTAGCAGCACCAGCGGCTGAATCAATTTGCTATGCTACAACGAATCGACAAGATGCGGTTAAAGCAGCGGCAAAGGGGAGTGATTTGTTTTTGATTGTTGGAGCACCAAACTCTTCTAATTCACGACGTTTAGTAGAGGTTGCCGAAAAGTCTGGTGCGCGGCAAGCTATTTTAGTTCAGCGCGCTGATGAAATTAATTTTGAAAACCTAAAATCTCTTTCTATAGTCAGTCTTTCAGCAGGGGCTTCGGCTCCTGAAATTATTATTGATGAAATTATTTCAGCATTTCGTGAGCGTTATGATGTCACAATAGAATTAGCTGAAACAGTGGTAGAAACGGAAAAATTTTTAGTGAGTCGCGAATTACGCGACGTCATTTTAACGTCTCAAGATATGGCTTTCGTTAATGGTCAAGCAAATAATGCAAAAAATGAAAATCAGAATACAGACATGTCTACAACGAAAGCAGAATAATGGCCGTTTATACAGATATTCACCCAAATGATTTAAAAGTGTTTTTAACACGTTATGCAATAGGATCACTTTTGTCTTATCAAGGTATAGAAGAGGGGATTGAAAATTCTAATTTTATGTTAGAGACAACACAAGGGCGATTTATTTTAACACTTTATGAAAAGCGTATTTCAAAAGATGATTTACCTTTTTTTTGTCGCTTGATGCAGCATTTAGGACAGCGTGGAATTCCTTGTCCTCAACCTGTTATTCAAAATGATGGAATGATGATCTGTGAACTAGCAGGACGTCCTGCTGCTATTATTACTTTTCTGGAAGGAGAGTGGATCCGCCAGCCCAATATAGATCATTGTGGCGAAGTGGGGACGGGGTTAGCACAATTACATTTAGCAGGACAGGATTTTACACTCAGTCGTAAAAATACTCTTTCTGTTATGGATTGGAAGGTATTGTGGCAACGTTGTCAAACCAAAGAAGATGCATTGTTAAAAGAATTTGGACAAAAAATTGAGTTGGAATTGGCTTTTTTACAGGAAAATTGGCCATGTAATTTACCAATAGGCATTATTCATGCAGATTTATTTAATGATAACGTTTTTTTTGTGAATCATCGTCTTTCTGGGATGATAGATTTCTATTTTGCTTGTAATGACTTTTTTGCTTATGATTTAGCGATCTGTTTAAATGCTTGGTGCTTTGAGCCTGATCATTCCTATAATCTTACCAAAGCACGTAAGTTATTGGAAAATTATCAAAAAATAAGACCATTGATCCCTTTAGAATTGGACAAGATGGTCTTATTAGCTCGTGGTGCATCTCTACGTTTCTTACTCACACGTCTATATGATTGGTTTAATACACCGCCTAATAGCTTTGTTATTAAGAAAGATCCATGGGAGTATTGGCACAAGCTTTGTTTTTTCAGTAATGTAAATTCGCTAAGTGAATTAGGTTTTTAAATTTTATGGCAACTCAACAAAAAGTCGTTGAAATTTATACAGATGGTGCTTGCTCAGGGAATCCTGGAGTTGGAGGATGGGGAGCAATTTTACGCTGGAATGGTCATGAACGGGAGCTTTATGGCGGTAAGATCCATACGACAAACAATCAAATGGAACTCATGGCGGCAATTTGTGCATTAAAGGCGCTTAAAGAGCCCTGTTTGGTCGATCTTTATACAGACTCAGTTTATGTACGTAACGGTATATCTAAGTGGATTGAAGATTGGAAAAAGAATAATTGGCGCACTGCATCAAAAAATCCTGTTAAAAATATGGAGCTATGGCAAGCTCTTGAGGATGCTAGTTCTTGTCATACAGTTAGATGGCACTGGGTAAAAGGGCATGCGGGACATCCAGAAAATGAACGCGCAGATGCCCTTGCTCGCAAAGCAATTACTCAATATCGTGAAAATGGACGTTTTCCAGCATAATTGCTTTTTGAGAGCTTTTTCTTTTATCATGGAGACGCAAGAGGGGTTGGCTGCGTATGGAATATGAATGTTCCACTTAAGGCGTGATCTTTAAAAGCAACTGTATAAAAAATTTTTTGGTTTATTTCTTCTGGTGTTAAATAGAGTGGAGCACTGAAGAGTGTATATTCTGCGTTATCACTGACTTTTCTTGCTGCTCCAATTTGCATTTCTCCTCCATCTAAAAAGAGAGAGGAAGGAGTAGTTTTGTTGTTATTTTGTATTTTTATAAGAAGGGTACTATTATTTTTTTCAGCACTTATTTTTAGTGCATTCTGCGTCATGCGGGGCAAAGAATTTTGCGCCTTTTTTAAGAAGGAAGCAGGAAGCTGTTTGTTTTTAAGAGCAGATGGCGAAAAATCAAAGTTAACAGTAAATGGAAGACAAATTTTATTACATAATCCAAGAGTGAAAGCACCACTTAAATTTTTGCTTGAACCAGAAAGATTGAAGGGCAATATTACTTTATCTTTATAACCTAATGACCAATCATTTTCTGTTTCAAAAAGCTGTGGAGTAGGATAAAAGATTTCATAAGAAATCTGTTGGTTGAAATTAAAAAATGGTGCCATGCCAGAATTACCTGGATTACGCCAGTAAGTTTTCCATCCTGGTTTAAGCTCAATTTCAATAATGCCTTCTCTTATTCCAGAAAGAGAAGGTTCAGTGATCGCTAATCGGATACGACCACCATCTGAT
The DNA here is from genome assembly GCF_042197205.1 of Bartonella sp. AA2SXKL. Classification (NCBI taxonomy): domain Bacteria; kingdom Pseudomonadati; phylum Pseudomonadota; class Alphaproteobacteria; order Hyphomicrobiales; family Bartonellaceae; genus Bartonella; species Bartonella sp. AA2SXKL. Next base: position 30,487 of record NZ_JBHIRN010000003.1, read on the forward strand.
TCATACCAAGATGTTGCGAAAAGCTGGAGTTTTTGTTCTGTTTGAGCATTTACAGGAATGTTAAGTAATTCTAAAACTATGAATGTTAAGCTTAAAGTAACTAAAAGCTTTTTATAAAAGAAAGTTGCGATATTTTGTAAATTTGTAAATATACGACTTTTTTTCATTGGAGTTTTATTTTCCTAGTGTGCTAAATGAACAAACTTTTATCATGTAAATTATGGAGAATAGCAGATTAATGAAGCGATGTAATGGCTTTTTAGGTGGACAATTACTCATAGCAATGCCTGGGATGAATGACAAACGCTTTATTCGTTCTGTTATTTATATTTGTGCGCATTCTGATGCCGGTGCGATGGGCATCATTCTTAATCAATTGCATCATATTGATTTTCCAGAACTTTTGCTTCATTTGGGAGTCATAGACAGTGGCCAAAAAAAAAGTCTTTCTGAACCAATAAAACAGTTTCCTGTTCGCTATGGTGGTCCTGTTGATCCTTCGCGTGGTTTTGTCCTTCATTCAGATGATTATACTTGTGAAGAAACTGTTTTTATTGCAGATAAGATCTGTTTTACTGCGACAATTGATATATTAAAAGCGATCAGTTGCGAACAAGGTCCGCAACATGCACTGGTCGCATTAGGCTATGCTGGATGGAAAGCGGGGCAACTTGAGGCAGAAATTTCTACAAATGGTTGGCTAATCAGTTCTACATCACCCAGTTTTCTTTTTGAAAGCGATTTAAGCTGCAAGTATGATAAAAGTTTAACACGCATGGGTATCGATCCAACTTATCTTGCTTCTGAAATGGGACACGCGTAGAGTTTTTTCTAAGCTTTTTAACTTTACACGTTATTTTATCCCTTATGTTTTTATTTTATAAGGGAAATGGCTCTGAACGAGCGTAATTAATTCTTCTATGGCAATCGGTTTCGTCACAAGTGTACTTTGAACATATTTACAGCCTTCTTGACGGAGGAAGATTGCTTCTTTTTCATTTTCAACACCTTCTGCGATAATTTGCAAATTAAGATCTGTTGCCATATTAATGATAGACTTTAGAACAATTTTCTTCTTAAGAGAGTCGATTGAGATAAGTGAACGATCAAGTTTAACCATATCAAATGGATAACGTACGAGATAGGTCAGAGACGAATAACCTGTTCCAAAATTATCGAGTGCGAGATTCATTCCAAGTGTTTTAATTTGTTCAAGAAAGTGCGCTGATTGTTCAGGATTATTTCTTAAGACAAATTCAGATATTTCAATCATCAGACGCCCTTTGTGGAGCGGATGGCGAAGCAAAGCGGCACGCAATTGACTGATAAAACGAGGATGAATCATTTCTGCGCTTGGTAAATTAATTGAAATAAAGAAAGATTGTTGGGAAAATTTTTCTTGTACATTTATAAGATCAATAATGGCATTATCGATGATAAATTGTGACAAATCCATAACAATTTGTTCATTTTCTACGATTTTTATGAAATCAGAGACATTTAAATTTCCATAAGTGGGATGATGCCATTCTACAATTGTTTCAAAACCAATAATATGTCCGTCTGATAAATTAAGAATAGGATGGTAGAGGATTTTCATCTCATTACGTTTTATGGCATAATGAACATCTTTCTCCAGAGTATTATGTTCGAGACCCAAAGTGCGAAAATTAGGACGAAAAGGTTCAATATGGTTCCCACCCATTTGTTTTGCGCGAATCATCGCTAACTCACTATCATTAAAAATATCTTTAGCCGTCGATCGGCTTTCACTCCATGTAACCAATCCGATAGAGGTTGAAAGGATTATTTTATTTTCTGAAAGTGAAATAGGTGCTGAAATTGTTTTGTGCAAATGATCTGCAAATGCTGCAATTTTTTGTGGTTCGGTTTCACTGAGTAAAATAATTGCAAAGCGGTCTGCTGAAAGACGCGATAAGGTGTCTTGAAAGTTAATGAGACGATTTAAACGACGTGCGATTATAAGCAGTACAGTATCCCCAACTGCTATGCCTAATTTGCGATTAATTTGGCGAAAATTGTCAAAATCAATCATAAAGACAGTCGGTCTAATTTTGATATTTGCTTTCGCTAAAGAGGTATAATTTTGTAGTCTATCAAAGAAAATTTGTTGGTTAGGAAGTCCAGTTAAGCTGTCGTGGATTGCATCATGCAATAAGCGTTCTTCGGATTTTTTATGGTTAGTAATATTGACAATGGTTCCAATGACACGTGTGATTTTTCCATCTTTTTGCATAGCCGGACGTGCACGAAGAGAAAACCAATGATAATAACCACCACCGGAAGAAAGCCGAAAAATTTGATCAATGCGCCCTTTTTTATTTTTAAGAATGATATCTAATACGGCTTGAAAGCGTTCACGATCATCATGGTGCAAGGCTGAAATCCAGTTGCGCATAGGTCCATTGAGGTTATGAATTTCAGTACCAAAAAGGGTTGCCATGTTTGGATGTACAACAATACGATCACGCTCAATATTCCAATCCCAAATAATATTTCCAGCTCCCTTTGCTGCGAGTACTTGTTGTTCAAGGTCGGAAAATATTCCTTCATGGAAAGCGTCATTAGAAAAAGTTTGTTGCAGGACAGTAAAGCTTATGAGAAGAACAATGAGCACTAATCCTCCCGCTAATGCTGGCTGGATAATATCATTGTTTAAATGTCCAGCTATGCAGGCATAGGCTCCAACGCACCAAAAGCTAATGAGCAACCATGTTGGAATAAGCATAATGGCGCGGTCATAGCTTCTGATTGAGAAATAGATGATTAATATTATACCAAGCACAGCGGTAAGGCCAAAAGACAAACGCGCAATTCCAGATGCTCTGATGGGATCATAAATAGCAAAGGCTCCTAGACTGCAAAACGCAATGGTCCAAGCGATAGCACCGTAACTAAAATGATAATGCCAGCGGTTAAGGCTGAGATAGGTAAAAAGAAAAATGAAGAGTGTAGCAGTAAGTGCTACTTCTGTACCAGCACGCCAGATTGGTTGGGTTGTGAGTGTAACTGCAAAGAATTTATTTAAAAAGTTGAAGTCAATACCAATATAAAAAAGCACGGCCCAAGCAACTGCCGCTGTTGCAGGAAACAGCCCTGTTCCACGGACGACGAAGAGAACAGTTAACAAAAGCGCTAAGAGGCCTGATATCCCAAGAAGAATACCATGATAAAGCGTATAAGAATTAATTGCATCTTTATAAGCTTCAGGTTGCCATAAATAGATTTGCGGTAGATTTGCAGAGTTAAGTTCGGCCACAAATGTAATAACAGCACCAGGGTTAAGGGTAATACGAAAGATATCAGAGTTTGCACTAAGTTGACGATCGAGGGAAAAACCTTCGCTTGGCGTTATGGATTGAATCCTTGATGATCCAAGGTCTGGCCAAAAAAATCCAGAACGTGCCATGCGGTAATGGGGGGCAACGATGAGACGATCAACTTGTTCATCTGTTGGATTTGCAAGAGAAAAAACTGCCCAATTTCCGGAAAATTTTTCATTTTTTGCCTGCACTTCAATACGCCATACAATACCATCTGGTCCTGGTGCTGTACTTGTTTGAAAAATAGAGTTGTTTGTATGGTGAATTTCAATTGCTTTTGAGAGATCAAGAGCAGCATCTTGAGAAGAAATTTTAACTGGTTCAATTGCTTGTGCTGATGTAAGATGGACAAAAGAACTAACGACTACAATGAAAATGATGTCAATTATTTTACGCAAACTCTTCACAATGTCCCACTCTCAATATTTTAGGATGTTTAATTTTCATTTCGACTTTTGAGAAAAAACGTCCACCTTTTATAATTTATTTACATAATAAATTGTTATCACTTTTCTTAAGTTATGTGATTTTATATACAAATAGACCATACACCCATTTGCTTCAATGGAACCTGAAGCGAATGAAGTTTTATATTTTAAAAGGGCAAAGTTAAACCATGAATTTTCAGATTTCACGGATATACCTTCACTTATTAGAATCTTTATCACATGAAGTATGAATTGGGTAGTTTTGTACGCCTATTTGCCCAATATTTCCAAAACTTATTTAATGAGGAGAGCTTTTGTGGTAAATTTTATGATAAAATATGTGACGTTATTGTGATGTTGCATTGAAAAGAAGTTTTTACTTTAGCTTGTATGAAAGAGTTGACGTTAAATCATCAAAATTTATAAGGGGTCCTACAGGTCCGACAGCAGTTAGTGTTGGAGTGGAGTTTGTAAAAAGACGATGTGCTAAATCAGTTAATCTTTTAGGAGTGATGAGATTGAGGCGTTCAATTGTTTCCGATATTGGAATTGGTCGACCATAAAGGAGTATTTGGCGAGCAATGAGATGTGCTTGACTAGAGGGATTTTCCTGTGACATTGTCAGATTTGCACGATATTGCGTTTGTGCTCGTTGCAGTTCGTTGGCGTGAATATTTTTGCTGACCTTGGAAAGTTCATCAAGAATCACAGGAATGAGTTCTTTGAGCCCTTCTTGTCCGGTAGCTGCGTGAACACCAAAAAGCCCAGTATCTGAAAATCCCCAATGAAAAGCATAAATAGAATAGCATAATCCACGTTTCTCTCTTACCTCTTGAAAAAGACGTGAAGACATACCACCACCAAGAATGATTGAAAGAATTTGAGCTGCATAAAAATCACGCGCGTGATAAGCACGCCCTTCAAACCCTAGAACAACTTGTGTATCCATTAAATCGCGATATTCACGAAAGTCGCCACCGACATAATTTGCAAGATTAGTAAGAGGTGCGGTTGAATGGGAGCGAAAAGTACCAAGACGACTTTCAACTTCTCGCAAGAAACTTTCGTGCTTTACAGCTCCTGCAGCAACGACAATCATACGATCTGCACTATATTGTTTATTGATGAAATCATGGAGATCAGTAGATGTAAATGATTGAATAGTTTTAGCTGTTCCTAAAATAGAGCGTCCAAGGGATTGATGACGAAAGGCTGTTTCTGTAAAGTGATCAAAAACAATATCATCAGGAGTGTCATGGGCAGCACCAATTTCCTGAAAGATTACTTGTTTTTCTCGTTCTAGTTCATCGTCGTCAAATTTTGAATGCATTAAAATATCGGCTAAAATATCTATAGCAAGTGGGATATCGCTTTTAAGAACACGTGCAAAGTAAGCTGTTGTTTCAATACTGGTTGTAGCATTGATTTCACCGCCAACATCTTCAATATCGGTTGCAATTTGAAAAGCAGTACGGTTTTCGGTTCCTTTAAAAGCCATATGCTCAAGAAGATGAGCAATACCATGCTGTGTGGAGGTTTCATTGCGTGAGCCCACTTTAACCCATATTCCGAGGGCAACACTATCAATTTGTTGCATTGTATGTGTGGCGATAGTCAAACCATTACTAAGGCGACATATATCTACATCCATGTATCTACAACTCCATTAAATAAGCTAAACACCTCATTGTAAGGGTATCAGAATATTCTTGATTTAAATTAATGCAGCTAACTTTAATAAGATGCACGCGATTTTAAAGAAATATAATCTTTGACTATTTTTTCATCATTAGCAAGATTTATAAAATGTTCTTCGTGTTTCATTACATCATTGAGATGAGATGGCCATGGAGCATGAAGGCCACAAGCGCTTTTAATAGTATCAGGAAATTTAGCTGGATGAGCCGTGGCAAGAACGATCATTGGAATATGCGGTTTTTTGTTTTCACGCGCTACTTGAAGAGCGACCGCTGTATGTGGATCAACAAGATAGCCACTTTCCTTATAGACACTATCAATTGTTTGAGCTGTTGCAGCCATGTTGCTTTTTCCAGCGGAAAATAGGGAACGAATATTTTTGAGTTGCTTTTCATCAAGAGTAAAGAGCCCCGTTTTTTTCAAGTTTTCCATTGCATTGCGAATCCACATTGGATCACGATTGCCACTTTCAAAGAGCAAACGTTCAAAATTAGAAGAGACCTGAATATCCATAGAAGGTGATGTTGTATGGACTATTGGTTGTGTTTCGTAAGTACCACTGGTCAATGTACGTACAAGGATGTCGTTATCATTCGTTGCGATGACCAGTTGAGCAATGGGTAATCCCATACGGGCTGCGACATAACCTGCAAAAATATCACCAAAATTTCCAGTAGGAACAGTAAATGAAACAGCTCTATCAGGTGCTCCTAAAGAAAGTGCAGATGAAAAATAGTAAACAATTTGCGCCATGATACGCGCCCAATTTATAGAATTAACACCTGAAAGTGCTCTTTTTTTACGAAAATTGTGGTCATTAAACATTGCTTTGACAAGAGCTTGGCAATCATCAAAATTTCCTTCAATGGCAATGGCATGAACATTGGAACAATGATTGGTTGTCATTTGCCGTTGTTGAACAGGCGATACACGTCCTTTAGGAAATAAAATAAAAATATCTGAGTGTTCTTTTCCAGCAAAAGCTTGTATCGCAGCTCCTCCTGTATCACCTGATGTTGCAGCAATAATCGTTGCACATCTATTTTTTTCAGTCAAAACATAATCCATCAGTCGAGAAAGAAACTGCATTGCTACATCTTTAAAAGCTAAAGTAGGACCATGAAAGAGTTCAAGGATAAATTCATCTGCTCCAGTTTGTCGTAACGGACAGATTGCTGGATGGTGAAAGGTTGCATAAGATTCAGCGATCATATTTTCAAAAGCTGTATATTCGATTTCGTTATTCACAAAGGGCCACAGAATAGTTTTAGCAATTGTTGTATAGGACTGACCACGAAGTGCTCGTAACGCATCAAATGATAGCTGAGGAAATTTATCTGGCAAATAAAGTCCCCCATCACTTGCCAACCCTGTCATGATTGTTTCCGTAAAGCTTAAAGCAGGAGCTTCACCTCTCGTGCTGATATATTCCATAAGTCTTATCCTTTTTTTTATTTCTGGCAAATTGGTGAAGTTATTTATTTCACGTTTTTCATAATATTTAAATTATTAAATGGATAGAGCTTCTTTTCTTCTTTTTAACTCAATAATGAAAGGAAATAGCCTTAAGCATTTTTATTTTTGAGATATAAACGCCAAATGTTCACAGAAAATCTGTTACAGTCAAAAATTTCTCTCTATTATTCATTCACTTAGATTTTAAAACGTATCTTCACTTGTACACCTTCTTAAATAATAAAATTAAATAGATAGAATAGTATTTACTGAAGAACTTTTGTATAAAAATCAATCATTCATAGTTATTTTATACTCTTAATACTCTGTAAAAATTAAATCTGCTAAACGAAATGTTAAAATGATACATCCCAAGACTCACATTGGAAGATTTATAAGGTAATTTTATGGCATTTCGTGCGCAAATCTATACTTTGAATAATCTTTTTTAGCTTAATTTATTACTTTGTATAATAATAGATATTATATTTGTGCTATACAGTATGGTAACCTAAAGGTTATCCATAGAAAACATACAACAGCCTGCTAAATGATGGGAAGCAGGCTGTAAAGTATTTTCATTTTAAATAGAAAAAAATAACTAAGTATCTTTGAATTATTTGCCTTTAATTTTTCCTATTGCCCATCCGATTATCCCACTAAATATGGCCATAACAGATCCAGTCAAGAATCCAAAACCCAAAGCTCCTACTGTAGAAAAAACTCCTAGCGTAATTGGTTCAAACACTTTCTCAAATTTTCCTTCAAAGGCAGATTCACTTTTTGCTCTATGAGTGAAACTTGGGACATAAAGAGCAGCTATATCGATAGCTTTTTTCTTTCCTTGTTCTATTAGAGAGACAGTTTCCCATTGAGTATCATTTTTCAAATGATTGGCATGAACATTTATAACTTGTGAAAGCAAAAAAGCAACTGCTATAAAAATATTTAATATGTAAGTTTTCAATACTTTAATCATAGTTTACCACCAATACTTTTATTTTAATCTGAATTGAATAGATGCATCGGCAGAATTAGTGCACATTGAGAGAAACAGAAGCATTTAAAGCTTTTTTCACTCTTAGTGTGATAATTCATTAGTTTTTATCATCAACAATAGATAAACACAGAATATGTTCATAGTTTATATTTCATATGAGAAGGTCTTATTCTGATGAAAGTTCAATTTTAACGAGATTTAAAATACAATATTATTTTACTTATTAGCCATCCTAAAAACATGCCTATCGTACTTGATGCATATCCAAGTGCCATCCCCATACCAAAAGCCCCGAGTGTAAGAGGTTCAACAACCTTTTCAAATTTTCCTTCGACGGTAATTTCATTTTCCATACAACGATTTAGATTTTGTGTATAGAGAGCAATCGTACTGATTGCATCCTTTCTGTTCTGTTCTGTTACAGAAATAAAAATATTCTCACGATGAATATTGTTTTGCAAATAGTTGGCATGTACACTTACAGTCTGTGAAATGTAAAAAACAGATATCATAGAAATAATTAACATATTATTGTTAAAAAAATTAATCATCATTTACCTCAAATACTTTATAGTATTCAATATATATGTGTGTGTATATATAAATTATACTTTGGATTTTTGGATGTAATTTACAGAATTTATAGGTATAGTAATAGAAGCTTCATTATGTAATAAATTTATAATAATTAATAATAACATAATGAAGCTATGTATTCTATATTTCTACAATATATTGAATTACTTGAACATCAATACTATGTCATTTATCCAATTTATTATCGATCCTATAAAACTTATTGCATATCCAGCGTACAATAGTCCCCCTCTTACAGTCATAGGCTCAAAGACCTTTTCTAATTTTCCTTCACCTATTGTTCTATGTTCTGTTTGATAATTTACAGACGGAGCATAGAAAGCAGTCGTAGAAACTACATCGGATTTCGCATATTTTACTTGTTCCATTGGGAAAACAGAAAGTTCCTCTTTTGGAGTATCGTTTTTCAAATAGTTTGCATTAACATTTACAGTTTGTGAAATAAAAAAAGTGCTCGCTATAAAAATGCTTAAAATATAATTTTTAAATATTTTCACCATAACTTTACCTCAAATATTTTTAATTTATATATGTAATAAATATACATAATGTTTATGTATCTCACACTATATACAAGTCATATAGTTCAATATGTATTTTTAGTCAATAATAAAAATACATATAAAAATATACCTATAATTTTTTTATAAACCTTATTGTAAAAAAGTAACAGTAATAATTACAAATTATATTTTTAAAAAATTTATACAATATTTTATTATGTGTTATATATAAAGCAACATATGTTTATCGTATAATTTTTATAAAACGATATTAATATATTTTTTAAATACATTTATAGATAATAAAATTGATCAAAATTTTTAATTATTAAATATATAAAAATTTATTTATTATCGATAGTATAATAGAAAACATGAAAATTATGATGTAGTTATAAAAATATTATTAACAATTAAAATATGAATGGACACGATAAAATTTTATTATTTATAGTATTTATTATAGATAGTCATTATTGTATAATGTGTGTTATATAGATATTATTCAATGGTTATTTAATTGCATCGTGATAGCAGAATAATAATTCTTAATTTACTATTAAATATATACATTTATCTTATAGATAATAATATGTTATAGATACTAAAAAATGTACAATTTTCTCATAGTGTAAAGTAGAGCTCGAATTGGATAGAGATAAATGATATTATCTTTTTATCGCTAATGTGAACGGCATATTACTATGATGCAAGGCAGTGTATAGAAGAATATAATTTAGACATATTTATGAGTGCCGAAAGATCAGCATTAGATAATATTTTCAACACTTTCTTCTTTCCAAACTGAAAAGCCGCTTTTATTTTTAGAAAGTGGATTACTTTTGAAAAGATCTGATTTCATTGCTTATTTAAAAAGTCTATTAAGTGCTTTCGGAAAATTTTAAGCAACTATTGGTATCTCTGTCGCTTGTTTAACATGATTATATGTTTCATATTTATGTGCTTTTTTAAAGAAACCGTTCTCAAGGTACTCAAGCCTATTTTGCAATGATAGATATGATGATAAAGCCCCCATAATATAAAATTCTTAGGGCATCAGAATTTTTGACGTTTATAAAGAAGAAAGATGGCATTGCCATACACTTTTCTCGCTCCTAATGTTGCTACAATTTTTGCCTTTTGAGATGATTCATTAAAAGGCATTTTTATTTCTTTATTTATTTAATTCAGCATATCTAGGTTTGAAATGAGAGAATCTTACAATATTCGGTTTTTTTGCTTAATTTGAATAATGATAAATTATGATTATAAATCAATATATTGTCTGTAAATTACTTGGTATGAAATGTTTTTTATAAAATGCACATCTTCATAAGAGTGTATTCTTTTTGTTTTTTGTAATCTTAGGGAGGTTGTACTAATTGATGCTGTTAAAATACTATTTAAGCAGCAAAGTAAATAAGCCTTCAACAAGTTTATGAGATTTGGATTGAGTAAATATAAGCCTTTGTAACTCAACAAGGACGCATTTGTCATTTTCAATAAAGTCTTGTGTTCCATAGATTCCGCGAATTTTAATATTTTTTCCATGATCAATATGCACATCCTTTACAATTTTACCATAGTGTGTGTTTTTTTGATCTGATGAAAGAGGTTAGCAATTTTCACATCTTATCGAGCAAGGCATCGTAATATTTCTTTTTTGACAAATATAATAATTTATCAGGATAGGCTGCTGTGGTTGGGAGTGGGATATTGGATTTGAGATAGATAAGCAGGGTTTAATTTTTATGAGTTTGCACCCCTGTTTTTTGCTTTTTTTAAGTACGTGCAATGGTTAACAGACTTATGATCTCAATGAGGTGCTATATTTTTCCTTCACATTGAGATGCAATTCACCCGTGTCGTGAATTGCGCATTTATTGAAGTTATTATAAAAGGAGCAGCGAGAAGAGCAGGACATTTGAATAAAAATGCTTCTTACAAGAGTTTACAAATTGATATATTCAAGAGATTTTTTATAATAGATCTCGCCATACTGCCATTGCTTCTAAGACTTCTCCTAAATGAGCATGTTTTGCAATAACTGTTTCTGCACCAGCTTCTGCAAGTGCATTAGAGTGGCCAAGATAGCTATGTGATCCTCCCGTAAAGCCGATGACACGCATACCTGCTGCTATGGCTGCGTGTACACCATGAAGTGAATCTTCTATAACGATAGTGTTTTGGGGCTCTGCCTGTAATTGTTGTGCGGCAAAAAGGAAAACATCAGGGGCCGGTTTCGTTCTTTTTGTTCCAACTTCAGGTGCTGAAAATATTTTACCTTCAAAAAGGTCATAGAGATCAACCGTGGTGAGCATCTCTTTTATATCTACGCTTTTTGCATTAGAGCAGATACAGTAGGGATAGCGTGTTTGGATAATTTCTACAGCTTCTCTTACATCATCAATCGCCCGTAATTTAGTTTTTATTTGTGTACGAAAAATATTAGTCATTTGATCTATGAGATGAGCAGAAATAGGTTTTTCTGTTTCCTGTTCAACGTGTTTAAGAATATCGCGAAAGATAAGCCCTGCAAAACGCTCACTCAATTCTTCGGGTGATATTTCATATCCTGTTTGTTTGAGCAATTGAGATCCAATTTTTGCTGCAAGATATTCAGAGTCGACGAGAACTCCGTCACAATCAAAAATAATAAGATCTATCTGAGGCATAAGATACTCCTTTACATGTTACGAGATGGACAACTTTCATGAAAACGATATTGAGAAGATCTTATTTCATAAAAATACGCTTTGAAAATGATTCTTAATTCTTTTACGAAATAAAAGATATGGGAACAGTACATTGAAAAAAAGAAAATTAAGGTTTCATTCATATGAAAGTTTTTTTACTAAAAAAACAAAAACAATTATCAATTTTGTAGAACTTTAACGATACGTTTACGCTATTTTGTAAATATAGATGGGTAATGCGGGCCTATAAACTATTTTGGTTGATTATAGGGCAAATTCAGTTAATTTTGTTGGGTTTTTCATGACAGTTATTCAGCTTCAAAAAGATTTCCTTCGTACTCCCTCACAAATGCCATGGCGCAATAAAATTTTTAAAGGAGATTGTGTTTCCGTTTTAGAAAAACTTCCAAAACATTCTGTTGATATGATTTTTGCGGATCCACCCTATAATTTGCAATTGGATGGAGCTTTATACCGTCCAGATCATTCGCTTGTTGATGCGGTTGATGATGCATGGGATCAGTTTGAGAGTTTTGCTGCTTATGATGCTTTTACTCGTGCATGGTTGCTTGCTTGTCGTCGTGTATTAAAACCCAACGGAACACTTTGGGTTATCGGATCTTACCATAATATTTTTCGGGTTGGGACGGCATTACAAGATTTAGGTTTTTGGATGCTTAATGATATTATTTGGCGCAAGAATAATCCGATGCCTAATTTTCGAGGGCGCCGTTTTCAAAATGCTCATGAGACGCTTATTTGGGCCGTGCGAGATCAAAAAGATAAAAAGTACACATTTAATTATGATGCCTTAAAAGCGGCAAATGAAGATCTACAAATGCGTTCAGATTGGCTTTTCCCTCTCTGCACTGGAGCTGAACGTTTAAAGGATGATTCGGGGCGTAAATTACATCCAACACAAAAACCGCAAGCGTTATTAGCGCGTATTATTATGGCTTCTAGTAAACCTGGTGATGTTATTCTCGATCCGTTTTTTGGTTCGGGAACAACAGGTGCTGTTGCCAAGCTTTTAGGGCGTGATTTTGTTGGGATTGAACGCGAGCAAGATTACATCGATGCAGCATGTGAGAGAATTGCGGCGGTTCAACCTTTAGCGCAACCAGAACTAGCGATTTTGGATAGAAAAAAAGCAGAACCGCGCGTAGCATTCAACAGTTTGCTTGAAGCAGGTTTACTCTATCCTGGAGAAGTTCTGTATGATCGTAAGAAGCAAGTATCTGCTATTGTAAGAGCTGATGGTACGATTATGCATGGTGGTGAAGCGGGCTCAATTCACGCAATGGGAAGAAAGGCTCAAGATTCGCAGAGTTGTAATGGTTGGACCTTTTGGTATTATGAGGAAAATGGACGGTTGAAGTCCATAGATCATTTAAGAATGATCATACGTTCACAAATGTTAAAAACGGGTGTTTTATGAACTAAGCTGATCGCTTCATTCTATTGACCACCAATATACCTGATCTTGATTGAGATGGACGTGAGGGTGTTTTAGCCTTTCTTAGATGTTTTTTATTGACACACTAAATCTCGCTTGTAAGCGACAAGCGAGTATTTTATGCTTCTTTTAGAAGAAATTAAAATGAGAAATTTTCAATCTATGTTCTCATTTTAGTTCCAAAACAGTAAAATTTCAATATAAGCTTATAAAAATGAAATATCAGAATTAAAAGGTTCATTCAGAAGTTCAAAATTAAGTGCTTTTTTGAATACGTACATCTGTAAAGTGCATATAATATATTGATTATAAAGATAATTTAGCGCAACTCATATCGAATTGCCCTCGGAATATCGTCAAGTTTTCTTATTTCAAATTTGTTCCATATTGAATCGATGAAAATTACTTTCTTGCATGTCATAAACGGGGTTGGCGTGTGAATAAAAATTGTTAACGAAAGAACTAAAAGTACCTCTTATAATCCGTTTCACGTACCAAGGGATGTTGAGGGGGCTGGTAAATATAACGATGGTGCTAACTTGCTCCGTCATAAGCGAAAAAAGGATAGATCCTGAAATTTAAATCTAAAGCTTCTAAGCGTTTCTATCGCTCCTTAATTTTTGTCTGTAGAAAAAATTGGTTATTTCATTTTTTAAAATTTTTCTTTTACAGATTAATAAATGATCGCTAGAGATACAAAAGTCTCCATTAGAAAACATTTTTATGAATAGGGAAGGTTATTTAAATCTAAAAGAATTGGGAAGTGCTACGGAAATGGCTTTTTTCATAACAGTAGGTAATGCTTCTTCGGCAAGATGTTGAATGTTACACCACCAACCATTTTCACAATTCATTTCATGAACATCTTCGGTATAGTAAACATCAAGTTTTAGAGAAAAGTGAGTAAAAACATGCGTAATTTGTCCTTTGAATTGCCAATTGGCAGTAAAGGGTGCGTTTTGTAGTCCATTTTCGTTGTTTATGCCAATATTGTTAGGAATTTGGGTCATTCCACCAAGGAGCTTTTGCGTCTGTCGTTTTTCCAAATAAATTTGTTTCTTTTTATTAAGGACCACAAAAGCAATACCTGTTTTTGAAGGGCGTTCTTTTTTAGGGGCTTTAACTGGAAAAGACTCCGGTTGTTGCATCTTTTCTGCTTTGCATAAACATTGAAGAGGGCAGGTATAACAAGATGGTTTGCGTGGAGTACAAATTGTTGCTCCCAAATCCATCATTGCTTGAGCAAAGTCACCAGGACGATTTAAAGCAGTAATTTTTTGTGTTTTTTCTTTAATTTCAACTTTTGCTTTTTGCAGTATTGAAGTGATAGCAAAAAGTCGCGCTACCACACGTTCAACATTACCATCAACCACTGCTACAGGGTGGTTAAAAGCAATCGCAGCAATGGCTGCGGCAGTATAATCTCCAATACCGGCTAGAGTTCGCAATTCTTTTACAGATTGTGGAAATTGTCCCGCGTAGTTTTCAACAAGCTGTCGCGCACATTTTTTAAGATTACGTGCGCGTGAATAATAACCAAGTCCAGCCCATGCTTTCATGATATCATCTTGGGAGGCTTTTGCTAAAGAGGAAAGATCAGGCCATAGTTTTAGAAACTTTTTAAAATAAGGCTTAACTGTTTCAACGGTTGTTTGTTGAAGCATGATTTCAGAAAGCCAAACTTGATAAGGATCAGGACGGATACCTTGTTTTTGCTTTTCGGGGGTAATCCGCCATGGAAGATGTCTGTGATTTTGATCGTACCAAGCAAGGAGGTGCGAAGAAATTTCATACATGATTGCTTTCAAGCATAGGGAGATATAAAATGCAAAAGAAAAAATTATTTATTTTGTAATTCATGTTTTTTGCTCTTTTATTGTCAAGGCTCTGGTGAGAAAAGGCTTTTTATTTTGTTGATATTTCATAAATTGAGGAGGCAACAATTTTTAGATGAAACAAATGATTTTAATTTAGTAAGTGCTTGAACAATGATCTAAAAATGAGAAAACAACTTAAAAAACGTATCTTTTATTCTCTTTCTGAGGCGGTATACAAAATACTTGATCCAGTTTTACGCAAACGGACAGGGCTTAATGTAGCGCTTATAGAACATTGGCCACAGATTGCAGGCTATGATATCAGTGAACATACAATGCCGCTTAAAATTATTTGGAAACGTCGTGCAGATCAAGATGAAGTTTTTCAGCCAGCAACACTTGTTGTCGCATGTGAAGGATTTGCTGCGTTAAAATTGATGCATGAAACAGAGGAATTACTTCATAGAATTAACGGATTTTTTGGCTATATTGCTATTGATCGCATCAAGATTGAGCAAAGGAGTATGTCGGTTTTTATGAATCACTTGCCTCTAAAACCGCCTTTGAGTGAACAAGACAAAAAATACGTGGAAAAAATGCTTGAAGGAATTGAAGATAAAAGTTTGCACCAAGCACTTTACCAACTTGGCTGTTGCATTTTTTGGGAAAAAAATAATAAATAGAAAGATATTTTATATATTTTTCTTTAATATATGAGAAAGCATTGGATTCCTATTCGTTAATAACAACAGAAAAGTATTATTTATGGTAAAATATCGTTCTTTTTTATCTTTCGGGATAATTTTTCTCTTCATAACGATTGTACAAAACAGTGTAACAGTTGCTTTAGCGCGTGATCCCAAATCAGTGGCAACTGTTGATATGGCAGAGCTTCTCCAATCGGGTAAAGTAAAGGATCGCTTTGAGGGAGAGGCGGATGCACCAGTCGTCATTGTTGAGTATGCTTCGTTGACATGTACCCATTGTGCGCATTTTTATAATGATATACTTCCCCAAATTCGTAAAAAATATATCAAAACAGGAAAAGTAAAACTTATTTTCCGAGAATATGCTTTTGATCCTCGGGCAACAGCAGGTTTTATGTTGGCACGGTGTGCACCGGAAGATCGCTATTTTCCTTTGATAGAAGTTTTATTTCAAAAACAAAATGAATGGGCTTTCGGAAAAAATGCTCTAACACCATTGAAGAAAATTGGCTTAATGGCTGGTTTTACAGATGAAAGTTTTACTGCGTGTTTGAAAAATCAGTCCATTTTAGATGAAGTAAATGCATCTTTTGAACGCGGTAAAGAGCTTGGTGTCACAGCAACACCTACTTTCTTTATTAATGGTAGTAAATATGAAGGTGCCATGAAAGTAGAAGAATTTTTTTCGGTGATTGATAGTTTTCTAAAAAACTGAATCTTAATCTTCCAGAAGATGGATAGTGATACTTTTGGTCATTATCTCTTTTGGAAGGATTAATATTATGCATTTATGAAGCGATATCGTTGAGCCAATTTTGAATCAAATCATTGCTTTTAAGTGAGCCTGGGTTGAATGATGTTTTGAAGCTGATATGGGAGGATTTGTACAGTGAAAAAATGGGTTTATAGTTTTGGAGATGGAAAGGCAGAAGGAAGTGCAAGTGAGCGTAACCTTCTCGGAGGTAAAGGGGCTAATTTGGCAGAAATGAGTAATCTTGGTTTGCCCGTACCACCCGGATTTACGCTGACAACAGAAGTTTGTAATTTTTATTATGCCCATGACAAATCATATCCAGAAGAGCTACAGGAATCTGTTAAGCAAGCACTAAGATACGTTGCTGAACAAACAGGACGTGAATTTGGGAATGAACAAAGACCACTTTTGCTGTCTGTTCGTTCAGGGGCTAGGGCTTCTATGCCAGGGATGATGGATACAGTGCTAAACCTTGGCATGAATGATAAAACTGTAAAAGCAATTGCTTTACAAGCCAATAATGAACGTTTTGCTTATGATAGTTATCGGCGTTTTATCCAAATGTATTCTAACGTTGTTTTGGGGCTAGACCATTCGTATTTTGAAGAGATTCTTGATGAAGTAAAAGCATGCAATGGTTACACTATTGATACAGAAATGACAGCAGATGATTGGAAGAATGTTATTATTTCTTATAAAGCCTATGTTGAAGAAAAATTAGGAACCCCTTTTCCACAAGATCCTGAACAACAGTTATGGGGGGCGATTGGAGCCGTTTTTTCAAGTTGGATGACAGCACGTGCAGTTACTTATCGCCGTTTACATAGCATTCCTGAAAGTTGGGGAACGGCAGTTAATGTGCAAGCTATGGTTTTTGGTAACATGGGAGAAGATTCGGCAACGGGCGTTGCTTTTACACGAAATCCATCGACAGGGAAAAAAGAACTTTATGGTGAGTTTTTAGTTAATGCGCAAGGGGAAGATGTTGTGGCGGGCATTCGAACACCTCAAAATATTACAGAAAATGCGCGTATTGTTGCTGGTTCAAATAGACCGTCGTTAGAAAAAATTATGCCTGAGGCTTTTTTGAAATTATGTCAGATTGCGCAGAATCTTGAGCAGCATTATCGGGATATGCAAGATCTCGAATTTACCATTGAAAAAGGTAAATTATGGATGCTTCAGACTCGTTCAGGAAAACGCACGGCTCGTGCGGCTCTCAAGATGGCGATTGAAATGGTTGAGGAGGGGTTAATAAACCGTGAAGAGGCTGTGATGCGTATTGATGCAAAGTCGCTTGACCAACTTTTGCATCCAACACTTGATCCCAAAGCAGAACGTTTTGTTATAGGACGTGGTTTACCTGCTTCTCCTGGAGCCGCAACTGGTGAAATTGTTTTTACTTCAGAAGAGGCAGAAACTGTGTCGGCGGAAGGTCGCAAAGTTATTTTGGTCCGAGTAGAAACAAGCCCAGAAGATATTCATGGTATGCATGCTGCAGAAGGAATTTTAACAACGCGTGGCGGTATGACAAGTCATGCTGCTGTTGTTGCGCGGGGGATGGGAAAACCATGTATTTCTGGTGCTGGCAGTGTGCGGATTGATTATAACACAAATACGTTGTTTGCCTCAGGAGAAAGCCTAAAAAAAGGTGATGTTATCACAATTGATGGTGGAAGTGGGGAAATTTTCAAAGGGAAAGTTGCAATGTTGCAGCCTCAGCTTTGCGGAGACTTTGCAAAATTAATGGAATGGGCTGATGGGATGCGACGTATAAGAGTTCGCGCCAATGCTGAGACGCCATCTGATGCCCGTATGGGGCGTTCTTTTGGGGCTGAAGGTATTGGTCTTTGCCGTACGGAGCATATGTTTTTTTCTGGAGAACGTATTGTTGCCATGCGTGAAATGATTTTAAGTCATGATGAAAGTGGTCGTCGTAAAGCACTAGATAAGCTTTTGCCAATGCAGCGTTCAGATTTTAGTGAACTATTTGAAATTATGTGTGGTTTACCTGTTACCATTCGTTTGTTAGATCCGCCACTCCATGAATTTTTGCCTAAAACGAAAGCAGAAATTCTTGATGTTGCAACAGCTATGGGTGTTTCTGCTGAAGTGCTTGCTGAACGCACTCAGCAGTTGCACGAATTTAATCCTATGCTTGGATTACGAGGATGCCGTTTAGCTATTACTTATCCTGAAATTGCAGAAATGCAAGCGCGGGCGATTTTTGAAGCAGCAGCAGAAGCTGCCCAAAAATCTGGATCTCCTGTTATGCTTGAAATTATGGTGCCACTGGTTGCGCTTAAATCTGAACTCGATTTTGTGAAAGCGCGTATTGATCAGGTTGCTGAGGAAGTGATGAAAGAAAAGGGAAGCACTATTCAATATATGGTTGGGACGATGATTGAACTTCCAAGAGCGGCGCTTCGAGCAGATGAAATTGCTGAAACTGCTGAATTTTTTTCATTTGGAACAAACGATTTGACACAAACTACTTTTGGGATTTCCCGTGATGATGCAGCTCCTTTTTTGGCAACCTATTTTCAAAAAGGTCTTTTAGAGCAAGATCCTTTTGTGTCTATTGACCGTGATGGAGTAGGGGAACTTATTACCATTGCTGCACAGCGTGGACGCTCAAAGCGTGCAAAAATAAAATTGGGAATTTGCGGTGAACATGGAGGCGATCCTGCCTCTATTGCTTTATGCGAAGAAAATAACCTAGATTATGTTTCGTGTTCTCCTTTTCGAGTGCCAATTGCTCGTTTAGCAGCAGCTCAGGCCGCAATAGCAAAAAGGATGTAATGGGTTAATATTTTTTGTTGTATCGTTATTACTGAAATAAATTTTTATATATTCTTTTATTTTCTTTAATAAAGGGAATAAAAATGCTTCTAAAATGCACGATAAGTTGTGTTACGCGTTAGAGGTTTATGAGAGAAAATATAAAGCACAGGATAGACAAAGATGTATTATTAATGCACTTTTTATTGGCGAACCTCTTGATAGAGAGAAACGTGTTATTGTGCAGTCAATTTACGCGTTTGCTTTTTTATAGGGGAATGAGCTCCTCACGCAAAGTAGAATGCTGCAAACAAATGCATTTTTTTGCGCATCATGCTGTTTGAGATAGACATTTCTCAGTGATGCCCCACTTCACATTGATATTCGTGGAATGGGGATTATGTAAAACTCCCCGTAAGTTTATAAAAATCTTCCCAAAATTTATAAACTCCATTATGCACTCCCATCTTTACATTTATAAAGGAATATCAAAGTTACACAATCTATTGATTTATAAAGATAATTTTTTATTTCTCATATTGAATGAAAGCTGTAAATATCATAAGATCTTCTTATTTCGACTTCTTTTATAATGAATCAATCAAAACCATGTTTTTTGTATGTTACAGGCGGGATGAGCGTCTGTAGGTAAAAAAATAAAGCAAGGATATGCCTCTTATGAAACGTCTCAAGTGAGAGCTATCACAAATTGAAGGTAGGTACAGTGTGTAATGGTGCCGGCTTGCTTCTTCACAAGCGTAAAGATGATGTGCGCTGTCGCGCAGTTATTGTGGGGGGGCCCTGCTATTATTTATTCACGGGTGTTGTTGCGAAGTGGTTTTGGGTGCTTTAGAGATGTTTTTTAAGAAAGCCCGTGAATGGCAATCCAAGTATATTCCGTTTGGGACATTTTGTTTTAGGTGAGGGGGAGTGAGACCAAAAAGACATGTGATAAAGTAAGAGCATGAGGCAATAGGTAATTTCCGTTATTTTAAAGATATTGCTTTAGATGTCTTTGAAAGGCGTAAAGCTGAATTAAAAGGAAATGGCAAAGATGAAAAATGGTGTTTACCTTAAAATTTCATATTCTTCCCAAATTAGGCTGTTTTCCTGTTTTAAGAGATTATACAAACAGAGATGCGCAATATTCTTGCCTCCATTTGGCATATAAAAGCTATAACAGCTGAGAGAAGTACTAAACTGTCTTAACATTTTTTTCAAACATACTGCTGCGGTAAGTTTGGATGTTGATTTATAGACAATACTAAACGCACACGCTCTCTTAAGAAGACAATGTCATAAAACACATAACTTTCCAGCAATAGATTAGAGAGAAGGCCGGTTTTTTATCAGACACTTTGCAAAACAACAACCATAACACAATTAGCTTTACGTCTACTTATCCTTACAGGTGTTTGCACAAATTCTTTGCATCATATTTATAAAGATCAAATTGACGATAATATATGGACAATTCGTGGTTCGATAATATGAAAGGTTTACGTGATACTACAAAAATTTCGTGTCCTTTTATCATCAGAGGCAATAAAAATGCTAGAACAAGCGCGTTTGCTATTTTGTAATATTCTTTTTTCTGCAATCGGTTGTGGTTTTTTTGAAGCAAATTATACGGCTCAATATGTAATGTGTAAGAAAACCATTCTGATTGATTGAAAATAAGAGGGCTTGAGATGAAGGAATGTTTGAGGGGAGCATTAAACAAACGAAAGATGAATTATCATTATAAATTAAGAGATTATTATGATTAGCTTCAATTTAATAAACCAATTTCACGCATTTTCATTAAAATTGTGTGATTAATTTTACCTGTTACAGGAAGATCAAATATTTTTTGAAACTGTTTTAAGGCTTCTATCGTCTTTTGATCTTCTATTCCTGTGACAATAACCTCCTCATTCCCAAAAATATGTAAAGCTTTTTGCACTTGTATAATATCTTCAACAGAAGGCTCTAAAATAGCTTCTTTTAAGTGTGTCATATTTTTTGTATTGTTTGTTTCTATTTCGCTTTGCTTAATTAATATCGCGATTTCATCTGCTGCGGGATTAGATAGAACATTCTTTTGCATTCTCTGAGCAGTTTGCTGTTTCCACAAAGTGATGGCTCGGCGTGTTTTAGGTCCTTCCAGTCCATCTAATGGTCCATCATAAAGTCCTAATTTTGCTAGTTCTTTTTGCTTTTCCAGCATGCTTGCTGATTGAGAGGGTAAAGGTGAATTTGTGTACTTATGACTTTGAGAATGTACAGAAGTTACACGGGAGAGTTCTTGTGATTTTTCTTCTTTTTCCGATAAAGTAGAGCTCTTACCTATACTTTGAACAGAGGAAAATTTCATTTGAGTTAAAATATTTTGATGCGTTGTCATTTGCGAAAATAAAGCATTAAATGAAATAAATAAAAAACTAATGCTAAAAAGAAAAGATCCAACAAAAAATAAAGTATTTTTTCGTGTATAGAAATAAATAGTTTTTGCACTCCAAAAAATAAAATGAAAAATTATAAGAAGAAGTGTTATAACAATACTACTATAGTATTTACGGTGTTTTACAGTTTTTTTTCGGTAGGTCTTTCGTTTTGTTGCCATTACTTTTATTTTCAGTTGCGTTTATTTTTTACAAAGAAACAAATATAAATTAGGAAACGAATATGAATCAGTTTTTACTTCCAGCCAGAGAGAAGTGCATTGACATTATTGATTTTTCCTTTCAAACTCCTAGAACGAGCAGCTTCATTATATCAATTTATAAGTTGATAAATCAACAAGAGTTCTTATCAACGTTTATTCATTTTATTTTATACAAATCTTTAATGTGTATAAAGAGAGCACCAAATGATTAGCATTCAAGATCATTTTGGTGTTTGCAAACTACATTATCACATATAATTATCTAAACAATAATGCCACGTTATTCTTCATTTTGGGGCATATGTTTGCCTATTATTTAAAATAAAATTGAAAATATTTGCCTATAACGCTAAAAAGATGACAATCATTATCTATTCTTTATAATTTACATATAGATGGTTACTTATCCATAAACGGTTTGGTAATAATAATTATCTCTTAATATTATTATATTTTGGTATAAATTCCTTCTATTAAATAATTTTCATAAGTATTAATTAAATTGATGTTTACAATGTTATAGAAAAAACTGGCTTGAGATGTAATCGTAAGAGATGCAATTGTTTTTTGATGTTTTTATCGACAGGTTGACCATTTTCATAACATTTCAGTAAAAATTTTATAGATAATATAAATATTTTATCGACACTAGAGTCAGAATAACAGAGTTTACTCTTTTTAGCCTTTTCAACTAAGCTAAGATGGTGGACTATTATTTAAAATAATTATGTACACAACATGATTATCTCTCTCATTTTTTATCATAGTATGTTCATTAACATGACCAGCTTGTAAGTGTATAATTTTGATGTTATTTTTTTACTGAATAGACAATGTATCCCATTTTATACAGCGGAATTGTGCCATATTTATAAAAAAGCCAATGATATAGATCCAATACATGAATACTCAATTTTATAAAAAACACATTTTATAAATTGTTTATAAAGCAACAGTGTATAAAATGCCCCTTTTATTGTATTTACCACTGCGGTACATTGATTGTCCATGATACGTTTTTTAATCAAATTATCATTTTTTTTATTTTTTATTTTTGTCATTATTTCATTTTTTGTAGCAGATCCAAGCAGTAACCATTCTTCTAGCCCCCAAAATAATGAGACAACAACGAGCGATGTGATTATTGCTTTTAAGGAAGCCTTAAATGACTTAGGCGCATTTTGTGACCGTAATATAAAAACCTGCAGAGTAGGAAAATCCTTTTTAAGTTCACTTGGCGAGCGCGCATATTACGGTGCAAGAGCTGCTTATGAATATTTAGGGAACATATTAGGAAAAAAATGATATCAGAGACTTCCCCTAATGTTTCTTACAAAATCGAAATACAAGAGTTCTTACAAAACTATGCAATGTTATCTTGAAATAAGGATTTTTAACGTTCTTCGTGTTATTTATGTTAGGAAGAATAAATATTTATTTTTTATAAGTGTATTCAAGAATGATTATTCAAACGAAACAGGACTAAAATAATGGCGGAAAAAATCGGTAATATTATAGAGAACTTTTCGCTTTTGGATAATTGGGAAGATCGTTATCGTTATGTCATCGAGCTTGGCTATGAATTGCCACCTTTTCCAGAAAGCGCTCGAAATGATGCTCACAAAGTTCCTGGTTGTGTTAGCCAAGTGTGGCTTTTATCTTCACGTAATAACTCAAAAGATCCAATATTGACGTTTCAAGGTGATTCCGATGCTCATATTGTGCGTGGACTCATTTACATACTTCTTGCTTTTTATTCAGGCAAAAAAGCTTCTGAAATTCGCAATTCTGATGCTCAAGAGCTCTTTGAAAAACTTGGTTTAAATGAAAATCTTACACCACAACGATCAAATGGTTTGAAATCAATGATTAAACGGATTCGTAACGAAAGCTATATGTAATCCCCTTGGTAGAAATTGCTATATATACAAAAGCTTCACACAAAACATGTATACTAAAATCAACTTTATACACGAAACCATTTTTTCGCAAAATAAGATTATTTAGTTTTTTTCCGTTTGCTTTTGCGTCCAAGCCCCATTTCTTTGGCCAAAGCCGATCGTGTTTTTGCATAATTAGGCGCCACCATAGGATAAGAACTATCTAACTGCCATTTTTCACGATATTCTTCTGGCAACATTCCATAATGTGTCATGAGATGACGCTTTAGAGATTTAAACTTCTTTCCATCTTCAAGGCAAATGAGATAATCAGGAAATACTGAACGCTTCGGATTAACGGCAGGCCTTTGTTTTTCAACTTCGACTTCTGTTAACTCTAGATTCCCTGCTTTACGAAAAGCAGCATGGACATCAGCAATTAAACTTGGCACTTCAGTCGGTCGAATAGAATTATTACTCACGTAGGCAGCAACAATATCAGCAACCAATGTAATAACTAAATTGCTTTCAGTCTCTAAGACTGCACGATGTTCCATTCTTGTTTCCTTTAATTTAAAATTGAGTAATTCAAAATCGAGATATAGTGCATATACTCATGATATAAAGATCTCATGCACATGAGTTTCATATTGTACAAAAATCTTTTTTGTCAATTCAATTATTCTATAAAATTGCCAAAACACAAAAAAATCAAATAAAAACCCATTTTTTGTCATAATATACAATAAGAAAAACGAAATTATTACATGCTAAAATATATTTTTATCCTATAACATATCATACATAATATATAATACATCACAAATATAAAAAAATATATGATAAAATTTATTTATTTTTTTTGAGAACGTAAAAATAAAATTACTAATTATAAAAATATAATATATAAATTATTATATTTTATTTTGAATAATTATAGTTTAGTAAATTTATTTTTAATAAGTTTTAAATTTGTTTTTATTTTTTATATTTACAAAATTTAATAATAAAAAACATGCTATATTATAAAAATGACATAATAGTATTATTTTTAATATAAAACTATTCATTAAAAGGAGGTAGGATATTTTTATTTTTTATACAGTAATAATAATATTTTAGATATATTTATTCATCTCTGTAAAATTATGCGATTATACTGTTTCAAAAAAAATCAATTCTTTTTCTAATAGTTTAATTGTTTTACCAGTCACTTTCATTATAAAAGTGGTGTTATATCCCTAGAAAACAATAGCTGTGATATGTAATGAACAGAAAGGTATTAGTTTTAAAAATTATCATGGTGCTATTTTTGCAAGTGAATAGAACTTATAGATTTTTACACTTGCATCAATCATTGTGATTCTAACATATAAACGAAGCTATTAACATATTTTAATATAGGATTGTGTATGACTCGCACTTTTGCAATTCCTCCCAAAGCATCTAGAATCACTCATAAGGAAATATATCATGGTATTTTTCGTGATGATCCCTATCATTGGCTACGTGCGTCTAACTGGCAAGATGTTTTTAAAGATCCTAACTGTCTTGATCCCAATATTCGACATTATCTTGAAAAAGAAAATGCTTATCAATCAGCTCAAATGGCTGATACAAAACCATTACGAGATTTGCTTTTTATCGAAATGAAAAACAGGATCCAAGAGAATGATAGTTCTGTTCCTATAAAACATGGTCCTTTTGCTTACGGATTCTCTTATGTTACCGGAGGCCAACAACCACATTATTTTCGGACACCAAGGAATGGCGGAGAAAAAAACGTGTACCTTAATGGTGATGTCTTGGCAGAAGGCAAAGAATATTTCAAATTTGGTTCAGTTCAAGAATCTCCTGACCATACACATGTGGTATGGACCTATGATGACAAAGGATCAGAATTCTATACAGCTAAAATTCGTAATTTTGAGACATTGTCTGACTGTATGGACACAATTACTGATACATCTGGTCAAATTGTATGGGATGCTAGATCTGAAGGTTTTTTCTATACTAAGATGGATAAAAACCACCGACCTTCAGAGCTCTATTATCACCAATTAAACACAGATCAATCACAAGATAAGCTTATTTTTCGTGAAGACAATCCAGGTTTTTTCTTAGATGTAAGCGGTTCTAAGCTTAATGATGTTATTTATATTAATATTCATGATCATGAAACATCCGAGATCTGGTTAATTCCTGCTGAGGCGCCTTTTACTATTCCCCAATGTGTACGGAAACGACAAAAAGGTATTGAATATTCACTTACAGAAGGTGGTGATGTCTTTTATATTCTGACCAATTTAGATAATGCAAAAGATTTCAAAATTATGGTAGCGCCATATACATCTCCACAATCAGAAAATTGGTCTGAGTTTGTTCCACATCAGCTTGGGTGCCTAATATTATCCCATGATGCTTATCAAGATTTTCTTGTCTGGATCGAACGTTTTGAGGGGCTTCCACGTATAAAAGTAATGGAACGTACCACTAAACAAGTTAATTCCATTGCTTTTACTGAAGAGGCTTATTCTTTAGGTCTGCAAGGAGTTGCAGAATATAACAGTCCAACTATTCGTTTTTCCTATTCGTCTATGACAACACCTGATCAAGTGTTTGATTATGAGATGAAAAATTGTAAACGAATGCTTTTAAAAACGCAAATAATTCCCTCTGGGCATAATAAAGATGCATATGTAACACGACGTATTACAGCAATAGCAGACGATGGTGAGAAGATTCCTATTTCACTTTTTTATCACAAAAATACTCCCCTTGATGGTGGTGCGCCTTGTCTGCTTTACGGTTATGGTGCTTATGGGATCTCTATACCTGCCAGTTTCAATAGTAATGTACTTTCTCTAGTAAACAGAGGTTTTATTTACGCTATTGCTCATATTCGCGGAGGAAAAGAAAAGGGAGTAGAATGGTATGAGAAAGGAAAACATCTCTTTAAGCACAATACATTTACAGATTTTATTGCTTGTGGGCGTTACCTTGTAAACAATAAATTCACTTCTCACGACCGGCTGATTGCTCATGGTGGTTCAGCAGGGGGGATGTTGATGGGAGCCATTGCCAATATAGCTCCACAGGATTTTGCTGGGATCGTAGCAAATGTGCCTTTTGTTGATGTCTTAGCGACAATGTTAGATGCTTCATTGCCACTCACTCCTCCAGAATGGGCCGAATGGGGGAATCCTCTTGAATCAGAAGAAGATTATAAGCTTATTGCTTCCTATTCACCTTACGATAATGTCAAAGCTCAAAACTATCCCCCTATACTTGTGATGGCAGGATTAACAGATCCTCGTGTAACTTACTGGGAGCCTGCAAAATGGGTGGCAAAATTACGAGACCTAAAAACAGACGATAATGCAATTTTATTACGTATTAATATGGATTCAGGGCACGCTGGTGCAGCTGGACGTTTTTCAAAGCTAGAAGAAGTTGCCTATATCTATGCATATATTCTAAAGATAGCAGGAAAAGACTTTTGCTAATCCATAATATTTTGGTATGAAAGTCTCCGATAATTTATTGGATTATAGGGACTTTCATACACTAAAAAATTATTGAGACAGTTTAAAATTCACATTCTTCATAAAGTTTCAAAACATAGTCCCAATTAATTAAATGGTCTACAAAGGCTTCGAGGTACTTCGGTCGAGTATTGCGATAATCAATGTAATAGGAATGTTCCCACACATCGACACCCAAAATAGGGTGAGCATTGTGAATTAAGGGATTTTCGCCATTAGGCGTTTTCATAATTTCAAGCTTGCCATCTTTAACAGCAACCCACGCCCATCCAGAACCAAATTGGGCACTAGCAGCAGCAATAAAATCAGCGCGGAATTTGTCGTAACCACCTAGATCAGCGTCAATAGCTTTTGCTAACTTTTCAGGAAGTTTTTGGCCACCACCATTTTTTTTCATCCAAAGCCAAAAGTGGTTATGATTGTAATACTGCGCTGCATTATTAAACAAACCAATATTTTTTCCAAAACTTTTTTTAACAATATCTTCAAGGCTTTCATTTTCTAAGCCTAACTCTTTCACAAAATTATTGGTGTTGGTAAGATAAGCGAGGTGATGCTTATCATGATGATATTCAAGCGTTTCGCGTGACATATAAGGCGAAAGGGCATCGTAATCATAAGGCAACGGGGGCAATTCAAAAGCCATTTAAAAATCTCCTCGATTCTAATTGTTAAGCTTATTTCATAAGCCTAATTTGCCATTTACCGCATTTAAAAGCAAATGTTGAATACCTAGTTTGTATGAAATAGTTTTAATGTCTCTCTTTTTGTAAAAGAAGCTTTTAGGAAATGTATATTCATCAATCAAAAAGGATATTGGTCTACATAAAGATTGCTTCTGAAGATTTTTTACATCTATGAGTGGGTAATAAATATCATTATCTTTTGAATAAAAAGTAAATGGAAATAGCTATTATTCCTTGTTTTTGTATCTCTATTTTTTCAAATACCATATAAAATGTTTTTAATTTTTGCAAAACTCTTCCAGTTTATGGGTGTATCATAATGTTTTCAACAGAATAATAAGTGTTATTTTTTAGGAAATATTTTTCAATGTGCTTGATTTTATTTTATGGTGCTACCCATGAATAATATAATGTAAAAATTAGTGGACATTACCATCTTTATGCTTAATGCAAGAGCACAGCAGCACTATCATACACTTACCGGTTGCCAATGTGGAGACAGTTTTTTTTAATTGAGCAAGATGGGATTTTAATATATCAAGAAAAGTAAATCATATGCAAATTTATTAGATACATGAGTAAACTGCAAGATTTTCATTTTCTGTTCCTAGAAAATCAATACAAAGAGCAAAATAATTGATGGATAAATGGTTCCTACTTATGTTAAAATCACAACTGTATATCAGTTTCTGCTACGAATTTGTATCGATGGCAATGCCATACAAGACTCAGAAATTTTATGATAAAAAAGTAAAGTCTTTGATTTTCAGATATTGCGTCCAATCACAGGAATCGCTATAAGGTGCAGGAGTCGCTATAAAGCGTGTTTTTTTGGGGTATAGCCAAGCGGTAAGGCACCGGTTTTTGGTACCGGCATTCCCTGGTTCGAATCCAGGTACCCCAGCCAGTTCCGGTAAAATGTTAATAAAAGTTCGGCTTGAGAGTGGATCAATCCCCTTAACTATCTATTGCTATTCATAGAAAGTCTGGTAAGCTGAAAACCACCTATTTGTAGCGGGTTAGCTCTAAATATGGTAAGGTTCTCTTGCTATAGCTATCGCTTAAAGAGCTCTTTTAAAAGATTCTTTTCTATAAGACGAGGGGTAAATGATTTATGCGCACTTGCTTTAGAAAAACTATTTGGCTGGATTTTGCGCTCTATAGCAACACCAGCGTGCAATTTTTCGTATTCCACCATCTTCATTACGTCGTACAGCATAACAATAACGCTGATCAGGAAATATATTTCGTTGCATATCGCGTACAATATGAGCAGTATGGCCATAGGGTGCTACACAATCAATAAACCATACGTATTTTCCATTCTGCCAATTGGCATCAGGTAAAAATTCTCCCTTATCAAGCATAGATTGATGATTTTTCTCATCTAAAAAAGCCCAAGTGATAAAGGCACAAAATTCTCCACGTTCATTTTTATAGAGCTTGTATTGCCCAGTCTGTAAAGCTGGTCCTAAATTTCGTTCGATATCCCAGATTCGCCAGCGGCGGTATAAGGGAGATGTGAGCATTAAAACAACCATGGCACCCAAAGCCGTAAGAGGGTCTATGAATGATGGTGATGAATTTTCATTTACAGACATTATCTTTCCTTTAGAGATTGTTCTAAAACTTTGGTAATAGGTTCAAAGAAATAGGAAATGAGACGCCGTTTTGAGGTAATGACATCCGTTGCCACAGTCATGCCAGGGATAAATTTAAGATGTTTGTTATTCAAAGTGATGTGATCTTGGTCAATTTTGATTAAAACAGCATAGACACCATTAATTTCTTTATTATAGCGCGCTGTAGCGCCTACATTAACGACTGTACCGTGGATAACACCGAAACGTTCAGGAGGAAAGGCAGAAAACTTGATGTAAGCACGTTGGCCCTTTTCTAAAAAACCAATATCTCGATTATCAAAAAATGCTTCAATAATGAGACCACCCGCACCAGGGACAATGCGCATGAGAGTTTTACCAGCCTCTACAAAGCCGCCCAAAGTATGGATACTTAAATCATCGATACGTCCATCAACAGGCGCATAGAGTGATAAGTGGTCAAGATGGTATTGAGTGCTATCAAGCTTTGCTTTTAATCCTTGAAGATTCAGTTCTGTTTCACGCGAAAGTTGCCGATAGCGGGCGATTTCATCGGAAATGAGACTTTTCCGTTGTTGGCGGAGGGTGTTTATTTCGGCGGCATTTTCTTCCAAACGTCTTTGATTGGTTAAAATTTCATGCTCGACATTTTTAAAATCATGTAAACGCTCTAAATAAACGGCTTGGCTAATGACTTTTGTTTCCATCAGGCTTTTTGCAGCTTTTAATTTTCCTTGGCTTAATTGACGATCATCTTCCAACCTATCTAATTGCGCATGTTGTGTTGCACCGCTGCGCTCGACGCGGTCCGCTTGTGCTTTTAGCGCTCTTAATTTATCTTGGAGAGATTGAAGGGCAGCGCTAATGAGTTTTTCCCCTTCTATTCTTGCAGTCGTGTTGCCAGAAGGAGGAACTGGCAGATAGGCAAGTCCTTTGGTCACAAAATCTTTATCCAAAGGATCACTTTCATGCAAAGCTGTTAAAATAGCTGTTGCGATTTGTGCTTGAAGGGTTTGTTGCGCGATATCTGCTTGAACACGTGCGCACTCATTGAGGGCTTCACGGGGATCTAATTGAATAAGGAGATCCCCTTGATGAACAAATTGCCCTTTTTTTACAAGGATTTTCTCAATGCGTCCTGTATTTTGCGCTTGGACCAGCTGAACGTAAGCGGTGGGAATAACACTTCCTTGCCCCCGTGCAACAATCTCTGTTTTTGCGATAAAGCTGCCGATCACAATAAAGAGAAATAAGGTGACCAAAACAGCAACAACCATATGAAGCGTTGGTGACAAAGGGCGCAAATAGGGAGCTTTATCTGCCATTTTTTGCCTCCAAATCAGTAAAGTTTAAGACGTTTGCATGCTGAGGAAAGAGGTCACTTTTGTGGGTAATAACAAGAACAATACGATCTTGTGAAAGTTTATATAAATGCTCAACAATTTGTGCACTGACAGTGTCATCCAATGCGGAAGTAGGTTCATCTAAAATAAGCAGGCTTGGGTTTATCAGAAAGAAACAAGCCAAAGCCAAGCGTTGGCGCTGACCACCCGATAAAAAACCACCTTGCTCTCCTACTTGAGTATGGAGTCCTAGAGGCAACTGAGCAATCAAATCATGGCAAGCACTAACATATAGTGCAGCGTCAATTTCATCTTTAGTGGCATCTGGTTTAGCAAGAAGCATATTCTCAAGAATGGTTCCGGAAAAAAGGCAAGGATTTTGAGGAAAGTACGCGATTGTTTCACGCACGCTACGGACATCAAAATTCTGTAAAGGTTGGTCATTAATCA
The DNA here is from genome assembly GCF_042197205.1 of Bartonella sp. AA2SXKL. Classification (NCBI taxonomy): domain Bacteria; kingdom Pseudomonadati; phylum Pseudomonadota; class Alphaproteobacteria; order Hyphomicrobiales; family Bartonellaceae; genus Bartonella; species Bartonella sp. AA2SXKL. The sequence continues at coordinate 61,875 of NZ_JBHIRN010000003.1, forward strand.
ATATCTGCCCGCTTGTCGGGGGATAGAGTCCGCAAAGGAGCTTTGCTAAAGTTGATTTTCCACACCCTGAAGGACCGAGCAGCATAATGGGTTTTCCAGGTTGTAAACAGATATCAAGATGGTTGATAATTGGCTTTTCTCCATAAGAAAAACAGGTATCTTTAGCTTCAAGATAAGGCGTTGTGATAAGCTGAAAGGGAGGCTTTTCCTCTTCCCATTCTGATGGGGAGTTAAGAATATCGCCCAAACGCAGGCGAGAGATTTTTAAATGTTGCCATTCTTCCCATAGAGACGCAAGACTTAAGATAGGACCGGAAACATTACCGGCGAGGAGATGAAAAGCAATAAGTTGCCCTAATGTGATTTGATTTTGAAGAACTGCCTGAGCACCAAAAAAGATAATAAAAATAGTGAAAAGATCACCAAAAATGTGCCCCATAGCTCCATTCAGGAGATGTAATTTGCTGGTTGTGAGGCTTTGATCAAGACTACGAGCTAAAGTTTCTTGCATGCGTATGGTATGGATTGGCTCCTTTACATGCGCTTTGATGGCTTCAAGATTAGTAAAACTTTCAATGAGGCGTGATTGATGGGCTGCTTGCAGGGTGAAAGCACGGCGTAGTTGGCGACGTAAAAAGGGACCAACCAATGCTAAAGAACCCATTTGTAATGGTAAAACAATAAGAACGATAAAAGTAAGTTGCGGGCTGATAGAAAAAAGTGCTGCGAGATAAATGATGGCAAAAAGAACATTCAGGACAGTTGTTGTAATGGTTCCTGTTAGAAACCCGCGAATTGTATCAACCTCTCCGATTCGCGTGAATAGTTCTCCTACTTGCCAACGGCGTAAAGTGGGCAAGGAGAGACTTAAAAGATGGGTGTAAATGCGCCGTCCAAATTCTAGCGTAAGCCGATTGGCTAAATAAGCACCTAAGTAGCCTGATAGAGTGCTAAGAGCTGTGCTAAACAGCATGATAGCAACCATCAAGACAACGATAGCATAGAGACTTTCAATACGCTGAAAAGGAGAGAATACGGTCGATAATCGCTTGAAAAATAAAAGGATTCACCAAGCCCAGCAAACGCAAAACAACAGCAACGCAACTGAGTTCGATGACATAATAGATATATTTCTTTGTTGTTCTTGTAAACCAAGAGAATGATACAGGTTTTTCTTGTGAATGACTCATTTGAATTTATGATTTTATTTAAGAGAAAGAGCGATTGATGTCGCATATTTAAACAGTATTGTAAATAGTATTATATTTATACAAAATATACATTTTGTGTGAATATAATATAAACATAATGTATTTATTGTTTATACAGTATTTTTATTGTTATTTATACAAATTATATTTGAAATTTTCTAAAATGAACAATAATGAATTTTCAACTGTATCGTTGTGATACAGTTATTTTTAATAATAAAAGGAGGATTTAAATGGGTAGTTCAAGCTCATCAAATGATTCAAGTAGTAACTCACATCCAAAAAGTTGGCTTTTTCCAGAAGAAGATGATTGTAGCGCAGGCGCTCATGCCCAAGCAGCAGGTGCAGGCGGCATCATAGGAGACGTAATAGGAGGTATTGCTGGTGCAGTTGGAGGTTTTTTTTCTGGACCGGGAGGTGTCGGTTCTGGCTTTGTCAATGGAGCCAATAGGAGGTGGACTAGCAGGAGCTGGTGACGCTGTGGTAGATAAATACAATGCATGCTATACGGCACCAAGTTGTGAAACAAGCGATTATGTTGAAGCAGCTGCCATACACGGAGGCATAGGACTAGCATCTGGTGCATTATTTGGTCCGGAAGGAGCAGCAATAGGCGGATTAGGAGGAGCGGCTGACGGTTTTATAGATAAGTACAATGAATGCCATCCGAATCCAAGTTGTGAAGTAAGCGATTATGTCGAAACAGCGGCCATAAAGGGAGGCGCAGGAGCATTAATTGGTTTATTAGGTGGTCCGGAAACAGCAGTAGCAGGCGGATTAGGAGGAGCTATTAGTGGTTTTATAGATAAGTACAATCAATGTCATCCGTAAAGTGGAGGGACACTGTTTCTAATTTATTTAGAAAATAGCTAGTAAGATATTTCTGAGATCAGTGATATTGTAAACATACTTTAAAGCTACGGCTAAACTGATTTCAGGGATATTTTTGTGTGTGATAATAGATATTTTATTTTGGATTTTTTGTTATGAATACTTTTACTGGCTCCTTAGTAACAGCAATTGGATTTGGATTTTGCATGTTTTTTTACAATAGATTTAAAGGTAAGAACTGGAGTATAAAAAGGACAATATTATCAACAATTATGTTTTTTATATTATATTATGCTGGAAATTTATTAGTTAAATATATGGGAATTTTATAAAGATTGCTTATATATAAAATTATAATTATTTGAATTATAATTTATTGCTCTCTCTTAAATCATTCATAAAGTAGATGAAATTTCAGTCTGGATTTTTTGTTATGCATACTTTTACTGGCTCCTTATTGGCAACGTTTATATATGGATTTTTAATGTTTTCTTACAATAGATTTAAAGGTAAGAAATGGAGTATAAAAATGGAAATATTATCAACAATTAGGTTTTTTATACTATATTATGCTGCAAATTTATTAATTGAATATACGGGAATTTTAAAATAATATAGAATTACGTTATTATCAGCATTTTATTATTTATCATAATTTATACATTTTACAAATTATATTTGATTTTTTTGCTAAATAGCATGCATCATCAGATGATTAAAGTAGTAACTCACATCCCAAAAGTTGGCTTTTTCCAGAATAAGATGGTTGTAGCGCAGGCTCTTATGCTCAAACAGTAGGCACAGGCGGTCTCGTGGGAGCCCCCTTTATTAGGAGGAGGGGCTGGGTGCAGTAGCTGGTCTACCTAGAGTAGTAGGAGGCGGATTATTAGGAGCTGCTATCGGTTTGATAGATAAGTACAATCAATGCCATCCGTAAAGTGGAAGAACACTGTTTCTAATTTATTTAGAAAATAACGATAAAGATATTTCTGAGATCAGTGATATCGTAAACATACTTTAAAGCTATGGCTAAACTGATTTCAGGGATATTTTTGTTTAAGACAATAGATATTTTATTTTGGATTTTTTTGTTATGAATAATTTTACTGGCGCCTTATTGGTAACGTTTATATATGGATTTTCAATTTTTTTTACAATAGATCTAAAGGTAAGAACTGGAGTATAAAAAGGAAAATATTATCAACAATTATGTTTTTTATATTATATTATTTTGGAATTTTATTAGTTAAATATATGGGAATTTTATAAAGATTGTTTATATATAAAATTATATTTAATTAAGTTAAGTTTATTATTTGAATTATACTCTATTGCTCTCTCTCTTAAATCATTCATAAAGTAGATGAAATTTCAGTCTGGATTTTTTGTTATGCATACTTTTACTAGCTCCTTAATGACAGCAATTGGATTTGGACTTTGCATGTTTTTTTACAATAGATTTAAAGGTAAGAAATGGAGTATAAAAAGGACAATATTAACAACAATTAGGTTTTTTATATTATATTATGCTGCAAATTTATTAATTGAATATATGGGAATTTTAAAATAATATAAAATCAAGTTGTTATATTATTTTAAAAATATAATTATAAGGTGTTATTTGTAGAGTTATTTATAAAAAATAAGTTATTATTTTTATATAATATTAAACTTTAAAAAATATTTACTGATTACAGTTAGACAGAGACTTTAATATTATTATCAATATTTCTGTTTTTTATTTCCTATTTTTTTAATCTTTTTCATTATTTCAAGCATGGGTTGTTTTGAGATTATTATCTTTTGTATAAGGATTATCAATTTATAGTTTTTGAAAAGTGATTGTTTGCTTATGTATCATGATTTATTGAAAAATAGGCAACTTTTATGAAATAAAATGCCTTATTTCTCTTAGATTGTTATTCATCGTCTTGTGAGAGAGGAAGTGAGGCGATTTCTGTATCAAGGGCATCCATAAAATCGATAATAAAAGCAGCATTTGTCCCCAAATCTCTTGGCAAATAACGAGAAGCAGAACGCATATCAACAAAAGTTGTATCCCCTTCATCAGTTAAGCGTATCACGATATCCGAAATAAAACCAAGGTAAAAAGTTTTAGCTCTCGTTTCAATATAAAGCGCATTTTCTTCACCTTTAAACTCTCGTTGAGCCACAACAGGCCAATCATAGGCTGCTAAAACATTGAGAACAGATTCGCGAATACGATCAGGTGAGCCATCATAACGGCGCCCCGATATTTCTGGCCATTGTGACATCTGTAATGTTTCTTGTTCAGTCAAAACACTTTTGAGCGGTAAAGCATCGCTAGGACGTATTGTGCGAAAAAAAGCCGGCGGTTTTTGTGTATCGGTAGAAACGTCGTAAAGAGCCGGTAAGGTAAACCAAAGTCCCAAAAAGAGCATCAGTGGTGTAGCCGTTATCAACGAATAAATGATCCCTTTTAAAGCTTTCATTCCGCCTAGAGCACCATAGACCCACAAACTATGAAGTGCTTTAATAGCCAGAAAAAGAGAAATAATTACACAGCCAGTAGAGATACCTATCAAAATTATGAAATCGGTTACGTTAATGACCGAAAAACGTTGTAAAATGACTGAAAATAATAAAATAAAGAACGACAATCCGCCAAATCGAGGGGACCATACTGCTGCTCTTGAAACGAACCGAACATATCTCTTCTTCATGAAGTTTTTTCCCCTCAATTGTAAACTATAAGCCAAGTTTTTTCAGAGTGCCTATCGTACAAAAAGCTTCTGCTTATAAGAGAAAAATAAAGCACTTATTTTTGAGGTCAAGGACGCGTAATGTCTTATAAGTTTCCAGCGATTATTTTCGCACTTTATTGAAGGTAAACAGTATTTCTTCTATAGTTTATCATGTCATTGATGCGAGTTTTATGGGAATGTTTGTAAATAAAAAGAAATAAACTCAAATAACAAGTTTTACAATTGTTAGCAGCATATTTTTTTAGAGCTTTACTCTTGATTTTTCTCTTCTGATTGCGGGGAGTTTTTTCTGTCAGATAATGCGTATCAAATAGGATATGATGATGTGCAATAGAGATTTCATTATATCTCAATAAAAAATTGAGGGATTTATAATCAGATAAATTTGAATTCGAATATTTGATTAATAGAGAAAAAAGATAACCATTTTGATAGGCTTCATGTATTTTGTATAGAAAGTAAGGTATTGTACAAATGAGAGCTTAGTCCGTTTTTATTCATAAAATATACGGCAGGTCGCAGATGAAAGGAAAGCTTCACTTTCTTTTTTCGCAAGGGAAGAAGGGACAAAAGTACGTAAAATAACAAACCCTTCATTCAAATTTTTAGCAACCAAAACTGAATTGGTATTTTTTTTAGGTTTTGATTTTTTGAGTTCTATGATTTGTATTGGTTTTCCAATGATAAGATCGAGTGTATTATCAGGGGCTGTTCGGTCATTAAGGCTATAGAAAATAATTCCGTCGTGTGTGTAGGCTGCTAGTGACCAAAATTGTCGTGTTTTCAAAGCTTTTAAATGAACAGGTCCATTTTCAAGGTTAAATCTACAGACTTTAAGAAGAAAGAGTGGATCAGCAGATTGCTGAATAGGGTTATCGAGCGTAAAATCGACAAATTGATAAGGGGCTCCGGATTTTTTAAGTGTTGTCCATATATTATCTTGTGCCCAATAGGGGATCAGAAAGAGAACGCAAATATGAACAATAATAGCGCCAATGATTGCAAGAAGTGCGATATAAATAAATCTAGTCACAATTTATTTGTCCTGATGGGATTTGTTCTATTGATGGCATTGTAAGCTTTTGTAATGCCGTTGCAGAGATGATTGAGGTATCGTATAAGGTAAGAATAAGCCCGAATTCTTTTTGACTAACTGTTGCAAGCCAATTGCCGGTTTGCGGTGTGGGTGAAATATTAATGCGCAATGAGCCATTATGCTCATAAATAATAGCGTTCGTGTGGAGTTCAAAAGGTATTTCTTTGGATGAAGTATAGGGTTTTAGGGATTTGTCAGCTGTATAAAGGGTAAAAAGACGGGTTTCAGGGATGGTGCCTTTGAGTAAATAATGACAGTGGGGGTGGAGTGGACGCCCTTGATTATCTTGCCAAATCTGGAATTGAATACCTTCAGTTCGTCCGAGTGAAACAATGCCTTGTTTAGCGGTGCGGGCGCGGGTATAAGGATCCATATTGGCGGTTCCCATTTGGGGATAAGCACTCCATTTTCCAATTCTAAAGAGTCCAAAATGAGGAAAGGAATTGAGCACATAATCGACACTCAGTGTTCCACATAAAATGGAAAAAGCGAAGATAAAGAAGAAAATGGTGATATTAAAAAACATCAGTGAATATCTTGAATTCAAAATGTTGAATCTCCAGTTGTTTTCATTTTCAAAGAAATTGCAGATGTTTTTTTCAGATCTTTGTTAATCAATCGCACGATATTTAATGTTTCAGGAGAAAGCGTAGAGGGTATTGGAGGAGGAACTTCAGAATCTGCATGGGAAGAAAGTACTGGAGGCTGATAAGGAAGGAGAGAATCTTTAACACCATAGAGCTGTTTGAGCATGATATTTTGATGTGCAGCAAGCATGATGCGATGCCATATCATGGCAGGAACGCCACCCCCAAAAGCACGATTCATCGGTGAAAAGTTATCATTTCCCATCCATACCGCTCCTGTATAATTGCCTGTAAAGCCAACAAACCAAGCATCACGATAAGATTGTGATGTTCCAGTTTTCCCAGCGACGAGAGTCATGGGTAGAGCAGCACGCTTACCAGATCCTCGTGTCGTGACACCCACCATCATTTGGTTCATATAAGCTGTTGATTGTTCACTCAGAACTCGGTGTAGTTTTTTTCCGTTATGTTCGAAATCCCACACGACACGACCATCAATTGTTTTGATTTGCGTAAACCCATGACGATTACCAGCTATCCCGCCATTCGCAAAGACATTAAAGCCAGTTGCTTGATCCATGGGGGTCATGTTGGAAGTGCCCAGAACCATCGTTTTGTGTGATAAAATATGCGCGTTAATCCCCATATTCTTGATGAGATCTATGATAGGTTGGGTATCGCGGTGAAGATATTGATAGGTGAGATACACAGGGACTGTATTAATAGAAAAAGCTAAAGCTGTTGCTAAATCAATTTTCCCCAAATAACGGCCAGAATTATTTTTTGGTGTCCAACCTCCCCAATTGATAGGAGCATCTAAAACGATTGTCGAGGGAGACAGTCCGTGTTCTAGTGCGGTTGCGTAAACATAAGGTTTGAATGAAGAACCAGTTTGCCGTCCGCCTTGTGTTGCTCTGTTAAATTGACTCTTTTTATAATCTTGTCCTCCAACAATTGCGCATACGGCACCGTTATTATCGAGTATAACGGTGGCAGCTTGGGTTACGCGATATTGTTGACCATACTGATGTAAATGATATGCAATTGATTCTTCTGCTGCTTTTTGAATATTCGGATCAAGGGTCGTTTGAATAATTAAACTATGGCTTGGAAGTTGATTACGCATTTTTTTGACTTCCTCGAATGCCCAATCAAGAAAATAATCTGGCTGATTATTTTCTCTTTGGGGAAGTGCTTTAGCAGGGTGGCGATGCGCATTGATAATTTGGCTCTTCGTCATAAAGCCACTATTAACAAGATTAGAAAGGACGATATTGGCACGTGTTTGAGCTGCAAAGAGATGACTATGAGGAGCATATTTTGTTGGAGCTTTAAAGAGTCCTGCTAACATAGCAGATTCACTTAAAGAGACATGACGTATGTTTTTTCCAAAATAAAATTTTGCCGCTGCGGCAATACCAAAATTGTTTCCTCCCATATAGGCTCGGTCAAGGTAAAGTTGTAAAATCTGCTTTTTGCTAAAATTTGCTTCTAGCCAAAGAGCAAGATAAGCTTCTTTGATTTTACGTGTTATGGTTCTTTCGTTTGTTAAAAATAAATTTTTAGCCAATTGTTGTGTGAGAGTTGAACCACCTTGCACCACACCTTTAGCTTGCATATTTTGTGAAATTGCCCGTGTAAGTCCTTGAAAATCAATGCCCCAATGATCAAAAAAACGACGGTCTTCTGTAGCGAGAACCGCTTTAATGACAGTGTCAGGCATTTCTTCAACGGGGACAGAGATTGCCGGCAGTGCACCACGGTGCCCAATGGAATTTCCATAGCGATCTAGAAAAAGAATGGAAAAGTTTTTAGGAGAAGACCAATCTGTTTTGGTCAGTTCAAAAACAGAAATACCCAAAATAGTGAAAAGAGTAAATCCCATCAACCCTAATGTCAGTATTTCATCGAGAACTTCAACGATAAAACGTTTCCATCCTTGAAGATGAAAATTTTGTGAGACGATTTTTGCCTTTTTCCAGAAAAAACTGTTAGCAGAATGAATGTGATAAAGCGCTGTGTCTAATCGTGCGTCTAATTCAATGAGAGCAGGACTATGGAATGGCTTACGGTGTTGCCCTTTCTTTTTTTTAAAAAAATCAAACATTTAAAGAGAGCCTATGGCAAAGCAATACAACCAAACAAATCTACAATAATTATATGGAGTAGAAGTATTTTTTTTCTATAGTTCTAACAGAGAAAGAATTTGTTTTAGAATTATTCATTTTTTGTAAGATAGTATATTAATATTTTATTATTTTATTGAATAAATTTTATTCTCATTATTAAAAATATTTTTTTGATTTTTTAAAAATTTGGAGTAATGTTAATATGTTATTCTGTAAGATAGAGGATAAATTATTTCCATTTGTGATTTTTTAATCGACCAAAAAAACCATTATTTCTTTTATCCTTTATCAAGGAAGAGAAGAGATGGGTTATTGAAATATTTATGATGAAGAAAAAATTCTTATTCGTAATAATAGCAGCTTTTTTAGAAGCAGATTCTGTTCTAGCTTCTGGGTGTGCTGAAGTAGGTAAGAAGGCTGCCGCGCAAGAGAGCGGGGTTCTCGTCCGTTCAAAACCGGTTGTTCAGGATGGAAAGGACATGTGTGCAATTGTAGTTGTTGTACCAGCCCGTAATGGTGAAAAGTTACGTCGTGTTGAGTTTTTTGTTCCTGCTGATTAGTCTTTAGCAGATGGTGTTGTGATGCGTATCTTAATCGTTGAAGATGATCGGAATCTTCACCATCAATTAGCAGAAGCTGTAAGACGTGCAGGATATGTTTCCGATAGTGCTTTCGATGGTGAAGAGGCTTATTTTTTAGGGAGCACAGAGTCTTACGACGCGGTGATACTTGATATAGGTTTACCGCAGATTGATGGTATTAGTGTTGTTGAAAAGTGGCGTCAAGAAGGGCTCTCCATGCCTGTTTTAATGCTAACGGCGCGAGACCGTTGGTCTGATAAGGTGCGCGGTATTGATGCTGGAGCTGACGATTATGTTGTGAAGCCATTTCATTTGGAGGAGGTGATGGCGCGCTTGCGAGCATTAATTCGTCGCACTACGGGACATGCGACAAGTGCATTATGTTGCGGAAATGTTTTGTTGGATACAAAGACGTCTCGTGTTTTTGTGGATGGTCAATTGATTAAACTAACATCTTATGAATTCAGACTGCTTTCGTATCTCATGCATCATTGTGACAGGGTCATTTCAAGAACAGAGCTTACTGAACATCTTTATGATCAGGATTTTGATAAGGATTCGAATACGGTGGAAGTCTTTGTAGGTCGGTTACGGAAAAAGCTTGGAGTGAATTTGATTGAAACTATTCGAGGAATGGGATATCGCGTGAGAACGCGAGGTGATTAATGAATGTTTTTGAAGAGAATAATTGGTATAGGAGGTTCTTTTTTGTAATTACTCGATCTCTCAGTTTACGTGTTATGATCTTATCAACATTATGGGTTGTTATTTCTCTTTTATCGATTTCTGCAGTAAGTATTTTATTTTATAAGCGTTCGACTGAACAAAGCCTAGAGCGTATCCTTTCTGCTCAACTCTACAGTCTTATTGCAACAGTGACGGTGTCATCGGAAGGTACTTTGATAGGAGGGGCTGGGATTGATGATATTCGTTATTCTGATCCAACAACAGGATGGTATTGGGAAGTTGTTGCGATATCCCATAATTTAAAAGGAAGATTGACATCTCCCTCATTGGGAACAGGCGAGATATTTACACCAAGTGATGTTGATATACCTTTTGACAATAAATTCTTTCGCTCTTATCGGATAACGGGGAACAATGGTCAAAAGCTACAAGTGATTGAGAGTGATGTTGTTCTTGATAATAAAAATCATATTGCACGTTTTCGGCTTGTTGGGAATATCGATGAAGCTCATGCCCAGGTAAAGGAATTTAAGCGAACTTTGCAAATTTTTCTTTGGAGTTTCGGTATCGGGAGTGTTCTTATTAATATTGCTATTATTTTCTTTAGTTTTCAACCGTTGAAGCTTATTCGACGTGCATTGAATGATATTCGCGAAGGAAGAGTTCATTATGTGAATACGGATTTAGTAAGCGAAGTGATGCCGCTTGTACAAGAGATGAATGCTCTCATTAATAATAATCAGCGTATTATCGAGCGATTTCGCACACAGGTTGGTAATCTCGCGCATTCATTGAAGACGCCTCTATCCGTGATTATGAATGAGACAGATAAGATGCGCGGAGAAAAGGCTAGTTTGTTGAGAGAGCAAACGCAAATAATGCAAGCTCAAATCAATCATTATCTTCAGCGTGCGCGGATTGCAGCACAATGCGATAGTGTTGTCTATCATACGTCTGTTCGCAGTGTGCTTGAACGCTTGGTACGGGTTATGAAAAAGCTTAATCCTGAAAAACAAATTCAATTTATTATGGATGTTGATGATATTGTTTTTTCTGGAGAGAAGGAAGATTTAGAAGAAATTATAGGGAATTTGATTGAAAATGCTACTCAGTGGTCTCGCGCAAAGGTTTTGATCTCTTGTTGTTTAGAAGAAAATGCTGAAGAAACAGAATATTTTAGTATCTTTGTAGAAGATGATGGTCCTGGTTTAACAGAAGACAAAATTGATGAAGCATTAAAAAGAGGGCGGCGGTTTAATGAAAGTAAACTAGGGTCAGGCTTAGGGTTAGCAATTGTTTCAGATATGGTCAGTGAATATGGTGGCAATCTCTTTTTATCACGTTCTGATTTGGGTGGGTTGTATGCAAAAGTTTTATTACCTAAGATGGGAGAATAACATATTTTCTCCTTAAGCAAGAAATGTCTATAAAGTTTGTAAAGCAGTATTTTCAGATAATACATCAAAGAGTAGGGAAACATTGTTTTTAGTTTCTTTGTTTAATTGATGTATATAATAGATTTTATAATATTCTCCATAAAAAAATGAATTTTTATTAATTCACATCACTTTTCTCATGAAGAGGATAAAATGTAAGCGAGTTATTCTCTGTTCGTATTGGAAAAAAACGATATGCTCTTATTAATTTTTGCAGCATTTTTTCTGATTTTTCTGGCAAGTGTTCTTTTTCTTTCACTCCGTTTTGACGATGAGATAAAAAAAGAATGGAAAGTTCAAACCGTGGATGGTTACAGAAGCCATAAGCGTATGATTGAGTTTAACAAGCTTTATATGCATTATAAAAAAAGAAATATTCTTAAGGCTTTAAGTATCTTATTTGTTCTCCTTATGACATGGAATATTTATGGGCTGACAGGCAATCCAGAAGTGAAAAGTTATTTTTTTAGCGAATTAATGGATAAGGATCCTCAAACTCTTAGTAAGCAAGAAAAGCTTATTCGTTTACAAGTGCTTTTTTTCCGTGCACCTCATGATGGCAAGCTAGCAGATGCGTTAGCGGTAGGGTATCTCGAAGAAAGCCTTTTTCAAGAAGCAGTGAATACTTATTTAGATGCACTTCGTTTGAATGGAGAAACAGCTCCAAGGCTTGTAGGATACGGTTTAGCATTGGTTGGTTATGAAGGGGGAGTGATAACGCAAGAAGCGCAAAATGCTTTTCAAAAAGCAGCAGATTTAGCGCCAACAGATTTTTATCCACGTTTATTGTTGGCCGATGCATTGCATCAAGCAGGAAAAACTGCGCAGGCAGTACAATTTTTACAAAGCTTTCTTGATACAATGCCTGAAAATTTTTCAGGACAATCACGTGTTAAAAAAATGATGATTCAGTTACGTGATTTATCGAGTGAGCATACAAAGAAAAGAAATCTTGCACCTATGTAGAAGATGTGCAAAGCTCTTAAAAAATAAAATATTGATACTTAATTATAACGTATTTAAAATTTTTTCGCAGAGTGTCTATGAACAGTCAATCTTTAAAGAATTCTGCCTCATGGAAGGTTATTTTAGAGCAGCGAAAAAAAAAGCGCTTACTGATCATATTATTATGTTGTTTGGTTATGACAATTGCAGCAAGTCTCATAGTGTATGCAATGCGTCATGCGGTCAGTTTTTTTAGAATGCCCTCTGAAATTACAAGAGAAGATATTTTAACGGAGCGCCCTTTGCGTTTGGGTGGCTTTGTTGAAAAGGGAACTGTTCAATATGTTGGAGAGAGAGGCGTTGTTTTTTTTGTAACGGATAACAAAAAACATGAAAAAGTAGTTTTCAATGGTGCCTTACCGGATCTTTTTCGTGAAGGTCAGGGGGTGATCGTAGAAGGGCATTTCGATAAACAGGGCTTTTTTATAGGGATGCGTATTTTAGCAAAACATGATGAAACTTATATGCCTAAAGAAACAGCTGATCGTTTGAAAAAACATTACATTATGGAGAAATAATTCGATTGTGCTTGTCGAACTGGGTCATATTTTTTTAGCTGCAGCATTTTCAGTAAGCTTATTAGGGGCATTTTTACCTGCTTTAGGTTTTTGGTGGAGAGAGCGTTTGTTAATGCAAACAGTTGTTCCTCTAACATATATTACTTTTACATTACTGCTTTTATCTTTTTTAGTGATAATTTATGCTTATGTCGTATCTGATTTTTCTGTTTTGAACGTTGTTGAGAATTCTCATTCAGAAAAACCGATGCTCTATAAAATTACAGGTGTTTGGGGCAACCACGAAGGCTCTATGTTGTTATGGGTTTTAAGTCTTGCTTTTTTTAGCGCATTGATGGCTTTTTTTAGCCAACATTTGCCAGAAGATTTTAAGACGCTTGTTTTAATTTGCCAAAGTTGGATTACAACTGCTTTTCTTTTATTTATTCTTTTTGTATCCAATCCATTTTTACGCGTAAATCCACCAGCATTGCAGGGAAATGGTCTCAATCCTCTTTTACAAGATATCGCATTAGCAATTCATCCACCGCTACTTTATTTAGGTTATGTCGGTTTTTCACTTTGTTTTTCTTTTGCCGTTGCGGCATTGATTATGGGACATGTTGATAGAATTTGGGCGCGTGGGATTCGTCCGTGGCTTTTACTTGCTTGGTGTTTTTTGACATTGGGTATTATGGTTGGCTCTTATTGGGCTTATTATGAGCTAGGATGGGGGGGGTATTGGTTTTGGGATCCTGTTGAAAATGTTTCGTTTATGCCGTGGCTTTCAGGAACGGCTCTTTTACATTCTGCTCTTGTTCTCGAAAAACGAGAAATATTGAAAAGTTGGACTCTGTTTTTAGCGCTGCTTACTTTTTCCCTTTCTCTGATGGGAACTTTTCTTGTGCGTTCTGGGCTTTTAGTTTCTGTTCATAGTTTTGCTGTTGATCCAGCACGCGGGCAAGCAATTCTTGCTCTTTTATTTTTTTTTACGGGAGCTGCTTTTCTTCTTTTTGCTTTGCGTACCCCTATTTTAAAAACAGAAAGATTTTTTCAACCAATTTCACGTGAAGGGTTTATTGTTTTAAATAACTTGTTACTGACAACAATAACAGCAACAGTATTGATTGGTACGCTTTATCCTTATTTTATTGAGATATTAACAGGGCAAAAAATTTCTGTAGGGGCTGCTTTTTTTAATCTTACCTGTGGACCGCTAATGGTTTTGCTGTTGTTGTTTGTTCCATTTGGGACAATGATGGCATGGAAACGCGGTGATTTTCTTGCAGTTTTTGAACGCTTGTGGTTTGTTTTTGTATTGGTTGGTATCGTCTGTTTTATAATATTCTATGCGACATCTGTGCGTGATATTTTTGCAGTTTTAGGGATTGGGCTTTCAGCGTTTGTTTTTTTAGGCAGTTTAGCGGATCTATGGGGAAAGAGTGGATATGGCAAGAGAGCTTTTTCAGTACGCGTTAAGAGATTTCTTGGATTGCCATGGTCTACTTTTGGTGCAGCAATAGCACATATGGGATTAGGCGTTACATTATTTGGTATTGTTTGCGTGGCAAGTTTTGGGCAAGAACGTATTTTAATCATGAACGTAGGGGATAGGGTGACGATAGCGGATAAAACGCTTCATTTTGATGCAGTGCATGATGGTGTTGGTTCGAATTATTCGACAATGGAATTTTATTTTAAAATATATGAAAATAAAAACATTGTGGGTCATGTAACAGCCTCAAAGCGATTTTATTCAAGCCAAAATACATCAACAACAGAAGTTGGTCTTAAAAATCGTGGCTTATCGCAGCTATATATTATACCGGGACATATCGATAATCGGGGTCTCGTTGTGCACGTATGGTGGAAGCCTTATGTAATATGTATTTGGTTAGGGGCATTCATGATGGCTATGGGGGGATGTCTTTCTCTTCTGGGGTATTGGTTTCGCATTGGCATGTACAATAGGGTAGTGCTTGCTTTAAATTTTTGGAAAAGACATTGAGATGAAAAAAATTCTTTGGATTGTATTTTTTTTAATTGCAACGTTTCCTTTTCGATTAGCAATAGCAGTAGAGCCGGATGAGATTTTAAAGGATAAGATTCTTGAAGCGCGAGCACGCCATATTTCATCGCATTTACGTTGTCCGGTTTGTCAAAATCAATCAATTGATGATTCAGATGCTGCTTTAGCACGTGATTTACGGCTTTTAATTCGGGAAAGGCTAAAAATGGGCTATAGTAATCAGCAAGTCACTGACTTTCTTGTTGAGCGATATGGTGAATTTATTCTCTTGAAACCACCATTGAATAAGATAACTTGGTTTTTATGGTTCTCGCCTTTGATCATTATTATCATTGGCATAAGTATCATATTTTTCCACTTCAAACGGAATAATCATGCGTTATGTGAATGAAAAAGAACAGTCAAAAATGTCATTGCATTAAAAAAAATGTTACATAAAAGAAAAAATCAGATCATCTGCAATGAGCAGACAATCTTATTGTAATTATATTAGGGAATACTGAAACCTTACAAAACTTTAATAATTTAGACAGAAAATGGTAAGGTCTGGTATTTTATAAGTGATCGGAATTGAAATAAAGGTATGATTGAATAGGAGCATAGAATAAATGGTTAAAAAGGCTTTCTTTAAAACATTTGTCGCAGTGAGTTTTTCTGCGATATTGGAAAGTGCACTGTTTTTTAGTGGATGTACATCAAGCTTGTGGATGACAAAGGCTCATGCAAGTTCTGTATTTACTTCGTTAATGCAACAACAGGGATTTGCCGATATTGTTGCTCAAGTGAAACCAGCCGTTGTGGCAGTACAAGTAAAGAGCAATAAAAAGAAAGAAGATAGGTTCTTTAGCAACTTTTTTAGTGGTCCAGGACTTGATCAATTACCAGATCAGCATCCTTTAAAAAGATTTTTTAAAGAGTTTTATGATTTTGATAAACCTAAAAATAAATTTCCGCACCAATCGCAGAGACTCCGTCCTGTTGCTTTTGGATCGGGTTTTTTTATTTCATCTGATGGTTACATTGTGACCAATGATCATGTGATTTCTGACGGAACAAGTTATACTGTTGTTCTTGATGATGGTACAGAATTGAACGCAAAGCTCATTGGGAAAGACCCAAAAACCGACCTTGCCGTATTAAAAGTGAATGATAAAAGAAAATTTTCTTATGTTGATTTTGGTGATGATTCAAAGCTTCGTGTTGGGGATTGGGTTGTTGCCATTGGGAATCCATTTGGTCTTGGTGGAACTGTGACAGCAGGTATTGTTTCTGCACGTGGACGTGATATTGGCACTGGTGTGTACGATGATTTTATTCAGATTGATGCTGCTGTTAATAGAGGGAACTCTGGTGGTCCAACGTTTGATCTTAATGGAAAGGTTGTTGGGGTTAATACAGCAATTTTTTCTCCTTCTGGAGGAAATGTTGGGATTGCTTTTGCTATTCCAGCAGCGACTGTAAAACAGGTTGTACAACAACTTATTGAAAAAGGTTCAGTTCAACGTGGTTGGTTAGGTGTTCAGATTCAGCCGGTAACAAAGGAGATTTCCGATTCAATAGGATTGAAAGAAGCCAAAGGTGCTTTGGTTACTGATCCGTTAAAAGGACCGGCAGAAAAGGCTGGTATTAAAGCGGGTGATGTAATTATTTCAGTGAATAATGAAAAAGTTGCTGATGCGCGTGAGCTGGCGAAACGTATTGCAAATATTAAACCAGGAGAAATGGTAACCATAGGGATTTGGAGATCAGGTAAGGAGGAGAGTATAAAGGTTAAACTCGCTTCAATGTCTGAAGATGAAAGTAAGAAAGAGACTTCAAAATATTCAAATGGACAGAGTGATTTAGATGAAACATTGGAAGATTATGGTTTGATTGTTATGCCTTCTGATGATGGTGTAGGGGTTGTCGTAACGGATGTCGATACCGATTCAGATGCTGCAGATAAAGGGATACGCCCTGGTGATATCATTGTGACAGTAAATAATAAACCAGTTAAACGAGTCTCTGATATTATTAACACAATCAAAAATGCTCAGCAGTTAGGACGAAAGGCTATACTCTTACAAGTGCGAACAAATGATCAAAATCGTTTTGTTGCTCTTCCAATTTTCAAAAAATAAGGCTTTAGTTGTAGGACAAATGTTTATTAAACATTTGTCCTACAACATAATAAAATAATGGAGATACGTTTTATGAAGATACTCGTTATTGAAGATGATCATGAGACGGGGCATTATCTCGAAAAAGCATTTTTGGAAGTAGGGCATTCTGTTGATGTTGCTTATGATGGAGATACGGGATACGCTTTAGCAACCACGGAAAATTATGACGTTATGGTTGTTGACCGAATGCTTTTGCATCGTGATGGTCTTTCTATTATTGCTGAATTGCGCGCTAAAGGCAATGAAACACCGGTTCTTATTCTGTCTGCTTTAGGGCAAGTTAATGATCGTGTAACGGGGCTGCGTGCAGGGGGAGATGATTATTTGACAAAGCCTTATGCTTTTTCTGAACTTCTTGCGCGTGTTGAAGTTTTACAACGGCGGAAAAATCCTAAAGAAGCAGAAACTGTTTACTGTGTAGGTAATCTTGAGCTTGATCGGTTAGCACATACGGTAAAACGAGGTGATAGAAACATTCTATTGCAACCACGAGAGTTTCGTTTACTTGAATATTTGATGCGTTATGCGGGGCAGGTTGTTACACGCACTATGCTTTTGGAAAACGTTTGGAATTACCATTTTGATCCACAAACGAATGTCATTGATGTCCATATCTCTCGTTTGAGAGCCAAAATTGAAAAAGATTTTGATGTTCCCCTTCTCCATACAGTGCGTGGAGCTGGATATATGCTGAAAGTACCAGATAACAAAGCATGAATCGTTTGATTAATATAATGCGCACGACGGCGCTAAGGCTTTCAGCACTTTACATTTTATTGTTTGGATTGGTGGCAACAGGACTTTCTATTTATATGACGGCATTTTCTGCTTCATTGTTAACAGAGCAAACTGAACAGGCTTTACATGAAGAATTAAAGTATATTGAAAATGCTTATAATTATGGGGGATTATCCTTATTAATGCGCACTATTGATTATCGTTCAAGACAACCAGGAGCATTTCTTTATCTTGTTACAGATTCTATGGGGCGTATTTTAGCAGGAAATGTAGCACGTATTGAATTAGGTCTTTTGAATCAGAGTGGTTTTATTTCTACCTCTTTTTTGTATTCCCGTTTTGGAGAACATGGCAAAACAAGTGAACATCGCGCTTTGGCGGTTATTGTTGATTTACCTAATGCTATGAAGATTCTTATAGGACGTGATTTGGATGAGCCAGAACGTTTTGCTGTTGTTATTCGCAAAGCTGTGATCATTGCACTTGCTGCAATGGTTGGAGGCGCTTTACTCATATGGTTTTTTGTTGGCAGGAGAGCTTTACAAAGGATTGATCATGTAACGGCTGCATCACAGCGCTTGATGGATGGTGATTTCAGTGGGCGTTTACCTGTTTCTGGAGTAGGGGATGAGTTTGATCGATTGTCAACCAATCTTAATGTTATGTTAGACCGCATTGAAGAATTAAATATTGGTTTACGTCAAGTATCAGATAATATTGCTCATGATCTGAAAACGCCGTTAACGCGTCTTAGAAATCGCGCTGAAGAAGCGCTTTCAGGAAATAAGACAAAGCTTGAATATCGTCAGGTCCTTGATAGGGTTATTGCAGAATCAGATCAACTTATTTGTACGTTCAATGCGATTTTAATGATTTCACGTATTGAGGCCAGCAGTGCAATTGAACATCTTGAAATGATTAATATGAAACTAATCCTTGAGGATGCTGTTGAGCTTTACGAACCTTTTGCTGAAGAGTCAGGTGTTTTACTTCAGTTGGGAGATATATTTGATAAAGAGCTAAAATTGAATCGTGAGCTTGTTGCGCAATCAATTTTTAATCTTATAGATAATGCAATTAAATATGCGCCTAAAGGTGGAAGGCAAGCGAAGGTTTGCTTATCAATGGAATATCGTGATGAACATTTATTAGTTGTTGTGAGCGATAATGGACCAGGAATAGCAGAGGATAAACGTGAAAAAGTGACAGAGCGATTTGTTCGTCTTGAAGAAAGCCGCACACAACCTGGGTTTGGGATTGGTTTAAGTATAGCAAAAGCGGTTATGAAGCTTCACGGGGGTGAATTGTTACTTGAAAATGCAAATCCAGGGCTTAGGGCTGTTTTGTTATTTCCTTAAAGATATTTTTCTTCACTTTCATACGTAACAACTATTTTAAAAGTATAAAGCAATAGAAAGGAAAGCAAAATGCTTTTCAAGGGAGCAGAGATGAAACAAGCTTTTTTAAAAACACAGCTTCTCCCTTTATGTCCTCTCGATAAAAGTGGTTCCCAATGGTTAAAAGACATGGAAGAACAAGCAAGGAAAGAAGGTTTAGAATCGCTTGTTTCCATCATTTCAGAGAGTGGAACGCAGATTGATTTTATCAGTTCGGTTATGACCTTATCTCCTTTTTTGCGTGAGGTTTTAATTGCCAACCCATCATATCTTAGTGCTTTATTAAATGTTGATATAGAAACAAGGCTGAGCGAAATTATAGATGATATTACAGCTATTGATAAAGATGAAGCTATAAATGAAACTTCATTGATGGCTGCTTTAAGGCGCAAAAAACGAGAAGCGCATGTTCTTATTGCTTTAGCTGATTTGGGTGGTGTTTTTACTTACGAAGTTTCATGTGCTTGGTTGACACGTTTGGGCGAAGCAGCATTAAGTGTAGCACTACGTTTTCTATTAAGAGAAGCGCATGATCATGGTAAGATCAATTTATTAAGCCGTGAGAATCCAGAAAAAGACTGTGGTTTAATTATTTTAGGGATGGGAAAGTTAGGAGCAGGGGAACTTAATTATTCTTCTGATATTGATCTTATTGTTTTCATTGATGAAACATCACCTCATATTGGTAATCTTTCTGAAAGTGTTGACGTATTTTCTAAAATGGTACGCCGATTAATCCGTATCATTCAAGAACGCACTGCGGAAGGATATGTTTTTCGTCTTGATTTTCGTCTTCGTCCAGATCCAGGTTCAACCCCTTTGGCCTTACCAGTAAGGACTGCATTGCGTTATTACGAAGGGCGTGGGCAAAATTGGGAACGAGCAGCCATGATTAAAGCACGTCCAGTTGCTGGTGATAAGAGGGCAGGTTTTAACTTTCTCAAAGAGCTTTTTCCCTATGTGTGGCGGAAATATTTAGATTATGCTGCTATTGCTGATATTCATTCGATCAAACGTCAAATTCATGCGCATAAAAATTACGGTCAAATTGCAGCTTATGGGCATAATATAAAGTTAGGTCGTGGTGGTATTCGTGAGATTGAGTTTTTTGTTCAGACACAGCAGCTCATTGCTGGTGGACGTTTTCCTCAATTACGTGGACGTCAGACAGTTGCAATGTTAGCAGAACTTCACACGCTTGGTTGGATCAGTGAGAAAACGAGAAATAGCCTTATAAAAAGTTATGCTTTTCTTCGAAATGTGGAACATCGTATTCAAATGCTTTTCGATGAACAAACACATCTTCTTCCAAATGATACTGCTCAATTCACGAGTGTTGCCTATTTAATGGGTTATCAAGACAGGAGCAGTTTTATCCGTGATTTATTAAAAACACTTCAGATTGTTGAAAAACATTATGCTGCACTGTTTGAGAATGAGCAAGAACTTGGTTTAGAAATTGGTAATTTAGTTTTTACCGGTGAAGAAGATGATCCGGAGACATTAATAACGTTAAGCCGTTTAGGCTTCGAAAGAGCAAGTGATATTTGTCGTATTATGCGCACGCTCCATTTTGGTCGTTATAAAGCAACGCAATCAGCCGAAGCACGCGAGAGATTAACGGAATTAACACCAGCTCTTTTGAAAGCTTTTGGTGGGACAAAACGAGCTGATGAGGCGATGTTACGTTTTGATGGTTTTTTACAGGGCTTACCTTCAGGAATTCAGCTTTTTAGTCTTTTGCAGTCTAATCCTTCTCTTTTGGATATGCTTGTCCTTATTATGGGGGCTGCTCCACGTCTTGCAGAAATTATTGCACGCAGGTCCCATGTTTTTGATGGAATGTTAGATCCGAATATTCTTTCAGAATTACCGACCAAAACGTACTTAGAAAAACGGCTTGAATATTTTCTTGAAAATGTTCTTTCTTATGAGGAAATTCTTGACCATTTAAGGATTTTTGCAGATGAACAACGTTTTTTGATTGGTATTCGAATTTTAAACGGTACAATTACAGGAGAAAGAGCGGGTTTTGCTTTTACTGCGCTTGCTGATCTTATGATTACAAAAACATTTGCTACTGTTCAAGAGGAATTTTCTCGTCTTCATGGTCGTATTAAAGGGGGGCGTGTTGGCATATTGGGTATGGGGAAGCTTGGAAGTCGCGAATTAACAGCAGATTCCGATGTTGACCTCGTTTTGCTTTATGAACACGATGATGATGCAGAAATATCTGATGGAGAAAAGCCTCTTTATATCTCTCAATATTATACGCGTTTAGCACAACGCCTCGTTTCTGCTTTATCCACTCTTACAAGCCAAGGTATTCTTTATGTCGTTGATTTAAGGTTACGGCCATTAGGCAATAAAGGACCTATTGCTGTTTCTTTTCCATTTTTTAAAAAGTATTATCGCCAAGAAGCATGGATATGGGAATATCTTGCTTTAACAAGGGCTCGAGGCATTGCAGGAGACCCTGATTTTTTACAAAAGCTAGAAAATGAAGTGTGTGCAATTATTGCTATTTCTCGTGATAAGAAGGAAGTTGCAAAAGAAGTATGTGAAATGCGTGCCTTGATTGCAAAAGAAAAGCCGCCAAAAAATCAATGGGATTTAAAAACGATGTCTGGTGGCATTATGGATTTGGAGTTTATTGCTCAATTTTCTCTTATTACGCATGTCATTGAGTTTCAAATTGGAGCGACGACAGCGGATATTTTAGATCACTTACCAAACAGTTTTCTTAATCAGTCATGTATTGCTGATTTACATTATGCCTATCGTCTTTATACAAATTTGAGTCAAATTATACGGCTTTGCTTAAATGATTCTCTTGATCCCAATGACATGCCACCTGGATTAAGTGACCTTTTGTTGAATAGTGTTGGGGAACCTGATTTGCTTCGTGTGGAAAAATTAATTGCAGAAACTGGGCAATTGGTCTGTTCAGTTTTTACAAAAATCATGAAATATTAAAATAATTCTATAAGAATAAATAAAAATTATTAATTCCATTTTTATATATTAATTTTTGTCTTTCATTTCATAGACGCTTGAGAGGGTTAGAGTGAAGTTCTCTACTGTTTTTTCAAGTGTGATGAAAAAATTCTCCATTCTAGGTATCATTCTTTATACAAAAAGCGGTGAGTGATTAATTTAGTGAATCATATTTTTTATGAGCGGTATCTCATTTTTTCAAAAAATTGACATTATAATTATTTATATAATTCTAGGTAATAATGATCAATATGAAGCTATAAAAGCTACTATAGATTAATAGCTTCTGGAAATTATAAATAATATTTAAGCTTTATTTAAAACTAATTTTAATTTTTTAACTGTGTCATTTTTGCTATAGATTTTTTCAAAAAATTGTGAAACGATTTATCATTATTTATGTATCACATTAGCTTTTAGGGGAGCAATTATGATTACAAAGTATTTAGCCTCAACATCTATATTTTCTTTAATTTCAATTTCTGTAGTACAGGCGTCGGATATCGTTATTCCTGAACAACCTGTTCCTGTTATTCCAGCACCTGCTTTGTCTTGGACAGGATTTTATCTTGGAGGACAGATTGGTAACTTTTCAGGTAAAACAACTGCAAGTTATTTAAAACATGAGACAGGGATATGGAATCCAATTGGAAAGGAGAATTTACCTAAACTTTCTGGTTTTATCGGGGGAGTTTATGCAGGTTCCAATATTGATATCGATAATAGTTTTATTATAGGTATTGATACAGATATTATGTGGTTTGGTAAAAAGAATTCTAAAGATGTCAATCTACCGAAAAAAAGTTCAACTGAAGAAACACCAAAACTTGTAGAAAAAACAAGTCTAACAAGAGATTTGCATGAGGAGGATTCGACAACACCTATTAAAGCTGTACGTCATACTTTAAAACAAAAATGGGCTGGTGCTACACGGGTGAGAGTTGGTTTTGCGATTGAGCGTATGATGCCTTATATTTCTGGAGGGATTGCTTATACGCAGCTTCAGAATATTTTTGCGGCAGTAGCTGATAGCAAAAATGGAGAAGTTGATTTTTCTGATTGGTTGCATGATGAAAAAAAGACCATGATTGGTTATACCCTTGGAGGTGGTATTGATTTTGCAATGACTGATAATATTATTGTACGTGCAGAATATCGTTATTCAGATTTTGGCAAAAAGAAGTTCATACAGGATAAATTTGAAATGGGCTACAAGACAAATGATTTTCGTGTGGGTGTAGCTTATAAATTTTAATTTTTTGCAGAATTAAACACTTCAAAAGTCTCATTTTCGAATGAGGCTTTTATTTTTCAGATATGTTCTAGTAAATATCCTTTACTCAAAAGAGCTACTATTTTATTCGAACAATACTTTGATTTGTAAACATAAATTACTTTTTGTCATGTTGAGTGAGAGACCCAAGTGTCATAAGATTTTCTCATTTTAAACCTATACCATATTGAACCGATCAAAACCATGTCTTTTGCACGTCAAAAAGAGGGGGCGTCGTGAGATAAAAACATTAAAGAAAGAATAAAAATGCTTCTTATGAACCATTTTAAGTGCTAAAGGCTGTCGCTACATTAGGGGGTGGCAAAGTGTGAGATTTTGATACTAGCTTGCTTTTCCATAAACGTGAAGATGGTGTTGCTAAATGGACTTAACATTACATCATTCATAGGTACCGTCGGGAAATGGGTTTGGGTGCTTTAAAAGATGCTTTTTTAAACCAACATGTGAATTGGCAAGCTAATGGCATTTTATTTTATTTGAAAGATTTTTCATACAATCAACTTTTCTGTTTTGCGGTATCGTAAAATATTTTATTTAATAACAAAAAGCTCGCAAAAAAATTCTAAAGAACGTAAAATTACATCCGCAATATAATTCAATAATAAAATAATTATAAAGAGTATTATAAAGTGATTTATAGGAAAAAATAGAGAGAAAATTAGGAATTTATTGAGACATAAAAAACATTATTACCTATGTCTGTTATCGAAATATAATCTATTATTTTCCTAATTTTTTAATGTACGATAATAAATTTCGAGTGAAATAGTAATGGATCATTTCAAATCTATTTACGATAAATCAATCAACATCATTTGTTTATGAATCACAAGTAGGTTGGGTTATTTAAATTATATACTTTAGTTATTATTTGGCTTTTTTAGCCATTGATTTTCAGGTATAGAAGCTGAATGAGCGTCTCTATTATTCTATAAAATATCATCATTGTAATAATATAAGGATTTTAGGCATTAGATGCTTTTGGAGGAGTGGATGATGAAATTCAAAGCAGGGTTTATGTGTAGAGCTTTGTGAAGTAAATCACATGCGCAATTAGCAGCTGGAACCCGTGAGACAAGAATCCGAATTATTTATAAATCAGATGTGGTAGAATTTTCGTCCTTTAGAGCGGGAAGGAAGAAAACCGATAAGTTTGTAAAAAGCTAGTCACATAAGTGGGGCAGCAGATGGAACTGTCTGAGAAAAATTGATCTATTGACAGAGAAGGTGAAACTTTATCTTTTAAGGAGAAAAAGGGAAATAAGAATTATGATTTCCAAAGGGATGTGAAATAAAAATGTTTTTATTTTTTGTTGTTTGGGCAACTATGAAGGTGTTTAAAGATTAATTGTTTCAGTACATGCAATCTCGTTTTTGGGGTTGATAATGCTATAACGTTGTAATTGGCAATGCCATTGATTTTGTAAGCGTTCAATGGAAAATAAATTAAAGCCTGCGGGCGGTTTTTTATCACCAAAAGCTTGTGATGCGGAAGGAACACCAACAATAGGAATTTTTTTAATTGGTCCTTCAATGTAATTCAATGTGGGTAAATGAGTATGTCCGTGAAGAATAAGCTCACAACCGTGGTATTTGATAATGTCTAGAAAACGTTTTATATCCCGTAGTTTTTTATGCCAAGACGTTGCCTTTGGAAAGGGGGGGTGGTGAATCATGACGACACGAAAAAGGTTGCGCTGTGCTGCTTCCTTTAAAAAGAGCGGTAAAGTTTGCGCTTGCATTTTACCAAAATAGCCAGAAGCTTGAAAAGGCAATGTCGCAATGGCTGAAGAAGCTGCTATGATGGCAACATCTTTGCGAATGCGCATATAAGGAAAGGCACTTTTTTGAGGGATGTCACCTGTAATCCAAGGTTTAAAGAGAGTGCATGCTTTTTGTAAAGCGCCCCGGACATAGGCATCGTGATTTCCAAATGTCAAAGAAATATCTTGAGGTTTTCCTAGGTTAAGTAGCCAACGATGAGCTTGTACAAATTCTTTATCGAGAGCAAGATTTACAAGATCACCAGAGATCACAAGGTGATCAGGTTTTGTTTTGTTCAAGGCATCTATTAAAGTTTCTAGGACATCTGTTGCCATCTGACTCTTACGTTTTTTTTGCCAGTTCAGATAACCGGTAAGACGTTTCCCAGAAAGTTCAAAAAGGGAAGGTTGCGGGAGAGGGGAAAGATGTACATCCGATATATGGGCAAGATAAAACATAAAAGCTCGTAAAGTATTAAAAACGATTTAAAGAATAAACATAAGATAAGTTAGTGCTTAAAGGCAAGAAAGATTGTAAAATGAAAATTAGCTTGCAAAAAAGAATGTCTCAAGCGGAATGTTCCAAATAGAATATCCCTAATAAAATATCATTGTGTTGTAGATTCACATATTTGTAAAAAAAAAACATTTCTCAATGCGTTTGAGCTAATTTCACGATGGTACTCGATATTATAATGGAAAGCTTCTGTGAACTATATAGGGCTTACTGTACACTACCATCTCTACACTTAATACAAGGTGCAAATAAAAAACATCATACTATTTTCCCCCAATTTTATGAAAATCCTTGCTTTGCTTTAAGAGGATTCATAAGAGGTATTTCACTCTTTTCTTCAATGGTTTCTATCCATACAGCATCCCTTCTAATAATACGCAAGAGAATGTTTTTTATTGTTTTAATATGAGGATATTGGAAATAAGGAGAATTCCACTGTATTTTGAGTTATAAATCAATACGTTATCTAATTACAAAAGACAAGTAAATACGTAAAAAGATAAGCTGAATTTTAAAACTATTATACGAAATCTCAGACTTTTTAACGGCCTTCATAATACCACATGCTGCTCAACAGTAAAAGGCAAGCAAGCAGTGCAAAAAAACCAGAAAATATCGAAAAATAAAAGGTATTGATTAAACGGGTTTCTGTTGCTTCTTTCAGAACAATTGAATGTGCTGGGGAAGAGGACGGACTTGTTTTTGATTGAATCAGCTTAAATGGAGGAAGATGAATGTTTTCTTTTCCTTCAGGGTGTAAACGTCCGATGTAGCCACCAGTGTGCTTAATAATGGGGGCTAGTTTTTCTTGTGTTGAAATCAAGTCAAACAACTCAAGATTATCGAGCATCCCTACAGAAGAAAGTATTGTTAAACCGCCATTTTTAATGTTAAAAATTCCTGTCTCATCAGTGGTCACAGTTGCAGTAAAAAGGCCTTCTTTCTCTTTGGTCAGAGTAATATTTTCTTTTTTTCCAGAGGGAAAGATTATTTCAGCGGGTTCTGGATGGTCTTTTAGAGTTTGGCGGCGAATTGTTAAATGATGATGGCTGCTGGTCGCACTTAATTTTTCTTCCTCAAGTTCTGGTTCTTTCATGAGCCAATGGGCAATACGACGATAAAGAGCAGCATAAGGACCACCGCCTTCGAAACCTCGTGCCCAAAGCCAACTTTCATCAGAAAGCAACATGCCCACACGTCCTTTATCAACATGGGAGAGAAGTAAAAGTGGTTGTTCATCCGCTCCTTTCATGAGGGCGATTCCGTTATTTATGTTTTGAATAGCAATTTGTCGCAACCATTGCCCCCATTGAGAAGCGGGAAGGTTAAGTGTTGCAAGACCCCTTGTGACAGGATGGCGCTCACCTTCTTTGGTTAATGTGGGGCGAAAAGGTTTTTCAATAATAGTTCCATTGGGCAATGCCGGTAGAATGCTTATTAAAGGTGTTTTCGCAAGTGAGTTTTTTTGGGTAAATTCAGGTCCTGTTACCATCAACAATGCACCCCCCTTTTGTACATATTGGGCGATATAATCATAATAGATTAAGGGGAGAACAGTAGAGTGCTGGTAGCCATCAAGGATGATGAGATCAAAGTTATTAATTTCTTCAACAAAGAGTTTTCTTGTGGGAAAGACCACTAAGGATAATTGGCTTGAGGGCGTATTATCTGCTTTGGTGGGGGGACGCAAAATAGTAAAGTGAACAAGATCAATATTGGAGTCACCTTTCAAAAGGTCTCGCCATGTCCGTTCTCCATTATAAGGAGCACCTGAAATAAGAAGAACGCGTAAATTTTCTCTGATTCCTTCAATAATTGTTATGGCGCGGTTGTTTTCCAAGCTTAGTTCACCTTTGTGTGGATCAGTTATAACTTGGATAATATTTTTTTCAGCATGAGGAAGGGTAATTTCAGTTTGAAAAATCACGCCAGGAGTTACAGAATAATGGCCAATGTCTTGTCCATTGACGCTTAGTGTAATATTTGCTTTCTCTGATATTGTTTTTTTGGCGGGGCCTTTATCTTCTACCAAAATGGAGAGCGTTTGTGGTTTGTTGACAAGGGCAAAGCGTGGAGGAGAAATAAACTTGATTTGGCGATCAAATTCATCTGAGTATCCTGTAATCAGGGCATTGAGAGGTGCTTCATGATGAAGATCTGATAGGTCAGGGATGTCATGCACTTGTCCATCGGTGATAAAAATGGTTCCTGCATAACGAGAGAACGGTACATCAGATAATGCTTGTGTTAAAGCTTCAAACAAATTCGTTGAGGGTGCATATTGATTATCAGCAAGTTTCCCAGCTTCAATAAAGCGTGGTTCAAATTGTGGATAATGCGCCAGTGTTTCGACTAATTGCCTGCGCGCTTCATCACTATCATTTGTACGTGTTCCAAATGATTGGCTTTTGCTGCGGTCAATGACAATGCCTACTGTGCTTTTCAGTGGTTCGCGCTGTTCTTTTATGATCATTGGATTGAGCAAAGCAAGGATAAGGGCGCTTAATGCCATCAGACGAAATAAAGAACCTTGCCGTTGCGTAACAAGACCAACAACGACAAAAAGAATCGATATTCCGCTTAAGAGCAGAATCCAAAAGAGTGGTAAAAAAGGCTGAAAAGTGAAAAATGATATCATTGCCTTCTTTCTCTTTTAAAGCGTTCCAAGAGTGCTGGAACATGCACTTGATCCGCTTTATAGTTTCCTGTAAGCACATAAAGGACAATATTTAAACCTGCACGAAATGCCCATAGACGTTGCATTGGATCATTGGGAACAAGGGGATATTTCCATGCCCCTTTTTCATCGAGTGCCCAAGCCCCAGCAAAGTTATTTGCGGTGATGAGAAGGGAGCTTACGTTATCGCCGTTGGCAAGAGAGTTTTTATTTTTTTTGTTTGTTGATGAGGATTCAACCCATAAAGGTGAACCACGGTAGAGACCAGGAAAATCTGGCATAATATAAAAAGAACGTGCAACAACATGATCTGTTGATGCTGGCTCAATGGATGGAATATTTAACTCTTTTAAGATATCTCGTAATCTTTGCGTTTCTGGAGTAGCGTCTCCTTCAAGATTAAGATTGCTCTTTATCTGATCGCGCGTGTCAAATAAAATTGTTCCCCCATGTTTCATAAAGTTATTTATTTTTTCAAGGCTTTTGGGGGTTGGTATAGGACTCTTAACATCAATTGGCCAGTAAATAAGAGGATAAAAAGAGAGTTCATCTTTATCGAGATCAAGTGCTGTAACAGAGCCAAGGGTAAGCATTGTGCGCTCTGCGATAAATTGACTTAACGCTTCTAGACCACTTTTACTCGTTGTATCAATTTCATGATTATTGGTTATAACATAGGCAAGATGTGTTGCGCCAGCAGCTTGTACACTATCATGATGATTTTCTTTCGTTTGTGCATGAAGAGTTGGATCATATGAAAACAAGGCAATAAGACTTATAAAGGGGACGAGAAACATATTACGCCGTTTCATGAAAGAAAAAATATCTCCCATCCATAAAATGAGAAAATTGTCAAAGGCGAATAATAAGATGGCTAATCCTAAAAGTGGACCGATAAGATTTTTTTCTTTTGTATCGTAAGATAAAGGGCTTTTATTAAGAGAAGTTGGCAATGATGATTGTTTCATCAAGTGCGACGAATGAGTTAAGAGATTGAGTGCATAAAAATTGTTTTTGGCACCATAAAGTCCTGGGGGAGTATGGTAGGAAGGATGGGGTGGATTTTGAGAGTCAAAGATCAAAGGAACAACATCAGAGGGTGGTACTTGTAATTGTCCGTCAATGGCTATAGTTCGCCAAGGGTTTTGTATCACTGTTCTTTTTTCTCTGTGTGTTAGGTTTGTGTTTTCGTTAGAACCTAATGTGATTAATTTTTGCAGCATTTGTGCAAAAAAGCCAGAAAGAGGAAGGTTAGACCATGTTGGGTCAGGAGCAACATGAATGAGAATGAGGGTTCCTTTACCACGTTTTGCTGCGGTAACAAGAGGAGTTCCATCCGAAAGGCTAAGCCACGTTTTTTCAAAAAGATCTGGGGTTGGTTCTGCGAGGATTTGGCGCGAGACAGTAACATCTCCTGGAAAGGGAAGACCAAAGAAAAAGCTATTTTTTGCAAAAGGGGCAAGCTTTTGTGGTTTTGTCCAAGACATAATACTTCCAAGGGAACGTTGACCTGGGCGCAGTGGTATCGGAAGAAGGTTATCGTAATGTTCTGCGCTACTGAGTTTTTCTCCTGCAAAGCGGATGAGTGTTCCCCCTTTATTCACAAAATCAGAAAGTTTTTTTTCTGCTTTTGGGGGTATGTTAACAATGTCACCCATAATCAAAACAGATGGATTTTGTTTAAGCAAATGATCAATATCCGTTGAAAGTTCTCTTCCACCGGCTGTTATAAGCTGTGTATGACCTTGTAAGGCTTTGATAATGTAATAAAATGGAGCAAGTAAAGGCTGTGCCATTTCATTGGTATCGGGTGAGAGAAGAGCAACACGGCTTATCCTGTTATGGCTATCTACCAAGAAGGTTGCAGCAGCATGGTTTTGATTGTTTATTTTTATCCAAGCGATATCATTGCGTAGTTCAAGTGGTACATTAAAAGGAACAAGTGCTGTTGTTTCTCCTTCAGAGAACTTGTTCGTAAATTGACCGAGAAGTTGATTATTTGAATCGTAAAGGCTGAGTATAGCGGGAGTATTACTGTGTGTTGTTGAGCGGATAATACGCGCGCCCATGTTTCCATTATTATTTTCTATGGATGTTATGCCGGTTAAATCGGAAATATCAGTCAAATACCACAAGAAGTTTCTAGGTTTTAATTCTTCAAGAAGAGCAAAAGCTTGCTCATCTTCATTTGTTTGTAATCCATCACTTAAATAAGCAATATCAAGAGGTTTTCCTTTGGTTCTTTCGCTGAGTTTTTTGAAGGCATGCACACGGTTGACAGGCCAAGGACGCGGTTGCAAATGCATTAAATGCTGTTTTATAATCTTGGCTGGTTGGGGCTCTATATTGGAGATATTATTTTCAGCCGTTGCAACAAGATAAATATTTTTTTGCTGTTTTTCTGCCTGTGCAAGGAGCATTTCAGCGATAGAGATGCGCTGTTTCCATTCTTTTACAGAAACCCAACCATTATCAATAATGAGTGCAAGGGGTTGAGATCCGGAAAAGCTTATTGGTTTTTGATTCCAAGTGGGGCGTGCTAGAGCTATGATAACAAGTGCCGCTATGGTTAAACGCAACAAGAGCAACCACCAAGGTGTATGTTTTGCTGTTTCTTGTTGATGAGTTGGTTTGGGTAAGAAGCGAAAAGGGGGAAAAAGCTCTTTACGCGGAGATGGAGGAGTTATCCGCAACAGCCACCAAATGACCGGTAGGAACAAAAGCCCTAGTAACAGAAAGGGAGCAGCAAAACTCAAAGTGCCCTCCTTTTTTGCAATGGAGAGTCGCTCATTGTATTTGCAAGATGAAAAATGGTCTCTGTTAAAGGTTGATCTGTTGTACTAACGTGATAAGACCATCCTTGGCGTGCGCAAAAATTTACCAATTCTTGTCGCCTTGCGTGATATAGTTTACAATAGCTCTTACGAAGATCTTCTGCTTTAGTGGAAACATGTTTCTCTTTCGTTTCGGGATCCAAAAATTCTGTGTGACCTGTGTAGGGAAAGCTTTCTTCTGCGGGATCAGAGATTTCAATTAAATGAGCTGTCACCTGTTTTGTAGTTAAAACGGTTAAATGTTGGATGATTTTTTCAGGATAATCGAGAAAATCACTCATTATAACGACATGTGAAAAGCGTGTAATCGTTGAAAAATCCGGAAATAAATTTTCATCGGAATGATTTTCTAAAGCAAAGGCTATTCGTTCTACGACATTGGATGTCATTGTGGGGGACATTAAGTTAGGAATAGCAATATGTTCGCCACTGCGTGCAAGAAGGGATGCCAAGGTAAGGGTAAGAATAATGGCATGATTACCTTTAGAGATTTTAGAAAAGCGCGAACAGTAATGCATTGATGCGCTCTGATCAGGACAAAGCCAAACGGTTTGTGTCATTTGCCATTCATGTTCACGGAGATATGTATTTTCATCACGCGCTGAGCGACGCCAGTCAATGCGGCTAATGGATTCTCCTTCCATATAGGGACGAAATTGCCAAAAGTTTTCCCCATTACCGCTTTTACGTTGTCTATGCCATCCGGTTATCAATGTATTAGCGATATGACGCGCTTGTAAAAGGAAATATGGCATTTTGCCAGTATCCTTATGCAGTTCATTTGCCAGCGACAATGGAGGCTTTTGTAAAACTTTTTTGCCAAGAGCCATTCAAAGAGCATCTTTCACAAGGTTATTAATAATATCTTTTACGGTTATATCTTCAGCACGGGCAGAAAAATTAAGAGCCATGCGGTGTTGTAATACAGGATAGGCCAATGCTTCAACATCATCAAGTGAAGGGGCTAAGCGTCCATAATAAAGAGCACGGGCGCGAACACAAAGTGAAAGGGCTTGTGATGCCCGTGGACCAGGTCCCCAAGAAACATAAGTATTAGCAAGGCTATTGTCTTTATGAGGGCGAGATGAGCGGACAATTTTTAAAATAGCTTCGATCACACTTTCTGAAAGAGGCATTTTGCGAACGATATTTTGAATTTTTTGCAATTTTTTGCCGGATAAAATTGGTTTTGCATTTGATTTTTTTTCTTTTGTTGTTTCTAAAATAATCCGTCGCTCTGTTGTGAGGTCAGGATAGTCAATATCGATTTGCATCAAAAAGCGATCCAGTTGTGCTTCAGGAAGTGGATAGGTCCCTTCTTGTTCGAGAGGATTTTGCGTTGCAAGAACATGAAAAGGTTGTGGCAAATCATAACGGTTACCTGCAACAGTAACATGATATTCTTGCATAGCTTGTAAAAGGGCTGACTGTGTCCGTGGGGAAGCACGATTGATTTCATCGGCCATGAGAAGTTGCGTAAAAATAGGACCTTGAATGTATCGAAAAGAACGTTTACCGTCTTTATCGGAATCCATAATTTCAGAACCAATAATATCCGATGGCATTAAGTCAGGAGTGAATTGGATGCGTTTTTCATCAAGCCCTAAGACTGTTCCCAATGTTTCAACAAGACGTGTTTTTGCAAGTCCTGGAGCACCGACAAGAAGGGCGTGACCACCAGCAAAAATAGCGATTAAAGCATATTCGATTACCTGATTTTGCCCAAAAATAACTTTGTCAATTTCTTTTTGTAAAATATCCAATTCTTTGTGTGCCGTATCAATATCATCAATAATGACTTGAGCTTCATGATTGATATTGACCTTTTTTATAGAATTGGATGATGGATCATGTTGACTCATATTTCTTCCTTAAGGCGTTTGTCGCAAAAATGGTAATTTTCTCTGCATGATAATGGATATCTTATTGTTTGTAACAGAAAATGAGAAGAAATGAAGTATCATATGCCGTTTTTTTTCATATTCGTATAGAAGAGAAAAGTTTCTTTGGAAGAATAGACGTGCTTTATAAGGGATGTCTTAAAAAATTTGTTTTATGAAGAGAGTTTTTTAAAGCAATGAAGACAACTTTTTTGAAAGGTTAAAGGGTGAATATAAGACAGAACTTCAAACAGGTTGCGTGGTTACAACAAAGTGATATCCAAACA
Organism: Bartonella sp. AA2SXKL; assembly: GCF_042197205.1. NCBI lineage: Bacteria > Pseudomonadati > Pseudomonadota > Alphaproteobacteria > Hyphomicrobiales > Bartonellaceae > Bartonella > Bartonella sp. AA2SXKL. The sequence continues at coordinate 95,257 of NZ_JBHIRN010000003.1, forward strand.
CTTCTTCGTGTTTTGTCTGTGGAGGGGGAAGAGGCGCGTATTGTAGGGGGAGCAGTGCGCAATCAACTGCTAGGGCAGCCTATTAGTGATATTGATATTGCAACAACCTGTTTGCCGCAACAGGTTATTGCACGTGTAGAAGAAGCAGGATTTAAAGCTATTCCTACAGGGATTGCTTTTGGTACAATAACAGTAGTTGCTCATTCATGTTCTTATGAGGTTACAACGCTTCGCTGCGATATTGAAACAGATGGTCGTCATGCAAAAGTGGCATTTGGTCGTGATTGGAAAAAAGATGCTGAACGGCGAGATTTTACGATAAATGCGCTTTATTGTGATGCTGCTGGCAACCTTTATGATGATGTGGGAGGTTTGAGTGATATTGCTAGCCGAACAGTTCGTTTTATTGGGGTTGCAGAAGATCGTATTGGCGAAGATTATTTGCGTATTTTACGGTTTTTTCGCTTTTTTGCGTGGTATGGAGCAGGGCGACCTGATGTGCAAGGATTGAAGGCATGTGTTCGTTTAAAACACGGTTTAAAAAAACTTTCTTCTGAACGTATTTGGGCAGAAATGAAAAAGCTTCTTGCGGCGTTTGATCCAACGCGTGCTCTTTTATGGATGCGACAAAGCAGAATTTTGGCACTCATTTTTCCTGAAACAGAACGATGGGGTATTGATGCAATTCACGCATTGGTGAAGACAGAACAGGATCTTGGTTGGAAAGTTGATCCATTGTTACGGCTAGAAAGCCTTCTTCCTCCTGATCCCATGCGTCTTCATGAAATGGCACAGCGCTTGCGTTTTTCTCTTAAGGAAACAACGCGATTAAAAGAATGGGCAGAGTTAGAAATAATAAACCAAAACTGTTCTGATCATTTTGTGCAAAAACTGATTTATTTTCATGGACGACAGCCAGTTTTAGATCAATTATCGTTGTCTGTCGCTGCATCACATCTTGATCATCTGGAAAAAAGTGATGCTTTGCAAAAAGCAGAGGGTTATGTCAAGCTTTATCAATTTGCCAAAAAATGGCAAATTCCAACTTTTCCTATTAATGGTAACGATTTAATAAAAAAAGGTTTTACGAAAGGTATACTTTTAGGAAAAAAGCTTAAAGAGCTAGAAATGATATGGATTGAAAGCGGATTTTTAATGGATCGTCATGCACTATTAGAAAAAATTGATTTATAATATTTCTGTTTATAAACCCATTGTTTTTTATATTTTTTAAGTCAACATATTAATTTATAATAATCATTATTCATGTGAAAGAAGAGTCCACAATATTGTAAGGTTATTTCAAACCTGTTCATATTACATCAATCAAAGTTATTGCCTTACACGTCACAAGTGAGGAAAAATGATTACAGAGAGGAAAAATGTCTCTTATGAATCATCTCAAAGATAAGGATTCTCGAAAATGAGAACGAATAAAGAGAATAGTGGTAGCGGTTTGCACCTTGTATGACCATAAAGAGGGGGATGTTCACTGGATTTTTACTATGAGGAGTATTTAATCATTCATAGGTGGTGATATGAGGTGATATGAAATGGATGTGATGGGTACTAAGAAATGTTTATTTTACAAGCACTTAATTGTTTGAAAATGATAGGCATTATACGCTCTAACTGTTCTTTATATGTTGTATTATTGTTTTTCGTGATAATTTATATTTTTATAAAATACATTTTCTTTCATAATAACCAATTTGGCGCAATGCTTCTCCTGTTGTTATAGCCACGCTCATGGCGAGATTGAGAGAGCGTGCCTGTGGTTGCATGGGAATTTTCAGTGTGTAATCGGCCGTTTCATGAACATAATCGGGAACTCCAGCTGATTCCCGACCAAAAAGTAAAACATCATTTCTTTGATAGCATATCTGCGTATAGCATGTTTTTGCTTTTGTACTTAAAAGCAACAGGCGGCGGTTAAAGTGTTTCATGGAGCTTATAAAATGTTGCCAATCAATGTGTCGTTCTAAGGACGCATATTCGAGATAATCCAATCCTGCGCGTTTGAGATTACGATCCGACAGATTAAAGCCTGCAGGTTCAATAATGTGCACATGTAAACCAAAGCAAGCGCTAAGACGTAAAATCGTTCCAGTATTACCAGCAATATCAGGTTGGAAAAGAGCTATATGAAGTGTCATGTTCTCTGTAATATGATTTTTCTTTCGACTTTGTAAAGAAATACCACAATTTATTCGAAAAATATGCTTTGAGAAATACATGTTTTTTACGGTTAATTTTTATACCCTTTAAATTTCAGGGAAAAAGTTATGTATACAGATCTGTTTGGGATAAGAGAGAAGCTCCCTATTCGGGACTTCATTTTATTGAGCGATCCATGAATGGATTGGCTCATTATGTTGAAAAGTGGGATATTTAATGAGGTTGGATCATCCATTTTAATTAAAATCAACAAAATATGCTTTTTATGCAAAAACAGAAGCGAAAAAAATACTCATGCAACCAGTTGGAATTGAGGGAGGGAGAGATGCTGTAAATGTGTTAAAGAAATAACCGATAAGCTCAACTTGTTTGCTGAGATATGGTCATAACAAGACTATGTTTCTTTCTTTAGAAGTGTTTATTTACATGCTATGTCTGATTTTCACGGGCGGGGGAGTAATTTTGATTGATTAATATGAATAGGTTTGAAATGAAAAAACCTTACGGTGTTTAGGGATTTCATTCACTCTGTAAAACGATGAATTATCATTATAAAACAGTTTTTTGTATAAACCATACAAATGGCAGGAGTTTTTTACGGGGATGTTTTTATGGTTGAGGTAACGGAGTGATCAAGCATTGTACAATGGGAGAGGGTATGGTAAAAGAATGTTTTAGCAAAGTGTCTCTTTAAGTTAAGGCCATGGGTGAGCAAACGAGGCGGGATTTTCTGTTTTTGGTAACAGCTGTTGCAGGAGCAGTTGGAATGGGAGCGGTTGTGTGGCCTTTTATCCGTCAGTTGCGTCCAGATGAAGCTGTTTTGGCATCTTCCTCTGTTGAGGTTGATCTTTCTGGTATTGAAGAGGGGATGTCAGTAACGGTAAAGTGGCGAGGACAGCCTGTTGTTATTCGAAATCGTACGGCAAAAGAAATTGCTGATGCGCGCGCTACTGAATTGAGACTTCTAAAAGATCGTCAAGCGCGCAATCCTAATCTTGAAGGTGAAAAGGAAGCAACAGATTTTGCGCGTTCAGCAGGTAAAGGACGTGAAAATTGGCTTATTGTTATTAATCTTTGTACGCATCTAGGCTGTGTAACACTTGGGCAATCGGGTAAATTTGGAGGATGGTTGTGCCCCTGTCATGGGTCTGTTTATGATACTGCTGGAAGAGTGCGGTCAGGTCCAGCTAACTATAATTTGACTATTCCACCTTACCAATTTCTTTCTGATACTTTGCTCAAAATAGGATAAAATCATGATAAGGTTTCCTCCTTATTGTCCTAAAAGTGCTCTTGCCCGTTGGTTTGATAAGCGTTTTCCTCTTCCTCGTTTTTTTTATAATGCATTTGTGATTTTTCCTGTTCCGCGTAATCTTAATTACTTTTACACATTTGGCGGTATTTTAACCATTATGCTTTTATCACAGCTCTTGACTGGTATTGTCTTGGCTATGCATTATGTTCCGGATATTCATTTGGCTTTTGAAACCAGTGAACGATTTCGGCGTGAAGGGCAGTTTGGTTGGCTTTTTCGTCCATGGCACAGTGTAGGCTCTTCATTTTTTTTTATTGCTGTTTATATCCATTTGGCGCGCGGACTTTATTATGGTTCTTATAAAAATATGCGAGAAATGGTATGGGTTACAGGTATTTTTATTTATATCATCATGATGGCAATAGCATTTTTTGGTTATGTGCTTGTTTGGGGGATGATGTCTATTTCTGCCGCTTCAGTGATTGCAGGGCTTTTCAAAACGATTCCTTTAGTGGGGTCATGGTTGCATGAGACACTTCTGGGTGGTTATGTCGTAGGACAACCAACGTTGAATCGTTTTTATGTTTTCCATTATGTTTTATCATTTGTTTTGCTTCTTTTTGTGGGGCTTCATATTTGGGCAATCCATTGTGTTGGGCAAGGAAATCCAACGGGTCTTGCTATACAGTCAGATAAGGAAACGGTTCCATTTTCGCCTTATGCACTGATCAAAGATATTTTTGCTATTACTGTTTTTCTCATCTTCTTTGCCTGGTTTTTGTTTTATATGCCCGATTATATGGGGCAGGTTGAAAATTATAGTGTGGCAGATCCTTTAAAGGCACCTCTTCGTGTAGTTCCAGAATGGTATTTTTTGCCTTTTTATGCGATGCTTCGTGCTATAACTTTTGATATTGGTATTTTCTCTTCAAACTTTGTTGGCTTTGTTTTATTCGTCAGTTCGATTTGCATTTTAATTTTTGTGCCATGGTTAGACCGCTCTAAAATATGTTCAGCAAGATATCGACCTGTTTATAAAATTTTCTTTTGGGCGTTGGTTATTGATGTCGTTTTTCTTGGTTGGTTGGGGTCAAGAGAAATAAGTGACAAAATTCTTTTATGGACACAATTGGCTACGGTTTATTATTTTATATTTTTTTTGGTTATTTTGCCGATTTTGCCAGCGTTTGAAAAAAATTGTTCTCTTCCTTCTTCAATTATGCAAGATTTAAAACAGAAAAAAAAGAGACTATGGTAAATGTTTTTGTCGGGCTGGTTGTTATTGTTGCTATGAGTTTTTCTGCTCAGAGTTTAGCGGGTGGTGCCTCTGATCAGGAAGAAGGATTTATTTCTTTTCCTTTACAGGTTCCTAAAAAACAAGAATGGAGTTTTTCAGGTCCATTTGGGCTTTATGATAAGGCGCAATTGAGGCGCGGATTAAAGGTTTATAGACAAGTTTGTTCCAGCTGCCATGGGCTAAAATATGTGGCTTTTCGCAATTTAAAAGATCTTGGGTATGATCAAGAACAGATCAAAGCTTTGGCGGGGCAATATGAAGTGCGCAATGGTCCTAATCGAGAAGGAAAATTTTTTAAACGTGCTGGGGTTGCAACGGATTATTTTCCTTCTCCCTTTTCACATGAAGAAGAAGCAAGATTTATTTTGAATAGTGCTTATCCTCCAGATTTGACATTGATAGCACGTGCACGTGGGGTATCTTTGCCTTTTCCTGCTTTAATTACGGATGTTTTGACTCATTATGATACGGCTGGTCCAGATTATATTACAGCTCTTTTAACAGGATATCAGGAAGCGCCGAAGAAGGTAAAAGTTTCTGATGGTTATTGGTATAATCCTTATTTTATTGCCGGTAATTCTTTAACTATGGCTCCTCCTTTGAGTGATGGTATGGTTACTTATGAAGATGGAACCCCAGAAATCATTGAACATTATGCGCGCGATGTTTCTGCTTTTTTGATGTGGGCTGCCGATCCTCATATGGAAATTCGTAAAAAAACCGGTTTTCGTGTTATTTTATTTTTAATCATTTTTGCAGGGTTTGTTTATATTTTAAAAAATCGTATTTGGTGTCGTTTAGAAGAAGAATTAGAGAAAGAAATAAAAGACGAAATAAAGAGAAAAGGGTAAAGTGATAAGGCTCAAAAGAGTATAGAGTATAAAGAGCATAAGGAACAAATCTTTTTATGATGCATTGAGGTTTTATAAAGTAAAAGCAAAGTAAAAATGGAGATGTTAAAATGAAAAAAATTGCATGTACTACTCTTATGTCAATTTTGATGGTTTCTAGTACTTATGCTCAGTCTTTTGAAGTGCCTTCAAAACCTGAAATGATCTCTTCGACGGGTATTGTACAGGTGGGGATAGATAAGTCTGTGCGTTATGTGACACCTTTAGCAACGGATTTTGTTGCTTCCAGTCTTATAGGCGCCAATGTATATAATATAGAAGATGAAAATATTGGTGAAGTAAAAGATATTATTTTGCGTGAAAATAATATTGCAGGATTTGTTATTGCTGTTGGTGGTTTTCTTGGCATAGGCGAGAGTTATGTGGTCGTTTCTCCAGAAACAATCCAGATGACAAATGATTATGGTAAATGGAAACTCATTACAAATGCAACAAAAGATTCTTTAAAGAACGCTCCAACATTTAAATACGAAGGGCGTTGGACACGCTAATTTTATATTTCTATTCTTTAATGGATCAAGCTGTTGCTATCACAATCATATGCTAGCAACAGTTTTTTTGTTCTAAAAACTCTTGAGAATTTTTGCGACAAGATTCCAAGGAGCTATTATCAAAGTTTTCAAGATAAACTATTAAGACAGAGTGAAGATTTAAGTATTATGTTTAAATAACATGATATCGCCATCTTGCACAATGTATTCCTTTCCTTCATCGCGGGCTTTTCCTGCTTCCTTTGCACCGCTTTCTCCACCCAGAGCAATATAGTCATTATAGCTGATGGTTTGGGCACGAATGAAACCGCGCTCAAAATCTGAATGAATAACACCAGCTGCTTGGGGAGCTTTTGTACCACGCGTAATTGTCCATGCTCGTGTTTCCTTAGGCCCACAGGTGAAGTAAGTAATGAGATCAAGTAAATGGTAACCAGCGCGAATGAGGCGATTGAGACTCGGTTCAAAGAGTTCTAGCGCATTGAGATATTCTGATGCTTCAGCATCACTCAGTTGTGTAATTTCCGCTTCGATAGAAGCAGAAATGATAATGCTTTGCGCATTTTGCTCTGTTGCCATTTTTTCAACTGTTTGGGTAAAGCTATTTCCACGAGCGGCGTCATTTTCGCTTACATTACAAACATAAAGTACAGGCTTGGAGGTTAAAAGATTCAAACTCTTAAGAATGTGGTGTTCATCGGAAGAAATATCTTTGAGTAATAACCGGACAGGGTTTCCCTGTTGCAGTATGTTTAATGCTTTTTCCATAATAGGTAAAATTGTGAGAGCTTCTTTGTCTTTTCCGGTTGCTCGTTTACGGATTTGTATGATTCGTCTCTCAAGACTTTCAAGATCCGCAAGCATGAGTTCGGTTTCAACCGTTGTCGCATCACAAACAGGATCAATACGTCCCTCTACATGGGTAATATCTTCATTTTGAAAACAGCGTAAAACGTGGACAATCGCATCGACTTCGCGAATATTGGCTAAAAACTTGTTTCCTAAACCTTCGCCTTTTGAAGCTCCTCGCACAAGCCCCGCAATATCGACGAAGTTAATGCGTGTAGGAATCATTTCTTTTGAACCAGCGATTGATGCAATTTTTTCCATTCGTAAATCTGGAACAGCAACTTCTCCGGTATTGGGTTCAATGGTACAAAAAGGATAATTGGCAGCCTGTGCAGTGGCTGTTTTTGTTAATGCATTAAAAAGAGTTGATTTCCCGACATTAGGTAATCCGACAATACCGCATTTAAAGCCCATGAGAGTCTTTCTTTTCTATTAATTTTATGGTCAAGATAAAGCTTCCTTTTTATAGCATATTTTCAGAAGAGTTATAGTCCTGGTCTTGCGATAAGTGAGAAAAAAGTCTAAAGTAATAGGTATCTACTTTTTTACCTTAGTTCTTCTTACCTTATTGTTCTCCTTAGTTAAAAGGATAAGAAAACTTCGAATTAATGTTAATATTGTGCTAAGTTTTTCATGGTATGCAAATCTGCATAAATAATTAATCGGAGAAAATAGAAGAGTGTTATCTCGTTGTGCCTTTTTAATTGCAGCACTTTTGGCTTTGGCTGGATGTGCTACACGTCAGTCAGATATGTCATCGGTACCTTTTCAACAAGTTCGATACATTCCACCAGAAATACAGGCTTTGTATGGTCCTGTAACGAATGAGACCTATTCGTTACCTGCTGTTGATCTTGCGACAATTGATCCAAAATATTGGCGACAAGAGGTGATTTATTATACATCTTATGCGCCTGGAACATTGGTTATAGATACGCAAGAGTGTTTTCTTTACCTTATTGGTGAAAATGGAAAAGCTTTGCGTTATGGGATTGGTGTCGGTAAAGAAGGCCTAGCATTTGAAGGTGAGGGGGTTATACAGCGCAAGCGTCGGTGGCCAAATTGGGCTCCTACTGCAGCTATGATGGCTCGAGAACCAGAACGTTATGGTCATCTTGGGAAAGGAATGCCACCAGGGCCCGATAATCCATTAGGTGCGCGGGCACTTTATTTGTTCAAAAATGGGAAAGATACACTTTTCCGTATTCATGGCTCACACGAATCGTGGTCAATTGGGCGTGCTATTTCAAGTGGGTGTATCCGTTTGCTTAATCAAGATATTATCGATCTTTATGATCGTGTTCCCATTGGTTCGCGTGTTGTGGTATTGCAAAACAATAGGAGTATTCCTGCAGTTTATAGTCAACAATCAAATGGTTACGATCCGCTACAGTCGACCATTCAGCCAAATGATTTTTTTTAATTTAGGGGAGAAGATTGGAGAGAGCTGTGTTTGCTGTTCAATCTTCTCTTTCTCTCAAAAGAGAATATAAGCCTTTCTTCTTCAAAGGTGTATACAAGCTTGTATTCTGTTCTATTTTCTAGCTTCTCACGTTGCCAACAGATTTTGCCTTTGAGAAAGTTTATAAGAGGATTTTTTTAAGAGTTCTTATTCATATTCTTCACGCGACAGGGGCACGCAAGCTAATGGTTCTGATTGTGTTTTATCGTTTGTGAAACTTCATTCATAAAGAGGGATTTATCATCTTTTATAAGGAGAGCGATATTTTTTGCAATTGTCTCTAAGAGAGGGGATAACCATTCTTGATCAGATTTGGTAAAATTCCCCAAGACATGTTGATGAACAAGTTCTTTGCTTCCAGGATGACCAATTCCTATGCGTATACGACAATAGTCAGTACCACAATGGGCATCAATAGACTTAATGCCATTATGCCCATTATGTCCTCCACCAATTTTTATACGAACTTTCCCCGGTGACAGGTCTAGTTCATCATAAATGATGATCAAATTCTTTAAATCTAATTTATAAAATCGCAAAGCTTCACCGATAGCTTGACCAGAAAGATTCATGAAAGTTTGTGGTTTTATAAGAAAAATTTTCTCATTATTTATGAAACCATTGGAGATTTCTGCTTGAAACTTCTTTGACCATGGAGAAAAAGAGAAGGACTGATAAATGGCATCAACAGCCATAAAACCGATATTATGGCGGTTATTTTGATATTGTAAACCAGGATTGCCAAGACCAGCAATAAGCCACATGTGTATCTTCAGTCAAAGTATGAGTAAGGGTAATGTCTCATAAATTAAGGCGGAAAAATTCCCGCCTTTTGAGTTTTATGAAGTTTGTGTGTCTTCTTCATCATTTTCTTGTTCAGAAGTTTCATCGCTGACATCCATGCCAGCAGGAGCTGCAATGGTTGCAATGGTAAAGTCTCGATCTTGGATGATGGGAGTCACATCTTTTGGCAGTTGCACTGCTGAAATGTGAATAGAATCACCAATAGAGTAGCTGGAGAGATCAATTTCAATAGCTTCAGGAATAGCACTTGCTGGAGCTGTACATTCAATTTCGTGCCGAACAATATTGAGGACACCACCCTTTTTAAGTCCAGGTGCCGTATCTTCATTGAGGAAGTGGACAGGAATATTCACTTCTACAACGGATTTTGCTGAAATGCGCAAAAAGTCTACATGGAGGGGAAAGTCACGCACGGGATCTAATTGATAATCTTTTGGCAAAACCATAATTTTTTGCTTGTCAAGAATAATCGTTGCAATGGTGGTGCGAAAGCCACCAGCATGAATTTTGTAGAAAATTTCTTTATAGGGAACTGTTATTGCCAAAGGTGGTTGTTTTTCACCATAAATGACAGCAGGAATAAGACCGTTGCGGCGAAGTTCACGGGAGGACCCCTTACCAACCCGCTCGCGTTTTTCGGCCTTAAGAGTGTAGCTTTTACTCATAATTTAAGTCCTTTTTACATGATTGGAGATCCTTCAAAAACAGTAATAGTTTTTGCATGGATATGAAGATATGCGCTAACCAACAGCGATCACTCCATTCTACGTTGCCTCCAAGGGTGTCTACGCAGAAGTTTGTTCTATAGTTCAAACTATTCATAGATGCAAGAGTTGTGGGAAAAATCGATGATTTCTACCGTTAAAAAGGAGGAAATGTTACAAATTGCGGTGTGGATGGAGAATCAACCAATATGTGCTGGCACTGATATGTTCAAAATCAAACACTGGAGATGTTATGAAGGTTGAGATTGCCTTGGGTGAGATGTCAGAAAGTCGTGCTTTGCATAAATCGATGCCAGCACTTCTTGATTTGGAAGAATTATTGGCGACACGTCTTCTTGTACAAGGTAATTCCGGTTCAGGGAAATCACATCTTTTACGCCGTCTTTTGGAGCAAAGTGCTAAGTGGGTGCAGCATTGTGTAATTGATCCAGAAGGCGATTTTGTAACTTTGGCAGATAAATTTGGTCATGTTATTGTAGAGGCTCAACGTAGTGAATTAGAGTTGACTCGTATTGCCCATCGCATTCGACAACATCGGGTTTCAGTGGTATTTAATCTTGAAGGTTTGGATACTGAACAACAGATGCGTGCTGTAGGGGCTTTCCTTGGGGCACTGTTTGATGTGGAACGTGATTATTGGTATCCTATGCTTGTCGTTGTCGATGAAGCGCAATTGTTTGCTCCAACTGCAGCAGGAGAAGTTTCTGATGAAGCGCGTAAAATTTCTTTGAGCGCTATGACCAATCTTATGTGTCGAGGACGTAAACGTGGTCTTGCTGGTGTTATTGCGACACAACGTTTGGCTAAGCTTGCCAAAAATGTCGCTGCTGAAGCTTCAAACTTTTTAATAGGGCGGACTTTTTTAGATATTGATATGGTGCGCGCTGCTGATCTTTTGGGAATGGAGCGTCGCCAAGCGGAAATGTTTAGAGATCTTGAACGGGGAAATTTTATAGCTTTAGGCCCTGCTTTATCACGACGTCCCTTACCAATTATTATCGGTTCTGTTGAAACTTTGGCACGCTCTTCTAGTCCTAAATTAATGCCACTTCCAACAGAGCGGGATGATGTGCAAGAGCTCGTTTTTACTGCTTCACCAGAGGAAATTTTAACGCCATTTAAACAAACACGAGAGCCGATGAGGGAAAAATCAATGCACGAGATGTTAGAGGAGGTAGTGCATAAAAAACAAGAGCTGTTGGAAGAAAACCTGAGTTTATTTCCTGAACTTTCTGATGTTGAGCGTGACGGCCAAGCAGAACATATTATTCGGGAAATTCTTGAGGATTCTGAGGCTTTTTATCGTTCAACAGCGGTGCTTTATCAAGATTTTTCAGTTCGTTGCCGTATCCATGGTATGTCAAAGGTTCCTTTTAATCTTTCACAATTTCGGCGTAAATTGGCTATTGCTCAGGCTTTTGTTGATGAACAAACGGCTGTCAGTGAACATTGGAAACATATTTTGCAGATATCAGAAAGTTTGGAAGAAGATGTTCAAGGAGTCTTCTTGAATGTGGCACAGGCCGCATTAGGGGGAAAGCCATGTCCATCTGATGCATTTTTAGCACGTCTTTATGGAACTCATTCTTTAAGCCGTGCACGCCGACTTTTAACCTACTTTGAAGAGCGTGGACTTATTGTTATTCATACGCATTTTAGTGGTCAACGTATTGTTGCATTTCCTGATCTTGGTGTTGAAACAGCACCGGGAGACCCCAAGGAACCACTTTAACCAAATAAGCTGGAAACCGATTGTTCTGCTGCTGTCCTTGCTATTGCTTCTCCAATAAGGTCGGCAATGGGCAAAACACGAATATTATGGGTTTTCTTAATAGCTTGTGTTGGCATAATTGAATCTGTAATAACCAATTCTTTCATCTCTGAATTGGCAATTCGTTCGATTGCATTACCAGAAAGAACACCGTGCGTGATATAAGCCGTGACACTATTGGCACCATGTTTAAGCAGAGCACTTGCTGCATTGCATAAAGTTCCACCTGAATCAACAATATCATCAAGCAGAAGGCAATCTTTTCCCGATACATCTCCAATGATATTCATAACTTCTGATTCACCAGGGCTTTCGCGACGTTTATCCACAATAGCGAGCAAACTGTTCAAGCGCTTGGCGAGCGCGCGAGCGCGAACCACACCACCCACATCAGGTGAAACAACGATAACATTTTCAAGAGAATAATGCACTTTGACATCGCGAGAAATGACAGGAACAGCATAGAGATTATCTGTAGGGATATCAAAAAAACCTTGAATTTGTCCTGCATGAAGGTCCAATGTTAAAACACGATGGGCCCCTGCTTCCGTAATTAGGTTGGCAACAAGTTTTGCAGAAATAGGAGTCCGCGGTCCTGGTTTTCTATCTTGGCGGGCATAGCCAAAATAGGGGATAACAGCTGTAATACGACGCGCAGAAGAACGACGAAGGGCATCAATCATGATGAGTAATTCCATCAAATGATCATTTGCAGGATAGGATGTAGATTGCAAAACAAAAACATCTTGTCCACGTACATTTTCATGCAGTTCTACGAAAATTTCTTGATCAGCAAAGCGCTTTACAGTTGCTTTGCCTAAGGGGATGTTCAAATAATTTGCAACATCTTCAGCTAGGCGTGGATTAGAATTTCCGCAGAAAAGTTTCATAGTAGAACCTCTGAATCATCATGGTGGGAATGCGACACGGTTTTTAATTTCTTTTTATTAAATTGCAAGAGAACAATTACAAAAGCCTTACAATTTTATCGATTATTATTAAAGAGCTATGCAGTATGTTTTCTCTTTTTCCAAAAGTTTATTACTTTTAGAGCAAAGTTTTTTCTCCATGCGGCAAAGAAATACATATTGATTAAGCTTTTTGGTTATTACTTTATAAAAATACTTTCAATATGGGGAATGCTTCATATTTAAGATGAATGAAGGGGAGTAATAAAAAGAAGTATCATCTTGCCTTCAATCATTATAACCAAACATTGAAAATGATCATAGCGAAGGCTATCATATTTTATGGGCTGGTAGATAATTTCGTGAAAAAAGCAAAGTACAATGGGGTTTATTTTTCCATTTGGGTAAAAAGTTTAGTTTTGCAGTTTTGGTATTGTTCTCAAGCATAAAAGGGGCTCATCTTTTGTTTTTCAGCATAATAGCAGAAATTTGCCGTCCGTAATCGGGTTCGTTGCGGTGTATTGCACGGCGACAGGAGAAAAAACGCTGTTCATCTTGATAGGTACAAAGCTCTACACAAGAAGCATTAACACCTGCTTCTTTGAGTTGGTTTATAATAAATGCCCATAGATTAAAATAAAAGCGATTTATTTTGTCTGTTTTTAAAAAATATTTTTGGTATTTGCTGTGGTAATCAATAAATTGGTCGTAAAATTCATTTGTTACTTCATAGTGATAAGGGCCAATACAAGGTCCAAGGACTGCTGTTATTGATTGTCTTTTGGCTCCTTGTTTTTCCATAACAGCAATTGTTTTCTCGATAATTCCATTTAAGCTTCCACGCCAGCCAGCATGAGTTGCAGCGATGACTCTAGCTTGTGGATCAGCAAACAGAATGGGTCCGCAATCTGCTGTAAGAACCCCAATAACGAGTTCTGGGGTGGTTGTAACCAGAGCATCAGCTTGAGGAGGTGCACCGATAGTTGCTTGATGAGCTACGACAACGTTACAGGAGTGTATTTGATTAACTGTGACTAAATTTTGCGCTTCAATAGAAAAATAATTGGCAATCAAAAGACGATTCTGTACAATATATTCAAGTTGATCATTTGAACCTTTCCCAACATTAAGACTATGATAAAGATTTTTTGAAACACCACCTTGACGTGTAAAAAATCCATGTTTTATTCCATGGGGGTGTAAAGTAGAAAGATTTTTTGCAAGAATGGGATGAGGGATAGATTTCATAAAAGTTCCTTATGGAGATTATTTAAAGTGAGGATGGAGATGTTCATATTTGTCAATGAATATTTCAGATAATGATGTGCTTATTGACAAAAGCGCCGATCATTAAAATTGGGGAGGTATGGAGATATTTTTATCACTGAAATGTAAAACTTTAAATAATTTTCCCATCTGATCTGGACTAGCGAGCCGTTCGATGTCTTGGCGGATTTTGTCTTGCAAAGGAGCACTTTTGCCAACTCCAAGCTGGTTTGCGCGCTCCAGTAGCCCCATTTTAAAAAGAAATTCTCCTTGCTCTAAGATTTCAGCAAAACAGCCCTGTTCAAGAGCTATGTTTTTTAAAAAAGAAAAATCAACATGGGATGTTAAATCATGTTCACCAGGGGCATCAAAAACATCACGAAATCTATGTTTTGAGAGTGCTTGCAAGGTATCGCCAAAGGCAAGCTCACAAGCACCATAGTCGATAAGTAAAGCAGAACCTGTCACTTGCACTAAATGGTGGCTGATTTGTTGCATGAATTGATGCCGTAAGGGGGCATGTTCAAAAATTGTTCCGTCAGGCACTTTAGAACAATAGGTTTGTAGACAAGAAGAGGGAAGTTTATGCGGGGCAGCAATAAAGATGAAATCTCCATTTTGATTGACTGTAATGCGGCGCTCTTTCCATTCTCCATTGACTTTAATATATTGGTTGATAGGGAGTGTATCGAGAAATTCATTAGCAATGAGGAAGAGAGGATTTGAAGGAATTTGATTAAAATTTTCAATGCTATGGATTTGTTTTTGATAAGAGAAAAGGCGCTTTTTTTGTTCTTTTGCAAGTTTTTTGCTTATTTCGATCAGAAAAATTTCAGCAGCATTAAATGCCGTTTGAGAGAGCTTTTGGATAGTTCGCAAAATGTCATCCATCAAAGTTCCTCGTCCTGGACCTATTTCAGCGAGAATAAAAGGGTGAGGGCACCCTTGAGCTTTCCAGCTTGCAAGAGTCCAAATGCCAATCATCTCTCCAAATAATTGGCTTATTTCAGGTGCTGTAATGAAATCACCAGCATGTCCAAAAGGGGTTTGTGTGTGATAATAACCAAATTGGGGATCGGTGAGTGCCAACGTCATATATTGGCTAACAGTGATTGGTCCATTAAGGACAATAATTTCTTTAATTTTTTCTTTGAGATTGGCCATTTTCTGTCGGTTTATATTTAAAGGCGTGGAGAAGAAGATAAAACCCTACAAGAAGCATGGGAAGAGATAAAGCCATGCCATAGGTAAAACCAGTAGAATGGAAAAGAGTCGAAAACCATTCTGGATCTTCTTGAGGCGCACGGTAAATTTCAGAAATGCTGCGTGTTACTGCGTAGCCTATAATAAATGTTCCTGATACAGTACCGGGACGTTTTAATGCTTTGAACCCAAAAATAAGAAGACACAGGATGATGAAGAGAAGAAATCCTTCCATAAATGCTTCGTAAAGCTGGCTTGGATGGCGCGGTAAATAGTAAGGATCGAGAGGAAAACAAACAGCCCAAGGACGTGTAGTAATATTACCCCATAATTCTTGGTTAATGAAGTTGCAGATTCGTACAATGCCGATACCAATAGGAGCACCTGCAGCAATGATATCAAACATGGCTCGTATGTTAATACGATTTTTACGGGCAAACCAGATCATAGCAATGATAATACCAATAAGTCCGCCATGAAAGGACATTCCCCCATCCCATACGGCAATAATAGCACTTGGATGGTTAAAATAGTAAATGGGATCCCATACAAGAACTTGTCCTAAACGCCCTCCGACAACAACACTTATGGCAGACCAGACAACAAAATCTCCGATTTTTTCTTTATCCATAGGAGGATAGTTTCTATACCATAGAGATGTTTTTTTTAATAATTTTTGCGCATACCACCAAGCAAAAAGAATACCCAGCACGTAACCAAGTCCATACCAATGAAGTGTTATGGGACCTAGCTGGATAATAACAGGATCAAGAAAAGACGGAAAAGCAATGGTTGGACAAGACAAATTGTTCATGAGTTAAGCATCTTACATTATACGAGATGAATATGAAGTGACTCTGATGGTCAGAAATGACAGATGAATACACAATGGTCAAGTCAGTAGGGAGGCTAGTCAGAAAGGGAGATAGATTTCCACTGATTTATCGCGGTAAAAAATATGGTGATAAAAGGAATATTAAAAAATCTTAAACAAAATCATTATGAAAAATCTGCACAGTATGTAAAATATAGAGTAAAAGGAACAAATTACAGTATCTAAATGTTATGAGAATACGCTATAATGCGTGCGTCAATAATTAAAATTTAAGGAAAAAGGTTATGCGTAATGGATCAAATCGTATTCTTGATGAATTAGCAAAATTAGCAACGGATGCTGCTGACGTTGCGCAAGGCATACGACGTGAAGCTGGAACAGCTTTTCGTGTGCAGGCTGAAAAGATAGCAAACAAACTTGATCTTGTTTCTCGCGAAGAGTTTGAGACTTTTAAGGAGATGGTGCTGAAAATCCATGCTGATAACGCTGATTTGAAAAGACGCCTTGATGATTTAAAAAAAGATGATTAAAAAAAAACGCAGACACAAAAAAGTAAAATAGTTTAAAAAAAAGAATCTTCAAAAAAATATCCCCAATTTTTCAATATGATGCGTGAAACTAAAAAATGCTTAATCTTGAGTCTGTTAGAGCGGAGCATTTGTTTATTTTTGATTTTTTTTTGGGTAAAGTACATTTTTTTGAATCAGGGGGGCTGGCGCTATGAAATTGTATCAATACACTGAAAAGACTTGATGATTCGTTTTATGACTATCAGGTTGCCCTAAACAGCGCGATTGTGTTCTGGGTGTTTGTGTACTGTCGATGTTTTTATGTGTATTTGTTTGGTGTAAAGGTTCTGATTGTAGCAAAATATTGTTACAGTTGAGACGGTTTATATTCTGTTGACAATGTTTTAAGATGATTGAGGATTGTGATGAGGCTTGCATTTTGCGCCACAGAAAGAAAAGAGCACCCTGTTGACTTTATCGAACAGATTGCCTGTGAATATGATTGGTCGTTTGAGCGGGATGCACAAGATGAAATTAGCGTTTGTGTGGAAGGAAAACGCGCAAACTATCGTCTTGCTTTTTCATGGATGGAAGAGCATGAAGCACTTCATTTAGCTTGTTCGTTTGATCTCTCTATTAAAAATGCTCGAACAGCTGAAATACAGCGCTTATTGCTAGCAATTAATGAAAAGTTGTTGTTGGGACATTTTGATTACTGGCAAAGGAATAATTCAGTTATTTATCGACAAGGTCTTCTTTTGGCTGGTGGGATGCATCCATCTCATATACAGGTTGAAACATTGTTGATACATGCACTTAAAGCCTGTGAAAGCCATTATGTTGCATTTCAGATGGTTGCTTTGTCGGGAGAAAGTGCTTACAAGGCACTACAGTACACTTTGTTTGAAACTGTAGGGAATGCCTAAAATATACAGTCTGTTATTTTTACAGACGGTTTGCGGAAATATTGCTCATAGGGGGACATCAAGAATAGCGCGCACTCCCCCGAGTGGGCTCTCATCTAATTGTATATTGCCACCATGGCTGCGTGCTATGTCTTGAGCAATAGAAAGACCAAGTCCTGTTCCACTTGCATCTTGATTTCGCGCTTTATCAAGTCGAAAGAATGGCTTAAAAACTTCTGTGCGCATATTTTTATGAATTCCAGGTCCATTATCATCGATTATTAATATAAAAGATTCTTGTTGAGAGTTAGCGGTTAGTTTAACGGTCGTGCCGTAACAAAATGCATTTGATACAAGATTGCTGACCAAGCGTGTAAAAGCACGGGGACGTACTTGTATTTCTGTAGGACCTTCAATAGTGTAAGAAAATTGACGTTTGTGAAGACGAGCATCGGTGGAGAATTTTTGCATAAGAGCATTTAAATCAAAAGTCTTGACACTTTCACTTCCTTCACCACGAGCAAAAGCAAGATAATCTTCTAACATATTTTGCATGTCACTTACATCTTGCTCAAGCGGTTTAATATCAAAGTCAGTATTTACTAATGCCAGCTGAAGTTTAAAGCGTGTAAGAATGGTTCTTAAATCATGACTTACTCCTGAGAGCATCATGGTACGTTGTTCAATTTGGCGTTCAATACGTTCACGCATGCGTAAAAAAGCGATGCCTGCACGTCGGACTTCATCAGCTCCTTGTGGTTGAAATCCTTTTGGTAAAGGACGACCGCGTCCAAAGCTTTCTGCTGCTTCAGCCAATTGTTGAATCGGTTTGATTTGATTGCGTAAAAAGTAAATTGCTATCAGCAATAAAACAAGAGCTGTTCCTACCATCCAGCTTAAAAAAATAGCAGTATTGGAAGCATAGGCTTGGCTGCGTGGAGCAAAGACGCGTAAAATGTTGTGACCAAGGTGGATACGGATTTCAACAAGATCAGAATCTCCTACGGTATCGATCCAGAAGGGACGGTTAATTTGGCGGGTGATTTCTTCACTTAAAAAATAGTCAAGAATTGCAAAAAATGGCTTAGGTCCTGGAGGGGGTAAGGAGGTAGGAGATAGAATAGAAATATTTAATCCCATACGTTGTTGTGCAATACGCTTGATATCTTCATAGTTATCTTGTTGGGGATATGTTTCAAGAATATCAATAATGGCTGAAATATCATGCACGACAGCCGTTGAAAGACGCTCCGTTACCATTTGCCAATGGCGTTCCATAAAGACATAAGCAATCACCGTTTGCAGAAGCACCATGGGAGCAATGATAATGATCAAAGAGCGAGCATAAAGCCGTTTAGGCATTTTTTTCGTTAACCATCGAAGAAAAAATCTTAAAGGTTTGATCATTCTTGTGCCTATTCAATAGAGAGTTTATACCCTATTCCTCGCACGGTTTGGAGCCATATAGGCAGTGCTGGGTTTTTTTCGATCTTACGACGAAGGCGGTTGATCTGCACATCAATGGCACGTTCACTTATATTGCTGTCATCGGTCGCGAATTTATGGCGCGGAATTGTATCGCCTGCATTTTCGGCAAACATGACCATCATTTCTTGTTCTTTATCTGTTAATTTAATAATTTCTCCTCCTTTTTTGAGTTCGCGTCGTGAAATTGAAAATATATAAGGACCAAAAACTATTTGCTCAATTTTAGGTTGGTGAGGGGGAAAACCACGTCGTAAAATGGCGTTGATGCGAAGGAGAAGTTCACGAGGGTCAAACGGCTTAGCCAGATAATCATCTGCCCCTGCTTCTAATCCACGGATACGATTGTCTATTTCTGATAAAGCTGTTAACATAAAGATAGGGACATCTTTTGTTTGGCGGAGTGAATGAGTGAGATCAATACCGTTTTCGCCAGGCATCATGACATCAACAATAAGAAGATCAAAATCTAAACTTACTAACAGTCGTCTTGCTTCATTCGCATTAGCTGAAACTGAAACACGAAATCCATTTTTAATGAGAAACTGAAATAAAAGATTGCGAATACGTGTATCGTCATCAATCACAAGAAGGTGAGGGGCATCGTCACACAAAACTTGAACGTGATTGCTCATTCTTAAAAAAACCTTGATAAAAATTTAGTTTACACAAAATGCAAGTTTACATAAGTTGTATAAAGCTGTCGAGCAGCACCTTTACCTTAAAGGAAAGAAAGTTTTATTTATAAATTTAAAAAAGTTATTTTTGAAAAGGATATTATGGGTAGTCTTAATATACATATTATTCCAGTTACGACATTCCAACAAAATTGCACTTTGCTTTTTGATAGTGAATGTAAAACGGGGGTTCTCGTTGATCCTGGTGGTGATTGGCCACGAATTCAAGACGTAATCGAAAAGAATGGTGTTATCGTTGAGGCTATTTGGATAACACATGGTCATTTTGATCATGTAGGAGCAGCAATGCAAGTGAAAGAAGCGCTTAATGTAAAAATTATCGGTTCACATCGCGATGATAAGCCTGTGATGGATGCCGTGAGCGAAAGCGCAAAAAATTATGGCATCACTGATGCTTGCATCTGTATTCCTGACCAATGGTTAGAAGATGGTGAGTGCGTTCATTTTGCTGGACATGTGTTTAAGGTTTTTCACACCCCAGGACATTCCCCTGGTCATGTTATTTATTTCAATGAAAAAGAGCGCTTAGCCCTCTTGGGTGATGTTCTCTTTCGTGGTTCTATTGGACGTACGGACTTCCCCTTCTGTTCTTATGAAAAATTGATGCAATCTCTTCGAGAAAAAGTTTTACCCTTAGGCGATGATGTTTGTTTTATCTGTGGGCATGGTCCCAAAAGTAGCATAGGCTATGAGCGCCAAAATAATCCTTTTCTTCAAGATTTTAATATATGAGCAAATAAAAAACGCTTTGAAGCGTTTTTTTTGCCATTTAAGACTTTTTAGTAGGGCAGAACAGAAGTTAATTTATTGGGGCATAACAAACGTGTTCCAAACCATTACGGTCTCGGAAAGTTCCTGTTTTAGGGTTGAAAGAACGGTATTTTTTCTTGCAATAGTTAAGCCAATCAGATTCTAATGATTGTTGTACTGGCTCATATTCCACCGTTTGCGGAGCTTCATAAATTATCTGTTCTTGTGGAACCTGTTGATATACAATTTGATGCTGTGGTGCGGTTTGATAAACAACTTGTGGCTGTTCTGATTTTTTAAAAATTTTGCCGAGAAGTGCACCTGCTGCAAGAGCAAGAATGCCCATTGCTAAAGCTTCTCCTGAGTTATTTATATTAATACTACTGTGTTTTGTCTTTTTGCGCTCGACATAATGATATGTCTTGTGTTCAACATGATGGTGTTGTTGTGCTCCCCATTTATGGCTAACATAATGACGCGTGTGGGGGTTATCAAAAGAGTGATGTTCACTATGAGAAAAATGGGAGCTAAAATTGTGAGACGGTAAACCAGCCTCCCTTCTCATGTCATAGTTATGATACCATGCCATATCTGCAAGCGTTGGATTTAATGGCATCAAAACGGTTGCAGTAGACATTGCTGATAATACCGCTAATCTGAAGAGTTTTTTCATAATGATGCTCCTTGTGTCAATTCGTATTTTTCACATCCTACACGTTTCAAACTGAATAGAGACTGAACAATTTTGGACTTTATTGTGACAAAAAAATAAAAATTCATTTAGTTAAAAATATTATCAATACAATAAAATAAAATCATGACAGAATTTTGATTTCAATTAATGTACTCTTCTTAAGATTAATTAAGCAGCTTGTATTTAGAGCACCAGATTTTTTACTATTGGTTATAAATTATTTATTGATGAGTAATTTTTTATTGCTTGATACAATATGAATTGAACAATAGGTGTATGAACAAAAGTTATCGTTTTTATTATAGGCTTATGGTGCTAAGATAGAACCTTATTTGTGTGATTGAATACAGTCCTGTTTGACCACTCTCTTGTGAGGCTAAATATTGAGTTCGATATCATATTATAACTGTATAAATATAATATATTGCGGGAACTTTTTTTGATATATGGGAAACATTCTTGTTGGGATATGGCTGTTAGTTTGACAGTATTGGCATGACAAAATGCATTTGACACAATATTGCTGATGAGACGCGTGAAGGCACGTGGACGTGCTTGTATTTGTGTAGGGCTTTCAATGGTGTAGGAAAATTGGCGTTTGTGAAGATGTGCATCGGTAGAGAATTTTTGCATAAGAGCATTTAAATCAAAAGTTTTAACACACTCACTTTCTTCACTACGGGCAAAAGCAAGGTAATCTTCTAACATGTTTTGCGTGTCGCTCACATCTTGTTCAAGCGGCTTGATATCAAAGTCAGTATTTGCTAACGCTTGCTGAAGTTTAAAACGGGTGAGAATGGTTCTTAAATCATGGCTTACACCCGAAAGCATCGTGGTGCGTTGTTCGATATAGTTAGAAGATGGTGAGTGTGTGTATTTTGCTGGACATGAGTTTAGGGTTTTGCATACACTGGGGCATTTCCTTGGTCATGTTATTTATTTCAATGAGAAAGAGCGCTTAGCCTTCTTGGGTGTTGTTCTCTTTCGTGGTTCTATTGGACGTACGGACTTCCCCTTCTGTTCTTATGAAAAATTGATGAAATCCCTTCGAGAAAAAGTTTTACCCTTAGGCGATGATGTTTGTTTTATCTGTGGGCATGGTCCCAAAAGTAGTATAGGCTATGAGCGCCAAAATAATCCTTTTCTTCAAGATTTTAATATATGAGAAAACAAAAAAAACGCTTTGAAGCGTTTTTTTTGCCATTTAAAACTTTTTTAGTAGGACGCAACAGAAGTTAATTTATTGGGGCATAACAAATGTGTTCCAAACCATTACGGTCTCGAAAGGTCCCTGTTTTAGGGTTAAAGGAACGGTATTTTTTCTTGCAATAGTTAAGCCAATCAGATTCTAATGATTGCTGGAATGGCTCATATGCCACCGTTTGCTGCACTTGATAAACCCCTTGATTTTGCGGAACTTTTTGATAAATTACCTGACTTTGTGGTACTATTTGATAAACCACTTGTGGCTGTTCTGGTTTTTTTAAAATTGTACCAAGAATTGTACCTGTTGCAAGACCAAGAATGCCCACCGCTAAAGCATCTCCTGAGTTGTCTATATGAATATTACTGTGTTTTGTCTTTTTGCGCTCGACGTAATGATATGTTTTGTTTTCAACATGATGATAATGGTGGTGGTGGTGATGATGGTGTTGTTGTTGTTGTTGTTCCGTCTTACTATGTTTGGCTACAGACCTTTCATGTTTGGCTTTAAATCTTCTCTTGTTGTCATCAGAACTCTTGTGGAAATCATCAACAAACTTTTGGAAATCATCAGAAAAAAAACCACGTTTTTTATCAGAACAATGGGAGTGAGAAAAACCGCAAGGCAGAATATCAGCTCTCTTCCTTATTTCCCTTATCGCATCATCTCTTTCTTTACGCATCTTCCTCATCATATCATCTATTTCTCTCGAGATAGAGTCACTACGATTCCATGCCATATCCGCAAGCGTTGCATTTAGCGGCATCAAAATGGTCACAGTTGACATTGCTGATAATACCGCTAACCTGATCACTTTTTTCATAATGATGCTCCTTGTGTTAATTCGTATTTTTCACATCCTACACGTTTCAAACTGAATAGAGCCTGAACAATTTGGGACTTTATTGTGACAAAACAAATAAATAAGCCATTTAGTAAAAGCTATCATAGATACTGACAAAATTTTGATTTCAATTTAATGTATTTAATTGATAAGATTGTATTGGTAGTAGATGATTTTTACTATGTTGTATAAAGTATTTATTTGGGAATAATTTGTTCCTATCAATTAATTTAATGTAATTTAATAACTATTTTATAAATAAAGCCTATAGTTTTATCACTATATAATTATGATTAATATAAAATTATATATTGTAGTATAATTGTATAAATATAATATATTTGTAGTAATATTTTGTTTCATGGAAGATATTTTTTAAAATTTGTCTGCATTTATTTATATTTTAGAAGTTTTTACAGTTTTAAAGATTTTTATAATAAAGTTGAACAAGAAAGATTTTTTAAAAAGTCAATAAGTTTAGGCATTTTTTGTAAAATATCCTCTCTTATGTTGTCTTAGAAAAATTGGAATATTTTTAATATTTGCTGTTATCTATTTTTAGGGCAATACTGTTTGCTCTTCATCGATAGTCAGTTTTTTAGAAGAGCTAAAGATTAGTTTTGGCGGTGTGAAATTTCTTGCTCCTTCATTGATTGCGTTTTTTTCGTTTTATCGTTGCTTGATTAGGGGTGTTTTTACGAGATTTTTCTTTTTGATTTTCCAAAATACCAGTGTCCATGGTTGGTCCCATGTGTGCAAGGTCTGGTTTGGAGAAAAGACTTGGTTGTAACACGGGCTTTTGGGGGGATTGTTCTCTATGATGTGTTAAGGGATTCTCCGCGAGTTCTAGTTCTATCTTTTGTAATTGTTTGATTTCATCGCGAAGGCGTGCTGCTTCTTCAAAATTAAGATCAGCAGCTGCTTCATGCATTAATTTTTCGAGGTGTTTAATATGAGATGCTAAATTGTTGCCAACCATATTTTTTTTCTCGATGACATCAGGGATATTTGTACGAATATGGTTGTTTTCATAACCTGAATTGAGAATATCTCCGATATTTTTTTTGATACTTTTCGGTGTGATATGGTGTTCTTCATTATAGGCTATTTGTTTTTGTCGACGTCTTTGTGTCTCCTGTAAGGCTCGTTTTATGGAACCAGTGATCGTATCTGCATAGAGGATAACACGGCCATCTACGTTACGTGCAGCACGTCCGATTGTTTGTATGAGGGAAGTTTCAGAGCGCAAAAAGCCCTCTTTATCGGCATCTAGAATGGCAACAAAACCACATTCTGGAATATCTAAGCCTTCTCGGAGCAAGTTGATACCGATGAGGACATCAAAGGTGCCAAGCCGAAGATCGCGTAGAATTTCAATGCGTTCTAATGTATCAATGTCGGAATGCATATAGCGTACACGAATACCTTGTTCGTGGAGATATTCCGTTAAATCTTCGGCCATACGCTTGGTTAGGACGGTCACTAGTGTGCGGTAGCCTTTTTGAATTGTTTTACGAATTTCATTCACAACATCATCGACTTGATTTTTGGCTGGACGAACCTCTGTTGGTGGGTCAACAAGCCCTGTGGGGCGAATAACTTGTTCTGCAAAAGTACCGTGAGATTGTTCTATTTCCCACCGTCCAGGTGTTGCGGAGACAGCAATCGTTTGTGGGCGCATAGCATCCCATTCTTCAAAGCGCAAAGGACGGTTATCCATACAAGAAGGGAGGCGAAAACCATATTCTGCTAAGGTTGCTTTTCTGCGAAAATCACCTCGGTACATACCACCAATTTGGGGAATGGTTACATGGCTTTCATCGATAAAAACAAGAGAATTGAGTGGAATATATTCGAATAAAGTTGGGGGTGGTTCACCGGGATTTCGTCCTGTTAAATAACGTGAATAATTTTCAATTCCCGGACATGAACCGGTGGTTTCCAACATTTCCAAATCAAAAACTGTACGTTGTTCTAAACGTTGTGCTTCTAAAAGACGTCCAGCTTCGTTCAACTCATCGAGGCGTTGAACGAGTTCCATTTTGATAGATTTCATCGCTTGGTTAAGTGTTGGGCGTGGTATTACGTAGTGTGAGTTGGCATAAATTTTAATTGATTGAAGATCGCCTGTTTTTTGTCCGGTGAGAGGATCAAATTCCGTAATTGTTTCCACTTCATCGCCAAAGAGCGAAATACGCCAAGCACGATCTTCGAGGTGGGCAGGGAAAATTTCGATTGTATCCCCTCGTACACGAAAGGAACCACGAACGAAGTTGATATCTTGTCGATAATACTGTTGAGAGACTAAATCAGCCAAGAGTTTTCGTTGATTGAGTTTGTCCCCTTTTTCTATTTCGAAGGTCATGGCCGTATAGGTTTCTACGGAACCAATTCCGTAGATGCAGGAGACAGATGCGACGATAATAACATCATCACGCTCTAAGACAGCGCGTGTTGCAGCATGGCGCATACGGTCGATTTGTTCATTAATTGAGGATTCCTTTTCAATATAAGTGTCTGAGCGTGCAACATAGGCTTCTGGTTGATAATAGTCATAATAGGAAACAAAATATTCGACGGCATTATGGGGAAAAAAACTTTTAAATTCCCCATAAAGCTGCGCTGCTAGAGTTTTATTGGGAGCTAATATTAAAGCTGGACGCTGTGTTTTTTCAATGATATTGGCCATTGTATAGGTTTTCCCTGAGCCGGTAACACCCAAAAGCACTTGTGTACGTTCATTTTTTTGAATTCCCTCGACCAGAGTTTTAATGGCTTGAGGTTGATCTCCCGCTGGTTTAAAAGATGTTTCGAGTTGAAATGGAATACCACCTTCAGATTTTTCAGGACGAATGGGGCGGTGAGGTGTCCATAATGCACCATTCTTAAAAAGAGGATTACCTGAAGCAATAAGAGCAGAAAGAGCTTCTACTGTTGCAGTAACACCATTTTTCATTGTTGTATCCTTTGATAGAAAAGTGCTGGTGATTTTAAAGAAAATACTAATTTTTACAAATTTATTACGACAACAGCAAAACGTTATTGAACAGATTTATTTTGGTTTATTAGAGCTTTCATTAGGATATTGATCAAGTTTTTTATGAGACAAATTCTTCGAAGTATTTCTTTGGAAGGAGCATATTTGTGGTTGTTCGTGAACACTATTGCATTTTTGCCATGATGATATTCAAGAGGGCATAAGTTATTATAGCTGTTATGGAGAATAATCGGTACGTTTGGGCATTAAAGACATTGTATATGTGTGATAAAGATCATTTCCATCTTTAAATGAAAGATAACGAGATGACACCCAACCTATTTGAGTGTTATATCGGATATGGCACCAATTTCCTTCACAGTTTTTAACAAAAACTAATTCTCCAGCAGAGATTAAGCCGCAAAGTGCATATTGAGTGCTGGGACCTGTTCTAAAATTAAGATTTCTCGTAACAAAAGCATCTGCTGCCTCTGATATTGTTGTGGCTAAAAAGAAAGAGCCAAACATAAAAAAAATGACGATTTTTTTCATTTTTCTGTAAAGAATTTCTTTAGAGATTTTCTATCCTTCTCTCTTCATATTCTATATAATTTCTTTTACTAGATTATGATAAAACAGAAAAAAATACAATTCTTTCTTCTTTAGGACACTTTAAAGAGAAGAGTGAAGTTTAACGTTTTAAACACCAAAATGAGATGTTTTAATCACTATTTGTGCATGTTTTGTTTCCTTTATTTATTTTTATATGGAAAACAGCGATACTGTACTATATAATAAAAAAGATCGTAGTTTTCGGATTCCAAAAGTAATTTTGGAAGCCGTTTTTTGTATTTTTATTAAACCTTCCGTGTAATAGAAAGGGACGGATTATGGAAAAAGTTCCGATGACTACAGCTGGTTTTGAGAGTCTTAAAGAAGAGTTGCGTTGGCGTCAACAACAGGAGCGTCCGCGAATTATTGAAGCAATTTCTGAGGCGCGTGCGCATGGTGATTTATCTGAAAATGCTGAGTATCATGCAGCTAAAGAAGCACAAAGTCTTAATGAGGGGCGTATAAATGAGCTTGAAGATTATATCGCACGAGCAGAAGTGATAGATGTCTCGCGTCTTTCAGGTGACAAAATAAAATTTGGCGCAACCATTAAACTCTTGGATGAGGATACTGAAGAAAAAAAAGTGTATCAGATCGTAGGAGATCAAGAAGCTGATGTAAAGGTTGGTAAAATCTCTATTTCTTCGCCTATCGCACGTGCACTTATTGGCAAGCAAGAAGGTGATGTGATTGAGGTGAATGCACCAGGTGGTGCGCATAATTACGAGATCATTAAGGTTCAGTACATCTAAATAACATATGGATTATTATGCGTGTATCTTTGGACGAAACTGAAATTATTGCGCCTCACTTTAAAAGGCGTTTGTCGGGAGTAACATCTACGATTATTCAGCTTATTCCACTGCAACGCGAACAGGGTGTGCGTATATCCACTTTGGGGTTTGGTTTACCACGAACTTTACCGACACTTGCCTTTAAGGACCTTTTCGGACTTTGGAAAAGTCCGAAAGGGAAGCCATTTCGTATTTGGCATGCACGACGCAATATTGAGATGCTTTGCGGGGTGTTTTTACGCGATGTTTTGCGAATGAAGCTTAAACTCATCTTTACTTCGGCATCTCGACGCGAACACAAGCCTTTTACCAAATGGTTGCTTCGTCGTATGGATAAAGTTATCGCTACTAGTGTATGTACGGGAACCTATCTAGAAGTGCCTCATAAGGTTATTATGCATGGAGTGGATATTAGGCGTTTTTCACCCCCCAAAATTCCTGATGATTACTTTCCAGCAACTGGGGTGCCAGGAAAATATGCGGTAGGATGTTTTGGGCGCGTGCGCTATTTAAAGGGTACTGATTTGTTTGTGGACGCGATGATGGCATTATTGCCTGACTATCCCGAATGGACAGCACTTATCGCTGGTCGGACTACAGAACAGCATTATGGTTTTGAAAAGAAATTACGACAGAAGATTGCTGAAGCTGGTTTAAACGACCGCATTATTTTTCTTGGTGAAAGGCTTGATATACCTGTGTGGTATCGCCGTTTATCACTTTATGTAACTCCGTCTCGTTTGGAAGGTTTTGGTCTGACACCATTGGAGGCAATGGCATCACAGACGGCTGTAGTGGCGAGTGATGTAGGAATTTTTAAAGAATTGGTGGTCGAGGGAACAGGAACGGTTGTTCAAGCAGGAGATGGAGCGGCTTTAACAGCAGCAATTGAACCTTATTTTGCTGATGTAGAAAAAACATTGGCAGCCGGAAAGAAAGCTTTAACCCATGTTCGTACTCACTTTCCTTTGGAAAAAGAGGCAAGCAAGATTGAAAGTGTTTACAAAGAACTGTTTGCAGAAAAAACACTTTGATTATTATATCAAAAATCTTTTTGAGGAATGATAAAAGTATTTTTCTTAAAGGTTTTTCATAGTCATTAAGAAAACAGCTCAATGATATAAATGTTATTTTACAAAATTTATATTGTCTTTAGTAGCACGCTATAAAAAGTTCTCAAAATTTTGGATAAAATATTAAAAATGTATACGCTTGAGAGCGATATGTAGTTTATGATAAAGCATACTAGGAGAGAAGAAAGCTACTTTTATTCATTGATATTTTAGAATAAGAAAATAATGCTTTAACTCAAGTCTGGGGATTTATGCACTATCTTATACGGGGTCGTGCTGATATTGTTCGTTTTGTAAGACTTAAATAGATAGCAAAAAAAAAAACGTTTTCTTGTCTTAAAAAGATAATGATGGTATCTCCATGGATAAAATAGTCGTACATATTTTCAATAAATTCATAATAAGATGGATTTAAGATCAATATATATATATATATATATGATTTTTATAGATAATTTACCTTTTCAATTTGAATAAGAGCTTTGAGTACCGTAAGATTTTCTCATGTAAAATCTGTTGATATTAACAATGAGAGCTATCTTCTTGCACGTCACAATTGGAAGAGAGCATGTGGCGGATAAAAACTATTTAAGAAAGGTGTAAAGAGATTTCTTATAAATTGTCT
The DNA here is from genome assembly GCF_042197205.1 of Bartonella sp. AA2SXKL. Taxonomy (NCBI): domain Bacteria; kingdom Pseudomonadati; phylum Pseudomonadota; class Alphaproteobacteria; order Hyphomicrobiales; family Bartonellaceae; genus Bartonella; species Bartonella sp. AA2SXKL. The sequence goes on from NZ_JBHIRN010000003.1 coordinate 124,382, forward strand.
GAAATGCAGTCTGTTGCAACATTAACAGCAGAAAAATAATATGATGGTGCTAATTGTATCTTATGTTGTGGTTTCGGTATGCACTTTATTATTTAAGTAAAAATGATGGGACCAATTATATCTTATACCTTTCATAAGAATTGTTGTGAAATGAATAAGATGAGTATTGTGAGATGTTTTTTAACAAGCTTGTAAATTTGTAATAGAATGCATTCTATTTTCCATAAAGATGTTGTTCTATTAAAGAGAAAAAACATTTTTATTAGCAAATATTCATATTTTTTGCATTAGAAATTATTCATAAAAAAAAGAATGTTTTATGTGTCCATTTTTAACGATAAAAGGGCTTAATAGAGTAAAGAGTTATATGTTATGAATGTGAAAGCTCTTGGTACTTGATTGTTCTTGCCGAATTATTTTTATGTTAACTTGTATAATCATCTATATGATAATTTGATTGAAATTTCAGAAAATTTTCGGTCGATTGAGTGAAGGTTGAATATTATTACGCATATTGTTCATACCTTTTATTTTGGTAAAATAAAGTGTTATGCATTAAAATTGTTCACGCCAGAAAGCGGGAATAAAAAGGACGAATATTGTTATGATTTCAAGGCGTCCAGCTAACATTAGAAAACTTAAAATCCATAAAGCATTATCATTGATTGTAGAGAAATTACCTGCAGGGCCAATGATATCTCCAAAGCCTGGACCAACATTTGAAAGTGCGGTTAAGACACCTGTAAAGGCAGAGGTAAAGTCAAGACCGGTTGTAAGCAAAAGTGCAGTGCCGATAACAAGGCAGAACATATAAAGACATACAAAAAATAAAACGGCTTGAGCAACATCGTTTGATATATTTGAGTGATCATAGCGAGCTTTTACGACAACATTAGGAGAAAGAAGTTTTTGTATATTTGTTTGTGTAATACGCCAAAGAATAATAAGGCGATTGATTTTCATGCCACCAGAAGTAGAACCAGCACATCCGCCTGTAAAAGAAACAATGAAGAAAATTCCAAGCGCAAACGGTCCCCAAAGTTGATAATCTTCAGCGCTATAACCTGTGGTGCTAATAATGGATGAAAGGTGAAAAATGACATCAAGGAAAATCAAGTGGAACGCGCGATGATCATAAAACCGTAGCCATGCCGCTAAAGCAAAGCTAAAAAGGAGAACGATATGGAGAAAAACAATCACTTGTGGGTCAAGGAAGCGTTTGGAGTGTCCAGGAAGGACTAATTTAACATAAAGTACGAAAGGTAAAGCAGAAAGCAACATGAAGATTGTTGAAATAATTAAGATGGCTGGTGTATCAGAAAAATAGCCAAAAGAAGCATCATGCGTTGAAAAACCAGCTGTTGCTACTGTACTCATTGCATGGTTAATGGCATCAAATAAATTCATGCCTGCAGCAAAATAAGAAAGCATACAAGCCAATGTTAACCCAACATAAGCGATGATAATTCCGTTAGCAATTTGGTTGATGCGAGGCAATATTTTTTCAGATTTATCAGATGATTCCATATGAAAAAGTCGCACGCCACCCACACGCAGTGAAGGCAAAATTAAGAGGGCTAAACCGATAAAACCAATGCCCCCAATCCAGCATATAAGAGAACGCCATAATAAAATACTTCGCGATAAATTATCAAGATCAGAAAGGACTGTGGAGCCTGTTGTTGTAATTCCAGAAACAGATTCAAAAATGGCTCCTGCTAGAGAAATGGGAAGAGGAGAAAGATAAAGAGGTAAGGCACCTACGATGCTTCCTGTAAGCCAAAGACAAACAGTGAGCATAAAGCCAAGCCGTGCTGAAAAGCGACAAGTAGCTCCCTTAGTTGCTAAAAGAATCAGCGTTGCTAACATGGTGGTTATGGCACAAGAATAGAGAAAGCTTATCCAATTACGATTGTTGTCGTGCAAATCCACAAAAATTGGCAAAAGCATTGCTCCTCCCATGATTAAGGCAAAACGTGCACAGACATTGATAATAAATTGAAAAATGATCGTTCCCTATCTTTGTATCTCTTTTTATTATGGTTTTGTGCTCATAAGAAGTTACATTTTTCTCTTTATAGGATAAGGATTAATTCTTAACATTAGCGTGCCTTGATGAATTAGTAATCAGACCTTTTCATAAAACTTGAAAAGAAGTATACATAACATAATTAGGGCTCTTGAAAAATATTTTTTTAAAAGGCTGCATTCCGTTATCATTTATAGAATAATTAATTTATAATAAAGTGAAGGGGATTTAATGGTACAATCGCATATTCGTCTGCTAATTATTGGCTCAGGTCCGGCTGGTTATACAGCGGCGGTCTATGCAGCAAGAGCAATGCTTAAGCCGGTTTTGGTGACGGGCTTGCAGCAGGGTGGACAATTAACAATTACAACTGATGTTGAGAATTATCCAGGTTTTGCAGATCCCATTCAAGGACCATGGTTGATGGAACAAATGGCAAAACAAGCTGAGAATATGGGGACAAAAATTGTCTATGATACAATTATAAAGGCTGATTTGTTGAAGTATCCTTTTGTCTTATATGGGGATTCAGGAACACAATATTCTTGTGATGCACTGATTATTGCAACAGGAGCTCAAGCGCGCTGGCTTGGTTTAGAAAGTGAACAGACCTTTATGGGCGGAGGTGTTTCCGCTTGTGCTACATGTGATGGCTTTTTTTATCGTGATAAGGACGTTATTGTCGTGGGAGGAGGAAATACGGCTGTTGAAGAAGCACTTTATTTATCGCATTTGGCTAAAAGTGTAAGCGTGGTTCACAGGCGGGGGCAGTTTCGGGCAGAAAAAATTTTACAAGATAGGTTGCTGGCTTGTAATAATGTGCGTGTTCTTTGGGATCATGTGGTTGAAGAAATTGTGGGGCTGCCAGCTCAAGATTCAATGGGCGCTGTTGTAACAGGGGCACGTCTGAAAAATGTTAAGACAGGTCACGAGATGAAAGTGAATGCAGAGGGCATATTTATTGCCATTGGGCATGATCCTGCTGTTTCTCTGTTTGAAGGACAGCTGAAACAAAAACGAGGCGGCTATTTATGGACAGCACCCGACTCAACAGCAACAAGCATTGCTGGTGTTTTTGCTGCTGGGGATGTGACAGATGAAACATTCCGCCAAGCTGTAACAGCTGCGGGAAGAGGATGTATGGCAGCGTTGGAAGCAGAACGGTTTTTGGATATACCCAGGCGTTAGTCATTCATTGAGAACATAGAGAATATAGAGGTAGAATTAATTGTGGCGCCACCGTTGGATTGGGATAAGTTAAGGGTTTTTCACGCTGCAGCAGAAGCGGGATCTTTTACGCATGCTGCTCAAAAACTTCATTTATCTCAATCAGCCGTTTCACGACAGGTTTCGGCTTTAGAACAAGAGGTTGGGGTATCCTTATTTCAACGTCATGCGCGTGGTTTGATTCTTACAGAACAGGGAGAAACTCTTTATCGTACAGCTCATGATGTTTTGATGAAGCTTGAAAGTGTGCGTTTGCAATTAAGTGAAAGCTATGCAAAACCAACGGGGCACTTGCGTGTGACCTCGACCTTTGGAATGGGGGCAGGGTGGATTGCAGAGCGTATGCCAGAATTTCTTAGTCTTTATCCTGATATGCAGGTTCAGCTTTTGCTTTCCGATGAAGAGCTTGATTTGACAATGTGTCATGCGGATTGTGCTGTTCGCTTACATCAACCCAAACAACCTGATCTTATACAAAGAAAACTCTTTACAATTCATATGCATGTCTATGCTTCGGAAAAGTATATTGCAAATTATGGAAAGCCGGAAAAATTGTCTGATCTCGATGAGCATCGTATTATTTCGTTCGGTGAACCTGTTCCACCTTATTTGTCTGGTTTAAATTGGTTGGAAAAGGCTGGTAGAAGTGATGGATCATTGCGCGTTTCAGTTTTACAAATCAACAATATCATCTCAATAAAGAATGCGCTTATGCGTGATCTTGGGATTGCTGTGCTTCCTGATTATATCGTCAATAATGATGAGCATTTAGTGCGTCTTTTTCCTGATATGGTTGATATTCCTTCTTTTGATACTTTTTTTTGTTATCCTTATAATTTAAAGAATTTGGCAAGGTTAAATGCTTTTCGAGATTATATTTTTTTAAAAGCTCGCCAGTGGTCTTTTTAATATTAATATCTTAATTTATAAGGAATAATTAGCTGTTTTGCAACTTGAGACTCCCGTAATATTCTTTCGTTTCAAATTTGCCTATATTGAATCAATTAAAATTATTTGTTGCACATTAAAAGTGGAGGGAGTCCGTACGGGTAAATATTTTTGAAAAGAGGGATAAATGTTTTTTATGAATACTAGCAACCGTGAGGGTTATTATATATTGAAAAATGGACAATCGTGTGATGGTGTAGTTAACATTTTTACTATTTAATTAAAGAGAGTGGTACATGATGGAGACAAATTTAAAGCTATGTGTTTATTGCATAGCAGATACGCTTAAGTCTTTATTGTGCTTTTCCTTATAAAATGACATAGAATACTATCTCTTGATTATGTTGCCTCCCAGTTTCGTTTTCTTGAGTGTTCCCTTACGAAGATCTATCAGATTGATTTTATCTCTGAGGATTTTCCAAATTTGCCGGACATATGTCCGGCTTTTTTTTTTAAATTTTTGAAAGAGTCCCTAGAAATTGCAATATATGGGAAGATGATAAAGAAAAAATTTCGAAACTGGTGGATATCCAACAATTTTTTTAAGAATACTAAAATTCAATGAGGAGTTTGAGAGGGGATATTCTATTGTACTGTAAAAGTCTGTCTTTTAGGGGTGTGATATAAAATATTTAAAACCTTATACATGAAGTGCTTTTTATTAGAATGTGAGGTGAATATTTAAGGCAGGTCTTGTTCATAAAGCCTATGAAGTAAATCAAGTAGTTATTAAATAGAACTTAAAGGAAACTGGATTGCTTACACAACGATGGGAGGTGGCTTCTTCTTCGTTTTAGGACGAAGAAGAAGCTGAGAAATAGAAGAGATTTTATTGTAAGGGCCTTTGATTATAAGGGCAATTGTGTTTAAAAGTGCTCGGTCTTTTTTAGAGTTATAAATTGAATGGAGAAAGTAGAATAGGCTTGTCATCTCTTATGATAATAGACCGATTCATTTATTTGATAGCTAAATTTTTTTGATCTTTATCTACAGCATCTATTTTTGTGTTTATTCATAGATATTTTTGCTGAATCGATAGATTTAGACCATGACACAGTTTCAGATATTTTCTCGGATATACTAACATTCGGCAAAAAACAATCACAAGAGATGATATTAAAAATTTTAAATTAAACTGTTGCAAAAACGCTGTATACGTATACAAGCTTTTTCAAGTAATTCTTCTGATGTTGCATAAGAAATACGAAAAGTTGATCCAAGTCCAAAAGCAGATCCTTGGACGACAGCAACAGCTTCTGTTTCTAGAAGCGCTATGGCAAAGTCTTCATCATTCGTAATACGTTGACCATTGGGTGTTTTCTTTCCAATAAGTCCAGTGCAAGAAGGATAAACATAAAAAGCACCCTCAGGCGTTGGACAGTGAATGCCAGGAGCTTGATTTAGCATGGAGACAACGAGATCACGGCGTGCTTGAAAAATACTTTTATTTTTAGCAATAAAGTCTTGTGGCCCGTTGAGTGCTTCAACCGCAGCCCATTGTGAAATGACACTTGTTCCAGATGTTTGCTGTCCTTGAATGGTATCCATGGCTTTAATTAATTCTTGTGGTCCGCCTGCATAACCGATTCTCCATCCCGTCATCGCATAGGCTTTAGAAACACCATTCATTGTGAGTGTACGCTCATAAAGCGCTGGTTCTACTTGAGCTGGAGTCACAAAGGTAAAACCCTCATATGTGAGATGTTCATATATATCATCGGAAAGGATATAAACATGAGGATATTTTACTAAAACATCTGTAAGTTTTTTCAATTCATTATGTGTATAAGCGGCACCTGATGGATTTGAAGGAGAGTTAAAGATGAACCATTTGGTTTTGGGGGTAATGGCAGCTTCTAGCTCTTGTGGTTGGAGTTTATAAGAAAATTCGGCTTTTGTTTCTAAAAAGACAGGCGTACCATCGTTGAGTGCGACCATTTCTGGATAACTAACCCAATAAGGGGATGGAATGATGACCTCATCTCCTTTATTCAAAGTTGCCATGAATGCATTAAAGAGAATTTGTTTTCCACCGGTACCAACAATAATTTGTTCTGGTTGGTAAAGAAGATTATTTTCTCTTTTAAACTTTGCAGAAATTGCTTGGCGCAATTCTGGAATTCCTGATATGGGAGGGTATTTTGTTTCTCCCCTTCGAATAGCTTCAATAGCCGCGTTTTTGATGTTGTCTGGGGTATCAAAGTCTGGCTCTCCAGCACTTAAAGCAATAACATTGCGCCCTAATGCTTTTAAATGGCGGGCCTTTTGAGAAGCAGCAATTGTTGCAGAAGGTTTGATACGAGACAGTTTGTCGGCAATAAAAGCCATAATTTTAAATCCTTATATTATATCAACAAATGGTTATTGCTTTAAGGATATTCTATAAGAGATTATATTGTATGCAATAAAAAACTTCCAAAATACTCTTACACGGGCTTTATATTCTTCTTTTTTGAGATATTTTACAAGATAATCTCTTCGTAGATTTTATGAAAGTTTTTGAGGAAGTATAAGAGAGGTTTGATAAATTGTGCAAAGGAGATAAGCAGTCTTTTATTTTAACAAGGTAAAATAATGCTTTATACAAAATAAAAAAATCTTCGTCTTTACAGACGAAGATTTCTAAATAAAATATTGCAGAATTTAAACTTTAAAGTGCTGCAAGGTTACCAGCGGCAAATTTTCCTGAACGACGATCTTGAAGAACATCATAAGAGATTTTTTGCCCTTCATTAAGACTGTTTAGACCTGAACGCTCGACGGCAGAAATGTGTACAAATACATCTGCACTACCATCGCTAGGCTGAATGAATCCGAAACCTTTTGTTGTATTAAACCACTTAACTGTTCCTGTAGACATAGGAAACTCCTTAGAATATATAATTATATTGAGCATTGAAGCTTTCATTTCTTCAATACGGTTGTAGATCGAAATTAGGTGGGAGAAGTTTCGTCGAAAGTGCAGATTGCACAGGAAAGAAAGTCACGTAACCGAAAATTCGATGAAACCTCTATAAAAGTTTTTAGAACAAAAAGCAAGTCTTAATCAATTTTTATATAAAGAAAAAATAAGAAAACAGTGTATATTTTGCTAAGTAGAAAAAAATTCAACTAAAATAACTTTGTAGTGAACGTACCTCAAGGTGCCTTTTTTTGAGTGCTTTGATCGCTTCTACGACGGCTTCGGCTCCAGCTATTGTTGTATAATAGGGAACATTTTGCATGAGTGCTGCATAACGTAATGATTTTGAGTCTGAGATGGCACTGGCAGTGCTAGTTGTATTAAAAATCAATTGAATTTGGCGATTACGAATAGCGTCTTCAATATGGGGGTGTCCCTCTAGAACTTTGTTAATTTTTTTTGCTTCAACGTGGTGTTCGGTGAGAAATTTTTGTGTTCCACTTGTGGCGACAACAGAAAAGCCAAGCTCAGTTAAACGTTTTACAGGATTTAAGATGCGTTTTTTATCTTCATCCCTTACAGAAACGAACAAAGTTCCCTCTTTAGGGAGTTTTACACCAGCTCCAAGTTGGGCTTTAGCAAAAGCAAGCGAAAATTCATAGTCAAGTCCCATAACTTCACCGGTTGAGCGCATTTCTGGACCAAGAAGTGTATCAACACCTGAAAAACGAGCAAAAGGAAATACTGCTTCCTTGACGGCAATATGTTGTTTTTTTTGCAAAGAAGGTAATCCACCATAAGCTTCAAGAGCATCATGAAGCGTTTCTCCTGCCATAATACGTGCAGCCATTTTAGCAATAGGGCGACCAATCGTTTTTGCAACAAATGGGACAGTACGTGAAGCACGGGGATTGACTTCTAAGACATAAATGGTGTCATCTTTTATAGCATATTGTACATTCATTAAGCCGCGAACATGAAGTGCTTGTGCTAATGCTTTGGTTTGGCGCTCTAATTCAGTAACTATTTTATTTGAGAGCGTATGGACTGGTAGAGAACATGCTGAATCACCAGAGTGGATACCAGCTTCTTCAATATGTTCCATAATACCAACGATTAGTGTTTCGTTACCATCACATAGACAATCAACATCTACTTCAATTGCTTCTATTAAATAGGTATCAAAGAGAAGCGGATTTTTACCAAGCAATATATTGATTTGTCCTGTTGTGTCGTTAGGATAACGGACTTTGATATCTTCTGAAATTAATTCAGGGACACTCTCAAGTAAATAATTTTGTAAGCTACGTTCATCACGAATAATTTGCATAGCACGTCCTCCTAAAACATAAGAGGGACGTACAACCAAAGGGAAGCCTAGTTCGTGGGCAATGAGGCGTGCTTGTTCAATGGAGTGGGCAATACCATTTTGAGGTTGTGTTAAATTAAGTTTAAATAACAGTTTTTGAAAGCGGTCTCTATCTTCTGCTAAGTCGATAGCGTCAGGTGAAGTACCTAGGATGGGGATATTGTGTTTTTCTAGAGCGCTTGCCAATTTCAAGGGTGTTTGTCCGCCAAATTGGACGATGACTCCAACCAAATCTCCTTTTTCCTGTTCTGCTTCTAAAATAGCGATAACGTCTTCTGTTGTTAAAGATTCAAAGTAAAGGCGATCAGAGGTATCATAGTCGGTTGAAACTGTTTCAGGATTACAGTTAATCATAATCGCTTCAAATCCTGCATCACGCAGTGCAAAAGCAGCGTGGCAGCAACAGTAATCAAATTCAATACCTTGCCCAATGCGGTTTGGTCCACCGCCTAAAATAGCAATTTTTTTGCGTTCAGAAACGTGTGCTTCCGAGTGCTCTACACCTGCAAAGGGAACTTCATATGTTGAATACATATAGGCTGTAGGAGAAGAAAATTCAGCGGCACAAGTATCAATCCGTTTGAAGACGTGTTTAACATTCAGTGATTTACGTAAAGCTGCGATATAATCGGGTTCTTTCCCTGTAAGGGAGGCTAATCGCGCATCTGAAAAGCCCATAGCTTTTAACATACGTAAATTATCTGCGTCTTGGGGTAATCCATGAATGCGGATACGCTGCTCCATTTCAATGATGGAGGCTATTTGTTCTAAAAACCACGGATCAATTTTGCTAATTTGGTGAATCTCATTTAAGGGTAAGCCTGTGCGCATGGCTTGAGCAATATAGCGTAGACGATCAGGGCTTGGTATGGCAATGGCTGAGCGTATAGAACTTTTTTCATCACCTTCAGCATGCTCTGGAATCACAATTTCATCAAGACCCGTAAGCCCTGTTTCAAGTCCACGGAGTGCTTTTTGTAACGATTCTTGAAAAGTGCGTCCAATTGCCATGACTTCTCCTACAGATTTCATCGCAGTTGTGAGGACAGGTGATGAACCGGGAAATTTTTCGAACGCAAAACGAGGAATTTTTGTCACAATATAGTCAATAGAAGGTTCAAATGATGCTGGTGTTGCACCACCCGTGATATCATTTTTTAATTCATCAAGTGTATAACCAACAGCCAGTTTAGCCGCTACTTTGGCAATGGGAAACCCCGTTGCTTTTGAGGCAAGCGCTGAAGAGCGAGAAACACGCGGATTCATTTCAATAACAATGAGGCGCCCATTTTCAGGATTGACAGCAAACTGTACATTGGATCCCCCCGTTTCAACACCAATTTCTCGCAAAACAGCAATCGAAGCATTACGCATACATTGATATTCTTTATCGGTTAAGGTGAGAGCAGGTGCTACAGTGATCGAATCACCGGTATGAATCCCCATTGGATCAATGTTTTCAATAGAACAAACGATGATACAGTTGTCGTTCTTATCACGAACAACTTCCATCTCATATTCTTTCCACCCTAAAACACTTTCTTCAATTAATACTTCTGTTGTTGGTGAAGCTTCAAGCCCACGTTCAATAATTTCATAGAATTCAGAGCGGTTATAAGCGATTCCACCACCAGTTCCACCAAGGGTGAATGAAGGACGAATAATAGCTGGAAGCCCAACAACATCAAGAGCTTGAACTGCTTTTGCTGTTGCATGAGCGATATAATGTTGTTTGCGATCAGCTTCGGTATGTCGCCAGTTGCGCTCAAGTTCTTCGAGTGCTTTGTCAAGCGCAGCACCAGAAAGTTTTGCTTTAAGTTCAGCACACGTTTTTGCGTGTTGTTGGCGATTTTCTTCTTTCAGTTCTGTTGCATTGGCTAACATAGAGCGTGGCGTTTCCAAACCGATTTTTGCCATCGCTTGGCGGAATAAAGCACGATCTTCAGCTTTATCAATAGCATCAGCATTGGCTCCTATCATTTCAACATGATAGCGGTCTAGAATACCCATACGCTTTAATGATAAAGCAGTATTGAGGGCTGTTTGTCCTCCCATAGTGGGCAAAAGGGCATCGGGACGCTCGTGAGCAATAATTTTGGCAACTATTTCAGGAGTAATGGGCTCTATATAAGTTGCATCAGCTAGATCTGGATCTGTCATAATCGTGGCAGGATTAGAATTTACCAAAATAATTCGGTAACCTTCTTCTTTTAATGCTTTACAGGCTTGAGTGCCTGAATAATCAAATTCACATGCCTGACCAATGATAATAGGTCCTGCTCCGATGATAAGAATAGATTTTATATCTGTGCGTTTGGGCATGACTTTTTCCTATGACAAATATCTATGTGCGATTGTTGCGGGCAAAATATTTCAGTTCTGAGGCTACAATCATTTTATAAGTTAAGTGACAAAGAAAGTAAGCATTAAAATACCTTTTCCATGCTTTTTTTCATAAAATTGAAGATAAATTTCTTTTTTGAGTTGAGTCATCTCGTCAGTCTATCAAAAGTATGACCTTTGATAAAAAAATAATAACAGTGCTCTAACAAATTAGAATATTCAAGCATACTGTGGAGCATAAAAAGCCGGAACATCTTTCCAATCCATTGCCGGTATATTTTGTGTTTTATGACATTTTTTGCCTAAGAGAGCACGCTCTTTTTCTGTTGCTTGTAAAACATAAGCCATTATTTATGGTTCAATGGGATTTCGTAAAATGAAGTGGGAAGCTTATCGTGTTGTTCCGTAAAATACTGCCGTTTAGAGCTGTGATATAAGGTATGAAAATTGACCACATTAAGGTATTTTTTGTTAGTATATGATAAAATTCAGGACAAGATTTGTGTGTAGAGAGCTTATGAAATAAACTATATCAAATGGTTTCAGTTGGAATCTGTTAGATAAATAGCAAGATTGTTGATAGATCAGCTCTGGTCGAAGTTTCCGTCTTAGGGTAGGAAGAAAGTCAATCTATGTATCTTTCCATTTCATAAAAAGGTGAGAGTGTATTTAATACAATGGCTAAGGAGATAATTTCAGAATGATTTTGTTTGTTTTTAAAAGATAGTGAATACTCTCCCTTTACTTTATGGATGATGTTCAAAACTTTTTAAAATATAAAGAAGGCTAAAATGCTGAATATTTCCCAAACGAGAGTATTCTGTCTGAAAGATGTATCAATAGGAAAGCTTTTGGTGGCTAGGTCTCAAAAAGGGATTTGTCATATAGCGTTAGGAGACACTATAGAGCAATTATTACAGGAGTTTACGATACGCTTTGGTGATGCACAACAAGTTGTAGGTGACAATACATTTAAGAGAGAAGTTGCCCATATTATAGCCATGATAGAAACACCTAAGCTGGTAAAAAAATATAATTTTCCCTTAGATATAAATGGTACAGTTTTTCAACGACAAGTATGGGCAGTATTATGTGATATACCATGTGGTGAAACAATTTCATATGAGATCTTAGCATGCCGTATTGGTATGCCGAAAGCTTTTCGTGCCGTTGCTCATGCCTGTGCACGTAACGAATTGGCTATTATCATTCCGTGTCATCGTGTTGTGCGTAAAAATGGTTTTATTTCAGGGTATCGTTGGGGGGAAAAACGGAAACAGATTTTACTACAACGGGAACAAAATGGAAAAATTTAACTTTGTGTAATGGGCATTATAATCGTTACAGTTGTTCCTTTCATTTCTTTTGAAGTAATTTCAAGTTTTCCTTTGTGGAGTTCTAGCAAGGAGCGTGAAATGGCTAATCCAAGACCTGAGCCCGTATGAGATTTAGTGAGCTGATTTTCGACTTGTTCAAAAGGTTGCCCAAGTTTTTTAATTGCTGATTGGGGAATACCAACACCTGTATCTGTAATTTTAAAAATAAGGTTATTTTTTTTCTTGAAAGCGCAGACATCAATATTTCCGCCAGAAGGCGTAAATTTAACGGCATTAGAGATGAGATTAAGGAAAATCTGTTTCATTGCACGACCATCAACTTCAGCATGAAGTTCTGGGGTAATGTTTGTTGTAACAACAATATTTTTTTCTTGAGCTTGGGGCGTTAGTGTTCGTACTGCTTCACTAATGATGGGCTCAAGATCGGTATTTTTACAATCAAGCGTAAATCTTCCTGCTTCGATTTTTGACATATCAAGAATGTCATTGATAAGGGTTAGAAGATGGGTTCCTGAATTGTAAATATCATGCATATATTCCTTATAGCGTTGTGAGCCAAGAGGGCCAAAAGTTGATTGCAACATGATGTCTGAAAAACCAAGAATAGCATTCAGAGGCGTGCGCAATTCATGAGACATATTGGCTAAAAATTCTGATTTAGCCTTATTAGCACTTTCGGCGCGTTCTTTTTCTGCTTTCAAACTTTTATTAAGTTTTTCAACTTCTGTTGCGCGTTGTTGAGCACTCCCTCGTGCGCGCTTGAGTTCTTGAATGAAAGAAAAAAGACGCCTTTCACTGTCTTCAAATTTTTCCTGTTGTTGTTTAAGCTCAGAAATGTCAGTACCAATACAAACCAATCCTCCATCTTGGGTTCGTCGTTCGTTAATTTTGAGCCAACAACCATCTGCCGTTTGGCGAATACTGGTTAAGTTACCAGTACCATCATCTTTAAGGGGATATTCACTGAGTGCAGGGCGTGCCATGGCTTCGACGGTTGCACGTTGGATACCTGATTGGAGAATTTGTTTAGGAATAGCGGCATATTCGCAAAATTTGCTGTTGGACATGACTAAACGTCCTTCAGCATCCCACAAGACGAAAGATTCTGAAATGTTTTCAATCGCATCACGGATACGAAGGTCGGCTTGCGCTGTTTGTTCAGCCAATTGTTGCTGTTCACTAATATCGAAGGAAATACCAACCAAATGGGGTTCTTCTTCTTCAGTAACTTCGGCACGAATGCGCATCCATACATAATGACCATCAGCATGACGCATAGGAACGTTAATATCGATATGCTTTTTTTTACCGCTCATTAATTCTTGAGCAAGATCAAAAAAATTCGCATCATTTGGATTGATAATGGCGCTAATTTGGGAAATTGAGAGCAGTGCATCTTGAGGGACATAGCCGAGCATTTCGTACATTGCTCGTGACCAGTAGACGCGTCCACTTGCCATATTCCAATCCCATAGTCCACAGCGTCCACGCATCATTGCCATATCAATACGGTTTTGAATTTTTTCTGAAACAAGATCTGTTTTGCGTGCTCGTACAATTTGGTTGTAATAAGCATAAAGAAGAGCGAGGATAACGCCACTAGTTCCAATAAACATGGTTATATTTAACGAGAGAGCTTTCCGCCATTCCATGTAAATATGTTGCATTTTTTCACTGATGAATACCCCATATTGTCCATTTTCTGTTTGCTGAAAGGAAGCAAGAGCAGGAATATCTTTTCCTATTGTAATTTTCATGATTCCAGCATGTTTTCCTAGAGCTTGTAAAGTAATGCTTTCAGAGGTAAAATCCTGTAAGGGTTTTCCTAAGACAATCTCGGAACTTGATGAAGCTAGGACATTGCCTTTTTGATCGACAATAGCAATAACAGCGCTGGTTTTTATAAAACCTTTGTTACGAAAATTGGTCAGGATATTTTGTAAATGATTATGAGAAAGAGCAGCAGCTTTTCCTTGTTGAGTGGCGGCAAGTAAGTCACGGTCGATTATATTGGTAATATGAGAAGCTAAGAGAGCGATGGTAGAATGCGTGTTTTTATCAATTGTGTTGCGCCAATCATAGATTGATAAGGAACGGATTGCTGCTAGTATAACAAGAAATGCAAGAATTACAAATGGGAGTGAACGTCGCAGCCAAGGTTCAATAAAAAGAAGTTTTTTATAGGCCGAACCAGAAAACAGATTGGTACGCTCTGTCCGCTCCTTGCGACTTTGAGCGCTTGATTTTGAATCAGCATACACCTCCCTTGGCGCATTATATGCGTCCAATTTAGCCATCTCGCGTTCCTTTAATTCTGGAATAATGTGATTTAAAAACTGCTTCGATATTCATAGTAACCCCATCGAGTGCAATGAATCAAAACAGGAGTCTTCTGTCCAGTCTTTTTTTTAAAAAAAATAATTTTACTTTTATGATTTTGGAATATGAAAAGAAAAAAGTACTTTAAACGTGATCTATAAACAGGCTTAGATTGCCTGTTTATAGATTTAATGATGATCGAATAGTTTATAGAATTTATTTTAAAAAATATCATAGCATATTGATTTAAAATAATTTTTTGTTTCAAGTAAGCAGACGGTTGATGATATCAGCAACATCGCTTGATAATTTTGGCGCAGCAGCAATCATTTTTAATTCAGTTTCAAGTTTTTGTTGTCGAATAGGTTCTAATTGTCGCCAAGAGCGCATCATTGTTAATAATCGTGAAGCAAGCTGTGGATTTTTTTTGTCAATTTCCAAAATGACTTGGCAAAGAAAATGATAAGATGCTCCATCCATCCTGTTAAAGCCCGTGAGATTGTTAGAGGCAAAAACACCGATTAGAGAACGTACACGATTAGGATTATCTTGTGAAAACAGCGGATGTTGCATGAGCTTTTGAACATTCTCGAGTGTTGATGTGCCAGCAACCATTGCTTGAATAGAAAACCATTTATCCATGACCAAAGGGTCATGCCGATAGCGGTTTTCAAAATCATTTAAGGCATTTTGTGCCTGCTCATTTTCATTAAAACGCTTCACGAGAACAGCGATACTCGCCATACGGTCAGTCATATTATCAGCTGTTGCATACTGTATAGCAGCTCGATTTGGATTGGCGTCAGCAATGGAAAGGTAATCCAGTATGATATTCTTTAATGCTCGCTTTCCAGCTTGTGCAGTGTTTGGTGAATAGGGCTCTTGGGTTTGCATTTGTCCATAGAATTTTGTTAAGAGCTCTTGATGAGTTTGTGCAAGTGAAACTAAAAACTGATTGCGGACATAATGAATACGATCTGGGTCAATATTTTTACCGATTGTATGAGCAAGCTCAACTTCACTAGGTAAATTTAAACAGAAGGCACGAAATTCAGGCTCTAAGGTTTCATCTGTTATAATCGTTTCAATCAGCTTTAGCAAAGCAGAAGGAAGTGTTGCTTTTTCTTGTGTTTTATCTTGAATGCTTTGAATCAAAGCTTGCGTCATTAAATGATTAAGAGATTGCCAGCGATTGATGTGATTGTCATCATGTTGTGCAAGAAAAATAAGTTCTCTTTCATTGAATGGAGTGTGTAGAATGATTGGTGCTGAAAAGTCTCGCAGCAGTGATAAAACGGGTTTTTCACGCAGTCCCTTTAATGTAAAGGTTTGGCTTTCCTTGGATAAAAGCATAACATCTGATTGAATATCTGTATCTGCTTCATAGGTGAGGTTTTCTCCGTTAGGTCCTAGGAGTCCAAAAGCGATAGGGATAAGCATAGGCTTTTTTGTTTTTTGTTGTGGGGTTGCGGGAATATGTTGCTTTGCATGAATTGTTAAAACACCATCGCTATAATGACTATCGATTTCTACATTGGGTGTTCCTGCCTGTTCATACCATAGCATGAATTGGGAGAAGTCTTGACCAGACACTTCAGCAAAACAGGTAATAAAATCTTCAATTGTACAAGCTTGTCCATCATGACGTTGAAAATAAAGATCAGTGCCTTTACGAAAAAGAGTAGGACCTAAAATAGTCCGTATCATGCGAACAACTTCAGCACCTTTTTCATAAACAGTTGTTGTGTAAAAATTATTAATTTGGCTATATTGACGAGGACGCACAGGATGCGCAAGAGGTCCTGCATCTTCTGCAAATTGCGTTGCTTTTAATGCTTTTACATTTTCAATTCGCTGTAGGCTGCGTACATTTTGATCTGATGAAAATTCCTGATCACGATAAACAGTGAATCCTTCTTTTAAACAGAGTTGAAACCAATCGCGACAGGTAACACGATTACCGCTCCAATTATGAAAATATTCATGTGCAATGACACGTTCAACATTTCTATAATCCTGATCGGTTGCTGTTTCAGGATCGACAAGAACATATTTATCATTAAAAACGTTAAGGCCTTTGTTTTCCATTGCTCCCATATTAAAGTCGGAAACAGCAACAATATTGAAAACATCAAGATCATATTCGCGCCCAAAACATTGTTCATCCCAACGCATGGAACGTTTAAGAGCATCCATTGCATAGGTTGCGCGTTCGGTTTTTCCTTTTTCTACATAGATACCAAGCTCGATACGTCGTCCAGATACAGTTGTAAAATGGTCTTCTAACTTATCAAGATCTCCACCTACTAAAGCAAAGAGATAAGATGGTTTGGGATAAGGATCTTCCCAAATGGCAAAATGGCGATTATTTTCTAAAGTTCCTGTTTCCACCAGATTACCATTTGAAAGCAAGATTGGTATTGTTTGGGTATCTGCTTCAATTTTCACTCTATAGGTAGAAAGAACATCTGGGCGGTCGTAAAAATAAGTAATACGACGAAAACCTTCCGATTCGCATTGTGAGCAATAAACACCATTTGAAAGATAAAGCCCCATAAGTTGGCGGTTGCTTTCAGGATTCAGTTCCGTAACCAATTTCAATGTAAAAGGAACCGTTGGTGGCGTTGTAATTTCTAAACGTGAAGGCGTCACTTTATAAGTGTTTGGGGCTAATATCTCATCATTAATAGAAACGGAAATTAAAGTAAGATCATCACCAGAAAGAACAAGAGGTGTTAATTCTTTTGTATCGTGACGGGATTCAATAGACAATATGGCTGTAACATAGGTTTTTGTCGGTGCTAATTGGAAAGAAAGTTGTGTTTTAGGGATAACGTAAGGGGTTGGTTGGTAGTCTTCCAAACGATAAATAGATGTTATTGGCTGTTTCATAGTTTTTTCCCATTTGTATTTTAAGAGTTAAAGAAGGGTGTGTTAATTTTAGAAGCAATATAGGATTAAAGAATTACAAAAGGCTGTCGAGGCGATTTTTTACTTCTAAGAAGTCTATCCATGTAAGCTTCTTTTGACTAGGGGTTCTAAGAAGGTAAGCTGGGTGGAAAGTTGGCATAACAGGTATTTTTATATTATCCTCGCTTTCATAGATATGCCATTTCCCTCTTGTTCGGATAATCCCATTTTGAGATCCAGTAAGAAACTGTGCAGCAACGCCTCCTAGTGCTATAAGAACACGAGGACGCGCTAAATAAATGTGCCGTTCAATAAAAGGGCGGCACAAGGCAATTTCTCTTGGTGTTGGTGTACGATTTCCTGGCGGACGCCAAGGAATAGTGTTGGCAATGTAAACATTATTTCTTGTTAAGCCAATTGATGCGAGGATTTTATTAAGCAACATCCCAGCTTTTCCCACAAAAGGAATTCCTTGTATATCCTCGTCTCGTCCTGGTGCTTCGCCTATAAGCATCAGGGGGCTTCCTGCTGTTCCATCTGAAAAACAGGTATTTTTTGCTGTCAATTTTAATGAACAGCCATTAAATGCAAGGAGAGCAGATTTTAATTCATCAAGTGTCTTGGCACTTTTTGCACTCTCTATAGCTGTGGATTCATTTTGTATAGTCCTAGAGTTATGCAGCTGATGATGATCTAATTTTACGGTTGGAGATGTTTTGGGAGATGCTTGTTGATTATGAGAAATGTTCACGACAGATATTAATTTTCTCTCTGAACAAGCAGACTGCTTAAAACGATCAATAGGAAAATCTGTCAGAACGGCATCCGCACCACTTTCTTTATAAAAGTTTAAGAGTTCTTCATAGGAAATTGAGCATGGTGTTTGATTTAACATTTTATTTTTTCTAATGATCTAGCGATTATAGATCAAACAAAATTATCCTTCAAGTTTTATTAAATGTATTCGCTAGCCATTAATGTATAAGAACGCTGATAGGATTCTCTCTTTTCACAAAAAAGGCAAATCGTAAAATGCGAATGTTCGCGATTATATGCATCTTTAAATGTATAATTTGTTTAAATTGCGTTATTTCAACTTTTTAAACAGAATAAACTCACTCATACTAAAAGAATTTTTTACTGAATGAAAGTGGTGTGATAATATTTTTTATCATTATATTCTATATTTAATACTTAATGAAAGTGAATTTTGTATTATTTTATTTATAAGATTAATTATAAATTTTATATTATTATATTTTTTTAATAACTTTTATTAAAAAAATTAAATATATTAATTGAAATATATAAATATTACTTTTATATGAGAAAATACTAAGACGTTATAAACTATTTTTACAATGGGTTAAAAGCAATGTGTGGATATATGCTTTTGCTTTTTTTACAGCTGAAATGAGAGGTTCATTTAATGCTAAATGCGCTGCAATAGCGCTTGAGAGAATGCAACCTGTTCCTCGCATTGTTCCTTTTAAACGTGGAGTAGAGATATTTATGACTTCAGTTTTGTCAATGAAGCTATCAATTGCAAGAGGCCCCTCTGCATGTCCCCCTTTTACTAAAATAGAGCGAGCTCCCAATGACAAAAGTTTTTTTGCTTGTTGTATTGCTTGCTTATCATGAGATGCCAATGGACTTTTGCTAAGAAGAGCGAGTTCTTCTCTATTCGGTGTTAAAAGATCAACATGAGGAAGCAGTTTATCGATCATCGTGTCGATGATTGTTTCCGTTATTAGTTTTCCTCCTGATGAAGCGACAAGTACAGGGTCCAAAATAACTGGAACATGGGGATAGTCTTTGAGTACGTTACAGATTGCTGCTATAATTGCTTTTGTCCCCGTCATACCGATTTTTATTGCGCTTATTGGATTTGCTTCTAGGGCAGCACGCATTTGCGCAGCGACGAGGTCTCCACGCATTGGAATGATTTCGACAACGCGATTATCATCTTGTACGTTAACACAAGTAATTGCTAAATTTGCTTTTATTTGAAAATGTGCAGAGGTTTCTATATCACGAACAATACCAGCACCTCCTGTTGGATCAGTGCCCGCAACAATAAGAATAGAAGGTATCAACGCCATGTTTGTGTCACTTTTATCCACTGCTGTACACGCTCTTCTGGTTTTTTATGGAGGATAATATCAGTCACAACAGCAGCACTATTTGCTCCTGCTTTTAAAACACCCACTGCGCGTTCTGGTGTTAAACCACCAATACCCACCAAAGGTAAAGCACCAATCCGCTTTCTCCATTGTTTGATTTTTTCTAGTCCTTGCGGCATCCATTTCATTTTTTTTAAGATTGTCGGATAAATAGGACCAAGTGCAATATACTCAGGATTAGCAGAGAGTGCGATATCCAATTCATGTTCATCATGTGTACTAAGACCAACTTTTATACCACTTTTACGAATTGCGTGAAGATCAGCATTGCTTAGGTCTTCTTGTCCCAGATGAATAAAATTACACTTTTCATCAATTGCTATTTCCCAATGATCATTAATAATTAATTGTGCTCCCAATTTATTGCATATGTTTTTTGCACGCTTGATATGTTGACGGATTATTTGTTGATTTTCATGTTTCATACGCAATTGTACGAGCTTGATACCAAGAGGAAGCAAACGTTCAATCCAATCAGCGTTATCAACGATGAGGTAAAATGGATCCAGTTTCATGAAAATACCGCTTTTCCAATGATTGGTGTTGAAGGGACTGCTACATTGCGTGCTTCGATCATGCCAGCTTTATATCCCATACGTCCTGCTTGAACAGCTTTAGAAAATGCTTCAGCCATTAAGACAGGATCACCTGCTTTAGCAACTGCGGTATTAAGCAGTACTGCATCATAACCGAGTTCCATCGCAATAGCGGCATGTGATGGGCGTCCAATGCCGGCATCAATAACAAGAGTAGCATCAGGAAGATAAGCACGGATAGAACGCAATCCATCAGTATTATGAGGTCCTTTGGCAGAACCAATAGGAGCACACCAAGGCATAATAACACGGCAACCAATGTCAAAAAGTTTTTCAGCAACAATGAGATCATCCGTTGTATAGGCAAAAATTTTGAAACCTTCATTGTTTAAAATTTGAGCTGCTTCGATTAAGGAAAAAATATTTGGCTGTAAGGTGTCTGAATTACCGATAATTTCGAGTTTAATCCAAGCTGTTTTAAAAAGATCTCTTGCTAATTGGGCTGTGGTTACGGCCTCTTTAACAGTATAACAACCAGCAGTATTAGGAAGCACTGTTACCCCAAGTTCTTGAAGAAATTTCCAAAATTGTCCACCTTGTTTTCCACCTGCAGTTTCACGGCGCAAGGAAACAGTTACAATTTCCGTATTCGATTTATGAATAGCATCACGAAGGATTGCTGGTGAAGGATATTGCGCTGTACCTAATAGAAGACGGGAAGAGAATTGTCGTCCATAAAGATTCAGCATAATTTTAGCCTCCTTGCATTGGGCTTAAAATTTCAATTTTATCTCCTTCATGCAAGACAAATTGGCTTCGTGCATCTATGGGAACAACTTCAGCGTTAACAGCAGTTGCAAGCCAATTTCCTTCATACCCCAATTCTTCAAGCAAGAGACCGAGAGTCATAACTTCTGTTTGGACTGTTTCACCATTAACAAATATTTGCATGTTTTATTCCAATGCCAATTCCATTGCTCGTTTTGCCATTTCTGGAGACAACAGAAAACCATGTCTATAAAATCCATTAATAGAAATAAAGTTACCATCTTTATGCACAGAAGGGAAGTTATTAGGATAACATGGACGAACACCAACGCCAGATTCAATAATTTCTGCTTCAGCAAAAGCAGGATGTAAAGTATAAGCCGCGTTGAGCAGTTCCATCATTGATCTTACAGAGATTGCACCATCAAAGTCACTTTCAATCATCGTTGCACCAATCATAAAAATATTATCTTGTCGAGGTACAATGTAGAGAGGAAACCGTGGGTGAAGAAGACGAATTGGACGCGAAATTTTAATATCGGTGCAGCGCACGAGAAGCATTTCGCCGCGTACGCCCCGTATATTTTTATCTTTTCCTAAACGTGCTATTCCTGTCGCATCAATAACAATATCAAAATTTTTTTCAGCTATTTCTACATCAACAAAACAGGCTCCATTGTTGAGAAGCTTTTCTTTTAAAGTCATAAGTGCTTTGCGAGGATCAATATGGGCTTCATTTTCATAAAAGAGTGCACAGTTAAAACGTTCCGCAAGATCTGGTTCAAGATGAGCTATTTCTGTATTATCTACGGTTTTGTGATTATGCGTACGCACAGAAAATCGTTCAAGCTCTCCTCTATCTCGTGTAGGTGCAACCACTAAAGTGCCTTTTTGTATGACAAGGTTTGGGAGCGTTTTACGCCACCATTGTATAGCTTGTACACCAAGATCTTCAACAATTTGTTCTGCACTTTCCCTTTCACAGTAAGGTGCAAGCATTCCTCCTGCATACCAACTAGCACTTCCTATAGGTGAATGAGGGGGGGCCGATACAGTAACAGAAGCACCTTTTTGCTGTAACATAAAGGCAACTGTTAAGCCGCCTACACCTGCACCTTTGATAAGAATGTTCTTCAACTATTTACTTTCTTTTTTTGAGGAGGAACAATTTCCATATAAAGGTCACCATTTTTCTGATATTTTTCGGCCATGGCGATCATACCTTCCCCTTTTGTTTTTCTTATTGCAGCTGCCTCACGAATATCATGGGAAATACGCATAGAACAGAATTTTGGTCCACACATGGAACAAAAATGCACTAATTTATGGGCTTCTTTAGGCATTGTCTCATCGTGAAAGGCACAGGCTGTTTCTGGATCAAGAGAAAGGTTAAATTGATCATGCCATCTAAAATCAAATCGTGCACGCGAAAGAGCATTATCGCGCAATTGTGCTCTAGGTAAACCTTTAGCAAGGTCAGCGGCATGAGCAGCAATTTTATAAGTGATCACACCAGTTTTTACGTCATTCCTATCGGGGAGTCCTAGGTGTTCTTTAGGTGTTACATAACACAACATAGCAGTTCCAAACCATCCAATCATAGCGGCACCAATTGCTGATGTAATATGGTCATAACCAGGAGCAATATCCGTTGTAAGAGGTCCCAAAGTATAAAAAGGCGCCTCATGACAAAGATCTAATTGTTGCTCCATATTTTCTTTAATTTTGTGCATTGGGACATGTCCTGGTCCTTCAATCATAACCTGTACATCCTTTTTCCAAGCAATTTTTGTCAATTCTCCCAAGGTTTTAAGCTCTGCAAATTGGGCTTCATCATTGGCATCGGCAATAGAGCCAGGGCGTAATCCATCCCCCAATGAAAGAGAGATGTCATACGTGCGTGCAATATCACAAATTTCATCAAAATGTTCATAGAGAAAGCTTTCTTTGTGATGATGGAGACACCATTTTGCCATAATAGAACCGCCTCGTGAAACAATACCTGTTACACGATCAATGGTCATAGGAATAAATGGTAATCTTAATCCTGCGTGAATGGTAAAATAATCAACACCTTGCTCTGCTTGCTCAATAAGGGTATCACGGAAAATATCCCATGTTAAGTTTTCGGCAATACCCTGTACTTTTTCGAGTGCTTGATACAGAGGAACAGTCCCGATGGGCACAGGAGAATTTCGAATAATCCATTCACGAATATTGTGAATATTTCGACCTGTAGAAAGATCCATAACTGTATCTGCTCCCCAGCGAATGGCCCAAACCATTTTATCAACTTCTTCTTCCATAGATGAAGTTACTGCTGAATTGCCAATATTAGCATTAATTTTAACACGAAAATTACGCCCAATAATCATGGGTTCGCACTCTGGATGATTAATGTTTTGTGGAATAATGGCGCGTCCACAAGCAATTTCATTGCGCACAAATTCCGCAGTATAAATTTCTGGTATTGATCCAGCAAATGTTTCATTTGATGGTACATTCTGCCGTTCTTTTACTACTAATCCTTCATTTTCTCGTATAGCCACATATTCCATTTCTTCGGTAATAATGCCTGCGCGTGCGTAAGCCATTTGTGTAATTGCTTTGCCATTTTTTGCTCGTAAAATAGAACGTTTTTGCTTAAAGGCTGGAGTAAGGTTTTTATCAGAAGTCAATCCATTATCTTCAGGTTTAACTAATCGTGCAGGATAAGTTTCAGTATCATCCCGCTTAGAGAGCCAAGGCAAGCTAATTGCTGGCAGGCCTTTTGTAATATCAATGATCATATCTTTATCTGTGTAGGGGCCAGAAGTATCGTAGACGTTTAAAGGTTTTTCACCACTGCCATCAGCCAGTGAAATTTCACGCAATGGTACGCGCACATCAGAAAAGAGAAGGCTCTGTTGATAAATTTTGCGTGAAGCGGGAAAGGGGCTACAACTGATTGATGGAGTATTTTTCTGCACAAACTTTTTCCTTATAGACACGGAGTTCAAAAATAGGTTGCGATGTTAATGGAGTTACGATGTTAATGGAGGTGTATTCAAATTATCAATCACGAGCATTCAGATGAATAGAGATAGTATTGCTTTGTAGCAAAGAAAACCCAATACAGCTCAAGAAAAGTTATTTTGAAAAACTGATACAATATCTATTCTAATATTTGCATGCCTCCTCCCACTTGAAGTATTTTTGTTAATACGAATATGGTTGGCTTAAATATCTATATTGTCAATCATAAAAATATATTTTAAACGATTTTGGTGTGTTTTTAAGAGTGAAAATAGATATTATGAAGTGATAAACTATGATATTGAAGCTTTTATAAACCAGAATAAAGTTAAAAACGGATTATCAGGGAAAAGTAGATAGTTTATGGCTTTGATTGAGATTTTTTTCATATTAAAATAATAACTCAGAATACCATAAGATCCTCTCATCATATATCTTTTCGTATAAAAACACTTCCTTGCACGTCATAAGTGGGAGCGTATGGGGCAAAGCACTTGAAGAAAGGAAGCCAAATGTCATTTAATGAACATTCTAAGAGTGAGGCTGTCAAAACGTGGGAGCCAACAAAATGTATGATGGATTCCACTTGTATCTTCAAAAGCTTAAAGCTGATGATCTATAATGGCTTGCTATTGTATCATTGACGTGCGCTGTCGTAAAATGAAAGGAGTATATTTTGAGCAATATTTCTTAAAAAGTGCGTAATATGCAATATCATTATATTTTGTTTGGGGTACTTTATTCTTTATGAGGGGGATGTTCCCATTAAGAATGCGATAAACAAAAGCGTGAAACAATACCTAATCTTTATTATAAAAATAATATTGCCATGAATTAAAAAGAACACCAATAATTGCAAGATGTTGTTTAGAATGATTTATTGTTCTTGCAAAAAAGATATACATATAATAATATATAGAGGCAGGTGTGCTAAGTGTGGGAGGGGAAAAGTTGGTTATGGGGCGTTTAAAAAACAAGGATATTGTTCATAAAAATTGGGGGAGGGCGCTAGGTTATGCTTTTTAATTTTTTCCGGATCGGATACAACCTTCAAATTTTGTGAAGGTGTGTGATATTTAATATTTCAAAGTATTTTATTTCCAGTTTAATGAAAGTGTGGAGCAAATGTCCATATTGAATATATTCTCTGTGATACATTTAGATTGAACAAAAGCTTATTCAAAAAAACATTGGTGCTAATCTTGTGACACAATTTCAGAAATCAATTGAATAAAATAGAACAAAGTATTTGCATGTGAATAAAAACATAATGAAGCATGCAAAAAATTTGAAGCTAATTTTTAAAGTTTTAATACAAATGATAGCCAAAAGATAGAATTTCTTTGTTTAAAATATATGGTATAAAATATCGAGGAGATAGATTTAAACTATTGAAAAAAAATAAAAAAGATAATGTTTAAGTCAGAAACTTTCTATGTGGATGATAAGTTATTACATTCAGTAATGGTTATATGAAATCCATAATAAGAAAAATTTTGGAAGTATTTATAAATTTTGCAACAAGATGCAAGATTGAAAAAATAATTATATAACAACAGCAAAGCAACAAAACAAGATATTAAGTAACATCAGATGAGGTGGTTACATTATACATTAGAAGAGAAAGCATTAATACTAATGTTATGAAAAGCGTCTGGTGAATTTAGGTTATAAAATTGGAAGGAGTGAAGAGAGATAAAATGCGTAAATAAGGATGGTGCAGTGGTTATGATGTACCAATAAACAACGGCAGTACATTTTAGTGCACAGAACGAGAAGTTGTTAGAAAAACTATGAAAATAATGGGGGATTTAAAATGTCTAATATCTATGATTGGTCTCTAAAGGCTGATGAAAATGCTTATTCAGATAGTATCATTAATTGGGCAGAAGGACAGCCGCCTAGTTCTGTTAATGATAGTGCAAGGGCGATGATGCAGCGCGTGCGCGAATATCTTGCAGATAATGGTGGATCTATTAATTCAAGCTTTATAGTAAATTTGGAAGATAAAACAACATTAATTACCTTAAAGACAGTTTCGCCTATAAAGAAATACAACAATGATATCGTCATACGTTTTAAAGCTTGTGGTGTAAATATTGGCGTGACAACAATAACTGTTAATAATATAGGAGAAAAGCTTATCTATAAAGCCACTGATACGGGGGTTATACCATTAGAAGGTGGAGAATTTCAAACAGATGGCATTTATGAAATGGTATACAATAATGGTGTTTTAATAAAAGAGCATGAGGGTTGGTATTTATTAAACCCTACACCACCAAAGATAGAAAGTTTCCCCTCTGGATTTATTGCAACATTTGCTATGCAAAATGTGCCAAATGGTTGGCTTTTATGTGATGGTAAGGCCTATAAGCGTGAAGATTATCCGCAGTTATTCGAGGCAATAGGTGATAAATGGGGAAAAGACAGCAATAAAACTTTTAAAGTTCCTGATTTTAGAGGCATGTTTTTACGCGGCTTTGATAATGGTCGGGGTTTAGATGGTGGTAGAAAGTTTGCAGATGAACAACAAGATAGCATAAAATCACATACGCATATTGGGAGTATTGAAAACGCAGGCGAGCATGCGCATAATTTTGAGTATCAAGGGGTAGGATGGCCCGTTGGTGATATTGGGAGACTCCCGAATCATTATACTTATAATGCAACCCTGAAAGGGAGAACAGCTTCTGCTGGTGCACATACACACAAGGTAACTCTTTCCCATACGGGTGAGGCAGAAACGCGCCCTGTTAATACAACCGTTGTCTATGCTATAAAATCATGAGTATGTTTAAGTAATAATAATCTATACACCTTGATAATTTTGTTAACGCGGAGCAATTCCGCGTTATTTTCTATACATATGAAAAGGAAATCTATATTGTTA
Organism: Bartonella sp. AA2SXKL; assembly: GCF_042197205.1. Classification (NCBI taxonomy): domain Bacteria; kingdom Pseudomonadati; phylum Pseudomonadota; class Alphaproteobacteria; order Hyphomicrobiales; family Bartonellaceae; genus Bartonella; species Bartonella sp. AA2SXKL. The sequence goes on from NZ_JBHIRN010000003.1 coordinate 151,161, forward strand.
ATAGAATACTTGAGAGCGTCAAAAAACAAATTTAAAATGATTGAAAGAAAGAGTTAAGAATATAATTTATTTTATAATTATATGATAACATAGGGAAAATGTTTAAAAATCATTTAAACTGTGCCGTGAAGAGATCTGGAGATATATTTTTTCATAAGGTGTTTTGATAGGGGAAGGTAATAAAATTATTCAACCTGAGGCATAAAAAAGTACAATATTTTTAGCGTTTTTTGTGCAAAAATAGCATACCCCTGTATGAGTTAATTCATCTTATAAATATATTTCTCACCTTGTTGTCGATTTCATTTCTTTGCATTGCCATGGTAGGAGGCTTTATCTGTAAATGATAGTTCCCCTTTGAGTGGAATCATCATTATGCTTATGAAGCAGAAGACAAACGCTATTTCTATACTCTCTCCTCATCCCTATATTCCGCATTGTTTTTGCATTAGGGGGCTTACAAAAAGCGTTATTAAGTTTATTTTAAAGTTTTTATTCAATAGGTTAATTCTTTGTGATATGCCAATAAACAATTTTTTAATAGAGAAAGAAAATTAAAAATATCATTGTAAATCAATATTTATTTATACAAATAAGCTAAAGTATATGTATTATAAAGAAAACATTACCATTAAAGCTACAAATAAATCTTTTATGCAGGGGAGAAAGGTACTTGATTTCTATATGGTCCTTAGAAGATATAATAATACACCCGTTATTATAACAAAGGCATTTGTACGCATTTCTTGAATCATTTTTATAAAGATAAAAGTGATATAAAGAGTAGGAAAACGCATATTTATGTTGTATAAATTCGTATTATCTAACAGTTTGATAGCAAAACAAAACTTCACATGTTTTTAGTTACGTAAAATCTTGAAAGATTTTAAACTGGTAGTTTTTTCCAAAAATATCTTTAGGGTGCTTGGTCTTCTTTTTTAATGATAGATGACAAAAAGGAGTTCATATAAAAATAAAAAAGATTCTTGAATATTTGCGTGTTTTATTTTGCTATGGACTTTAGTTTTTAGATTGAAGCCGATAGCCTAGAGATCTAATTTCATAGGAGGATGTCGTTTGAGGGAGTATAAAAGGGATATCTTCTTTAGGTAATTCAGAAACGTTTAAAGAACAATGATAAACATCGCGGAGATTTTGTGTTGTCAACACATTAGTTGCATTTCCTTCGCAATAAATCTCACCTTCCTTGAGCAAGATCATGTTATCTGCATAATGTGCCGCGAGATTGAGGTCATGAAGAACAGCAAGAACGCCGCCACCAGAATGAGCAAATTGTTTAGCAATATCCATAACGATGATTTGATGTTGAATATCGAGGCTAGCAATAGGTTCATCTAATATCATCCAGCGAGGAATCCCATTATGAACAGGTTTCCAGACTTGGCAAAGTACACGGGCAAGTTGTACTCTAGCTTGTTCTCCACCTGATAATTGGTGATAATACAGGTTGCCATAATCAGAAAGGTCAACGCACTCTAAAGCTTTCTGGATAAGATTTTGCAATTCGGCTTTGGCAATGCTAAATTGGTTTACAGAAAGGCCAAGCCCTACAACTTCATGGACTAAGAATGGAAATACGAGCGTTGTTGATTGTGGTAGTACAGCCCGCATTTTTGCCATTACATGAGTTTTTGTTTGGCATACATTATAACCATTTAAGGTTATTTTTCCACTATAAGGAATTTCACCACTCAGAGCTTTGATAAAAGTACTTTTTCCTGATCCATTAGGACCAATAATAATGGTAAAAGCACCACTTTTAGCTTGAAGATTAATGTGTTTAAGAATCTGCTTCTTTCCGCGCTGAACACAAATATTTGTCGCTTCAATCATGAAAAGTCTGTTCCTCGTTTGCATATAAGGATCCATAGAAAGAAAGGTGCACCAAAAAGCGCTGTTACAATCCCAATCGGCAATTCTGCGGGGGCAACAATTAAGCGTGCAAACATATCAGCAAAAATAAGTAATGCTGCTCCCAAGAGAGCAGAGCAAGGAATGAGATAGCGATGATCAGGACCTATGAGTTGACGTAAAATATGAGGAACAATAATACCAATAAAACCAATACCACCACTGACAGCAACAGCACTACCGCACATAAGAGCAACAAGGGGAATAGCAATATTTTTGACGCGTTGAATATGGAAACCAATATGGCCAGCAACAGCTTCTCCAAGAGCAAGGGCATTAAGTGCTCGTGATAAAAAGGGAGAGAAAAGAAGACCAATAACGATAAAAGGGAGAACAAGCCATACTTTCAACCATGTAGCGCCCGCAAGAGAGCCCAGACTCCAAAAAGTGATATCACGCAGTTGTTGGTCATTTGCGACAAAAATCAATGTTCCTACAACAGCACTGCTTAATGCACCAAGAGCAATACCAGCAAGCAGCATGGTTGCAATAGAGGTAAAGCTGTTATGCGTTGCTATTATGTAGAGAATAATCGTTGATAAAAGTCCACCAAAAAAAGCACCTATGATAACTTTATAAGGCTCTAGAAAAGGTGCAAAAGAAACAGGAAAAGCAATGCCGACAACAATTGCTAAGACTGCTCCAAGTCCAGCACCTGCTGATACACCTACAATTCCGGGATCTGCAAGAGGATTACGAAAAAGCCCTTGCATAAGAACACCGGAGACAGCTAAGGCTGCTCCAATCAATAATCCCAAGATAACACGGGGAAGCCTTATGTCGATGAGCACGAGGTAATCACGCGTTTTACTACTTACCGAAAAATCTTGTGTAAGTATCACATGGAGGAGATCAACGAAAGAAACCTTTGCTGCACCATTCAAGAGCCCACCAAAAATACTGAAAATAAGGAATATTATTAAGCTTAATAATAAAATCTTCCCCTGCTTTGAACGGTTTATTTTTTTACCTTCTTTTTCTTTAGGTAAATGCATCTTGGATGTACCGTCTACCATTTTTATCAGCTCTTACCGTTTTGATGTGCACCATAAAGTATCTCAATAAGCTCTCTTGATGCGTCTGCAGTACGTGGACCAAATCCCAAAAAATACATAGCATCCATCTGTTTTATGGCATGATTTTTCGCTGCAGTTGTTGCTTGAACTGCCGGTATGGCTAAAATCTTATCAATGCTGGTTGATCTTGCACCATGTTTTACAAGCAAAATAACATCAGGATCTGATTTCAATAATGCTTCGCCGTTGAGAAGTTTATATCCTTTATAATCGGTGATAGCATTGATAGCGCCTGAAAGTTTGATCATACTATCAGCTGCAGTACCTGTTCCAGATGCCATGACGCGTCCATTTTGCACAGAGAAAACAAAAAGAACACGCTTTGGTGTTGTTACTTTCGCCAAACGCGCATCGTTGTCTAAAAAATTACGCTTCAATTTCTCAATTAACGCCGCGGCTTGCACTTCCCGATGAATGGCTTGACCAACGAGGCGAATCTTTTCTATCACATTTTCACGGGAGTAGTCTTCTGGTATGATCACCAGAGGTATTGATGTTTTTTTGAGAATATCAATTGTTGAAGCGGGACCACTTCCTTCAACAAGCAATATACCCTCTGGAGCAAGTGATAAAACCCCCTCAGGTGAAAGAGCACGCATATATCCAAGCACAGGAAGCTTGAGCGCTTCTTGTGGGTAGACGCTTGTACTATCACGGGCGACAAGTTGATCTTGGGCTCCCAATGCATAGACAATTTCTGTAAGTGCTCCGCCGATAGAAACAATTCGAGCATTTTCAGGAAAACGCGTTGCAGGTTCAGCAATTACTTGTTTAGAAAAACAAGTAAGAGAGAGCAGTAAACACGTAAGAAAAAGGTTTGATAACCTATGTAAAAGAGATATGAACATGTCTAACCTTATCTTATCTTAGTTACTGCTGTTTTCTTGGCATGATGGCAAACTATTCAATAAAGAACGCCAATCTTCACGTTCTTTTTGACCCTCCTTGCGTACGCCAAAAAATTGAATAACCATCTCATCATCTTTATCGAAAACTTCAAGTGAACTGACATAACCATCACGGGTAGGTTTGCGAACATGCCATACTCTAGCAATCCCAGACGTGAGTAAATGAAGGTCAAATCTTGGATCAAGAACATTAAGCCAAGGTCCCATTTGCTTAATATTTTTTACAGTCCCACTAAAAATTTGAATACACCCTTTATTCCCAACAAAACACATGATTGGCAGTTCTTGTTGTGCGACTTGGTTAAGCATTATTTCAACAGCATTTACCTGTAATTCATCGGCAAATTCATTACCAACATATTTTACAGCATGATGTCGATTAATTTTAAATTCGGAAATAATTTTGTGAAGTTGGTGTACATCTGTCATTTTCCGCCAACGATCCCGAAAACTCTCAATATCCAATTCTGTTATGTCACATTGGGCTGGGAGAGAAACGGGAAGAATGTTAAGAACAGGAGACTGATCTTCAAGAAGGAGCTTTTCAACAAGTTTATTCCACTCTTCCATATTTGTCATATCTTTAGAATAGACCTTTAAAATAGCAACGCCATGTTGATCAAAGAATTGCAGACTTTTTGTAGGTTTTCCAAGAATAACGACATCATATTCAAAACCGAACTTCCATTGTTTTGTAAAAATACGCAAATCAATTTCACCAAGTGTGATAGGAATATGTTCGTTTTGAACAATTTTTTCAAAGCGTCCCGTTATTTCGTGAACAGCATATTCATTGCGAGTTAAGACCATGACGGTTCCAAGTCGAGGTGCATTTTCCAAGAGAGTAGCAACATCAGTTTGTAGCCTTTTTGCTTTTCCAATGGTACAATAAGCCGCAATAAGCTCCGCTTCAGATATACCAATCGAAACCGCAAAATCGCGGTTTCGCATTTCTTTTTTTTCTTCACGCAAACGAAGAATCATTTCAGCTGTATGTGCCATGAATTTACCTTATGTTACTTAACTCAAAAACTAACTTTCAAATTTTACAATTCCAAGGCAATAAATTAAATTCTTTTAAGAGTTCAATCTATCACAAAATAACACTCTATCGCCAACAGCTGAGCAATCAAAAAACGATAAAACAGAAAGAATTAAAACTTTTCTACCAAATCTTTGTAATTTTAAAGATGTTGAAAATAGAAACACAATAATTAATCCTTTTATCAATACGATTTTATTGACCGAATAATTAACAGAAGTGACTAAAACTTTTGTACAAACGACACCTTAAAGTTACGACCAGGCTGGCTATAATAATCTTTTGGTGTTGAACTTTTACCTGAAGGAAGTTCAGATACATTCCAATATTTTGTATTGAAAAGATTATAAACACCGGCTCTTAGAATAGGTCCCGTTTCACCGAATGGTTTCCACCACCCTGTCATATCAACGACATGATATCCTGGAATTTTTTGGTAATCAGATTCTCCGGCTACTTTGTCACGTTTAGCTGCCAAAGTAAGGATAATATCGCTTCCCCAAACCTCTTTTGCATATCCTAATCCGATAACTGCTTTCAAAGGAGGAATTGAGTTAAGATACTCCTTTTTATCAAGATCTTTTCCTTGTGAATAAGCAAGAGCAACATTGCTATGAAAACCATTTTTAAGAACTAAATGGGCTTTTGTCTCAACACCAAAAATTTGCACGTGAAAACGATTCATGTAATGCCGACGCGCAAATCTAAATTCCTCTGATGGCCCTCTATCCTCAGTATCTATGAAATTCTTATATTTATTGAAAAAGGCATTGAAGGAACCACCGAAATTTACATTTCCATACCGTAGACCAACATCATACCCATTGCTTGTTTCTGGTTGAAGATCAGGATTCCCTTTCACGTAATAAGCAGAAGGTTTGATATAAGAGACGTAAAGTTCTGAAATACGTGGTGCACGAAAAGCCTGTGCCCACTGAGCATAGAGCGTTACTTGATTACGAACATCCCACTCCACGCGTAATTTAGGAGAAAAGCGTGAACCATTTCTTTCTGGAGGGAATTTATCAGAAATCAGTGCTTTCTCATAAGAAGGTGTTTTCTGAGGAACATATTTGTACCAATCATACCGGATTCCCGGTGTTATACGAAAACGATCATCAACCAACCCAATTTCATCTTCAAAAACAAAACCTAAATTGTAACCATTTGTGTCTGGTGAATCTGATCGATTAGCAGGAACAAAAAGACATCCCCGAGCGTATTCTTTTATATGACAATTGTCTTTACCTAACAAATAGTGATGAAATTTAGATGACGAAACATTCATTACAAACTTTAACGTATGGTTTATAGTGCCAAAATCCACTTTTTTAAGGGCATCAGCATTGAAACCATAATTGATATTACGCAAGAAATTATCTCTCAAATAATCCCCTTTGGGAGCTGAAACACGAACGCCTGTCATAACGTAACGACTTGATTGCCTTTGCCAATAAAGCTGCCCATTAAACGCATCAAGAACTGCATCACCATTACCATTATAATTATAAGAAAGAGAAAAGCGCTCACGAAGTTTATTATCCTGCTCATAAACGGAACCTGGAGCGTATCTTTTAGACGAATTTAATTCATGTGTGTTACTATTATGACCAAAACGCTCTGCGGTAAAACCAAGGCGGTGATTATCACTCAAATATTGATGAATTTTAAAAAGTAAGTTATTTTTATCAAAGTGAGAAGGGTTTTTGCGCGTGCGTTCCTCATACCCTTCTACTGTTCCCATATTTTTGCGCTCATGACCTTCTACATAAGATCCTTGAAAAAGTAAAAATGTTCGGTAATTACGCACAGCAAAAGCTTGATCGATGCGCCAGCTGTTATCAACAGAATTATAACCACCTTTTATAAGGCTTCCCCAATTCTTTTCTTCCACGATCAGGTCTTCAGGATCAAGGGTACGCAACGCAATGATTCCCCCTAAGGCGCCAGAACCATAAAGACTAGAATCTGATCCTTGAATAGTATCAAACGTAGAAAGAGCATTGAAATCAAAAGTTGTGTTTCCACCTCCACCACGGAATATATCATTAAACCATGGAAGAGAAATACCATCCATTGTCGTAAGAACACGGTTTGCATCTAAACCCCGAATAACGAAACTGTTATTTTCTGAGTTATAGGATACGGAAGGATTAAGACGACTCACATCATAAACATCAGTTATTTGTCTTTCATCAATATTCTTGTTGGTCTTACGATCAGTCAGAATGGTTATTGAATTTGAAGCATCTTCTATTTTTTTTCCTTTAATAAGGATTGGTTTGAGTTCAGTGACAGCACTTCCATCTTTATTTTGTGCAAAAACAAATGAAGGTATACAGACCGATAATGCACTTAAAATTACACAGCTTTTATAGATATTTTTTCGTCTTATTTGCATAACACATCATAACCCTTTTAAACATCCCCTCTCTGTTTTGAAATTTTTTAATACAAAAAGGCTGGACTCACTGATTAAAACTTGCCAGCCAAGTAGGAATGATTTTGACAACGGCACAAAATCATTAGAAGACCATATTAAACATGACAAAATCAGTCAAGAAAAAAGTTGCAATTTCAAAATAGCCTGTTTTAATGAGATTGAACACCAATATTAAGCTTAAAATAGTGGCAGAAGAAACGATGATTTTTGCAAATACGAAACAATTATTAACTCTTTGGATTGGTGCATTTATTGGGGCTTTCTTTTTGCATGTATTATTGGCAGCACAGTTTTATTTTCAAAGTACTGGTATAAGTAATGGCTTGCTCTCATCGGAGATTATGCTGACTTTTGTGCAAGAAACTGTATATCCGGATGTTGATACAGACTTGCCAGATATTCATAGAGAGTCGGATATTAATACAGAACAAGAAATATTACAGTCTGATCTCCTAGAGCAGGAGTCAGAAGGATTGGAATCCGTGGATGAAGTTCAATCGGAAGAACCTCAGCATATAGTAGAACAAGATGATTTAAAGCCTTTGGAAGAACCCCTACCTCAAAAAGTGGAGCATAAAGCGTTTATCAAAAAAACAATACAGATGCCAAAGGCCGTAGTAAAGCGCTCCAATGCAAAGGCGGTACGTTCTTCTTCCATCAACAAGGGCGGCGGTACAGCAGGGCTTGAAGATATGTTGTTAATGGAGTGGTTAGCAAAGGTACAGTCACAATTAGAAAGGCAAAAAAATTATATTGTGGGACAGCGCACCAATCGTACAAAAGGAACGGTGAAGTTAGAATTTATGGTGCATGAGCAGGGGAGTATTTTTTCTAGTCGTGTCATTGTTTCTGCTGGAGATCCAGAACTTGATCGATTAGCGATGGCAGCCCTTCGACGCGTTGGTTCTTTTCCACCACCACCACCATCAAAAGTGAATAAAACAATTAGAGTATCCCTAATATTTAGCTGATTTTTTATACGGGGCGATTTTCTTATAATATATTGATTTATAATGATTGTTTATAATTTTGATGAAAGTTCAAATATAATTTATTCGAATTTTTTTGATGTTGAATCAATCAAAACCATCCGCTTACTTATGATACAAGTTGAGGAGGAGCATGGATAAAAAACTTCTAAAAAGCAGTGAATATACTTCTTATGAGTGCTCTAAATGAAAGGGCTTTTGCAACATTGGGAGTTAAGGGATGATAGAGCTATAGCTTTTATTAATTAAAGGTTAATCGTGTCTAATCGATTTTTATACCATTCGTGAGAGGATTTTCGTAAGTACTTTTCAGATACACCGTTGTGAAATGGACTTAGAAACATTAAAATAAAACAATAATATAAATAAGAAAAACATACTATTTGGGGATGCTCTGTTTTGTGTAAAGGATGTGAGCTTATATGTAAAAATGAGAAAAAAGCAAAGTTTCATCTTTATTATTAAAAGATATTGACATATTTAAAAGTCGTAAAACCGAATGAAAAGGGAAGGGGCAGAAGAGAATTGTTTGTCTTTAAAGGCTTTCTAACTCAATGTGTCTGTCTTTCTGTTATCAGAAATAATCCAAACGATATATATATATATATAATAACGTGCTCTTATTTGGTATAGAAATGTTATAAGCAGAAAAAATAGTTTTAAAAAATGCTGTTTCACAAGATTTGAATATTGTCTAATAAGCAGCAGTAAAAGGATGAGCTATTTGTTTCACTCTTTTCTTATATTTGTAATCTCTATGATATTGTCGTTTATGTTGAGAAGAAATGAACTATTTGTACGACATGTTTATTTATAATGATAATTCATCATTTTGTATTTGGAATAAAAGACCAAAATAGCGGAGGGTTTTCTCATTTCGAATTTATTAATACTGAATTAATTAAAATTACTTTTTATATATCCTAAGAAGGTTGGTATGTGGGTACTATTTAAAAAGGAATAAAAACACTTCTTGTGAACGCATTTCAAATGCTATTTGGGAAGTTAAGGCATATTATTTCCGTCGACCAGAAAGCAAGTCGGTTTTTATATCTATTTTCCCAGTGAGTCTCGCTTTGTAGACACCATAATTTTCCATGACACACATCACGTAATTCCGTGTTTCTGTATAAGGGATACGTTCAATCCAATCGATGACGTTATCGAGAGGTTGTCCTCGAGGATCGCCATAGCGCTTGATCCATTCATTGACACGGCGGGGGCCTGCATTATAGCCAATAAGAGTTAGTATATAGGATCCATTAAAACGTTCCAATTGTTCATTGAGAAAATGGGTGCCTAATGTCACATTATAACGCGCATCACTGCTAAATCTTTTAGGAGACCATGCGATTGAGTATTTTTTTGCTAGTGCTTCTGCAGTTGTAGGAAGCAATTGGAGTATCCCTTGTGCACCTGCTTGTGATATGGCTGTTGGATTAAATTCGCTTTCTTGGCGTGCAATGGCATAGATAAGCGATTTTTCTTCTACAGAAATATGAGCAGAGTCTGGTATAGCTCCCAGAGGATGAGAGAGTGCTCCGACATTTTTTCCTAGGAAAGCAGCCATTTTTCCGATTCTGAGGCTGGTATAATAGTCACCATTTTTTTCTGCCATAACAGCCAGAAGAGCTAATTCACCGGGGCTTTCTATTTTTTTTCCGAGTTCTCTATAAAAAACTTTAGCAAACTCAGCATATCCAGCTTCTTCAAGACGTTGAATTGCTTTGATCGCTTTTCGTGCACTAAAATGTTGTCGCTCAGCGATTGTTGGTTTAGGAAAAGAGATATTAAATTTTTTTTGGTTGAGTCGCGCAGCGGCTAATTGACCATAATACGTTGCGCCAAAATGAGCGGCGCGATGAAAGTACAGCTGGGCATTTTGATGTTCTTTTAGCGTTTCTGCTGTTCGTCCCATCCAGTAATATCCACGTGATGCAGCAAAAGGTAAAGAGGAGAGTTGAGGAATGCGTGAAAAATGTTGTATTGCCAACTTAGGGTTATGAAGAAACCGTAGTGCATACCATCCTGCGTGAAATTCAGCATCGACGGCTAATGCAGATGTCATACCAGTGTGCCTTGCAACGAGTTGATAAGCTATTTGGGGTTTGTTTAAATCAAGCATTTCACGAGAAAGGGCGCGTTGCTCTTTCCACAATGATTGAGGGTTCATAAGATGGAATGCATCTTGTGATGTTTTCATCATGAGTGTTGCGGCTGCATCATATTGTTCTGTTCGCCGCAGATGGCGCATTCGAGCAAACTGGAAGAGAGGATCTTTTTTCCATACTCTTTCTAAAGCTTTTAATTTTTGTGTTGCGCTAGGATCATTTTTTTCAACCGCCACAAAAGCATTAAAAAGAGATTGAGCATGGGCTAATTTTGCAACGCGTGCCGCTGAATCAAAACGATGTGCATACAACATAAACTGCATGCGTTTTAAATGATCAATAGGTTTTAAGGCAGCACTTGCATTTTTAAGAACAAATACTTCTTCTTGTGCATTAAGCCGTGTTTTATGCCACCATGGTGCAATAATGTGTTGAGCACGGGTGATTTGTCCCGTTGCGATAAGTGCTTTAGCGAAGAGAGCCATCCCTTGTGCTGTTTGGGGGGGATGATGAGAAAATTTTTGGATAATGGCGTGTGTGATATTGGTTTCGTTAAGAAAAGCACGTTCAGCATTGCGTTGCATCGTTTCTATACCGGGCCATCCTTTTAGCATGTTGATTGCATTAAATATTTCAGAACTGGGTATATTAGCTTGGTTTGACACCCCCAGCGCCCATGTCAAAATATGACGATCAAGGCTATGTTTTTCCATTGAATTACGAAGATTTATTGTTTTTGCAATATTGTTGTTTGCTAGTGCATCTAGCCCAGTTTTCAGTTGCTGAAGTGTAGCAGTATTGTGTGATGTAGTGTGTATCTGTTGAAGAGATTCTTGAGCTTCTTTTGCGGTAAAGGGAGTAGGGCGAACCAAAGGGATTGGTACTTTCCCTTGCAAAAGGGGTGTTTGCGCGTATGCACTTGAAAATAAAATTCTTATTGCCAGTATAAGTGTAGTAAAGGTTGATACGAAAAGAGAGGTGGATAATACACGCATAGAGAAAAGACCTTGAGACCTTGCTTTTTGTAAAAACTTAAGGATTTATAGAACACAAGCATGAAAAACGCGTTAATATAGACGGCTTATTTTAAAGAAATGTTCAACATTTAAGGAGGGACATTTTCATCTTATGGGGGCTTTTTTTGAAATTCATCTTGCTTCAATGATAGAGCAAGATTATGTTCTATTTAAAATTTATAAAAGGCGATTATAAAAAAATAAAAGCAAACATTATAGGGAGTTTATCATGCTCAAGGGAGCTATAACTGCGCTTATCACACCGTTTGATAACAAGGGCGCGATTGATGAGAAGGCGTTTTGTGATTTTGTTGAATGGCAGATCACACAAGGGATTAACGGAGTAAGCCCTGTTGGGACAACAGGTGAATCAGCAACGTTAAGTCATGAAGAACATAAGCGGATTATAGAATTGTGTGTTGAGCAGGTTGCAAAGCGTGTTCCTGTTGTTGCTGGAGCGGGATCAAATAGCACAAGCGAGGCTGTAGAGCTTGCACAATACGCGCAAAAAGCTGGTGCAGATGCAGTTTTGGTTGTCACTCCCTATTATAATAGACCAAATCAATCTGGTTTATACAAGCATTTTTCTTCCATTGCCAAAGCTGTTTCTATTCCGATTATAATTTATAATATTCCTGGTCGTTCTATTATCGATATGGCTGTAGAAACGATGAAAGACCTTTATCAAGATTTTAACAATATCATTGGTGTTAAGGATGCAACGAGCAGAATTGAGCGCGTTAGTGAACAAGGTGAAAAGTGTGGAAAAGATTTTGTGCAGCTTTCCGGTGATGATTGTACGGCGTTAGGTTTTAATGCACATGGAGGTATGGGGTGTATTTCAGTTTCTTCTAATGTTGCTCCAAAGCTTTGTGCAGAGCTTCAAGCCGCTTGTTTTCGTGGTGATTATAAAACAGCACGAGAATTAAATGATCGCTTGATGCCTCTTAATCGTGCTGTGTTTATTGAACCTAGTCCAGCAGGTATTAAATATGCTGCTGCAAAATTAGGATTTTGTGGTGATACTGTGCGTTCTCCTATTGTTCCATTAACAGAAAGAACAAAGAAGATTATTGATGCAGCCCTCAGTCATGCTGGTCTTTTAAAAGCATAAAATGATATTGACAAAGCCATGAATAAAAAAAAGAACGCGCCCGTACGGAAAATAATTGCTGACAATCGTAAAGCACGTTTTAATTTTGAAATCCTTAATAATCTCGAGGCTGGTCTTGTCCTTCAGGGAGCGGAAGTGAAGTCCTTACGTTCTAATCATGCCAATATTGCTGAAAGCTATGCGAGTTTTGAGAATGGGGAATTATGGTTAGTAAACAGCTATATTCCTGAATATACGCAGGCTAATCGTTTTAATCATGAACCACGACGTTTGCGCAAATTATTACTTTCAAAACGTGAGATGGCACGTTTTTTTAATGCAACGTCTCGTGAAGGAATGACACTTGTTCCTCTCAAACTTTATTTTAATGAACGAGGGCGCGTTAAGTTGGAGATCGCTCTAGCGCGGGGGAAAAAGCTTCATGATAAGCGCGAAACGGAAAAAAAGCGTGATTGGGGACGTGAAAAAGCAAGACTTTTAAAAAGATATGGATGATGGATGCAATTTCGATATTCTTTATTTATAGCACTTTTTAAAACAGTTTTAGCATTGATCTAAGTATGTTTTTGCTGCTTGAAAGATTTGGTGAAACATGGCGTCTGTCAAGCGCCCAGTATTTGTATTATAACGAGAACAGTGATAGCTCGAAAAGATGCGTAATCTGCCGATGTTATTGATTTCACCGTGTCCAAAAGGGTGAGATAAAACTTTTGCATTAAGGGCACGTATCGTTGAATGGTGCGCAATGGTGCCTAAGGTAATAACGGCTTTAAGTTTGGGAAGATTTGTTAAAAGAGGTGAGAAGAAATAGCGGCACGTGTTAATTTCTGCACCGGTGGGTTTATTTTCTGGTGGAACACAACGAACAGAGTTAACAATTGCTGCATCAATAAGTTCAAGAGTATCGTCTGCTCTTTCTTCAAAGGTTCCTTGGGCAAAACCAAACTTTTTTAAAGTTGAATAAAGTAAGTGCCCAGCATAATCACCAGTAAATGGACGTCCAGTTCGATTTGCTCCGCGTAATCCAGGAGCAAGCCCAACAATAAGAAGGCGTGTTGTATCTGGCCCTTTATAAGGAAAGAATGGGCGCACCGGTGCGTTATACCAACTTGGTTCTTTTACACGCCAGCCAGCGATAAATTGATGAAGCCTAGGACATAAATTGCAATTTTGGGGTGGTTCTGGGCAAAGTGATGTTAATTGGCTATTCATGGTGTTAGGCATCAATCGTTTTTCTATTTTTTTGAGTCTTTATATAGCGTATATGACGGGTTATGTTTTGATAAACAATCTATAATGAATATAAATAAACTTTTTTAGAAGAAAGTTTAATATAAACTTATTGCTCATTATTGTGTAAAGAGAGATCATTTTTCAGTAATTTATTCGATGAATAAGAGTGCGATACACATGATGTTCAAAGAAAAAAGTTTTCTCTTTAGATAAAGATATTATCATAAAAAGTATGTATAAGGCTGCTGTTATTGCAAAGGGTTTAAACAGCAGGTATTCCTTTTAAAAGGATAAGGACTCCAGACAAGTATTTTGTCAAGAAAGACCTCCCTTTGTTTGAAGTCAATCTATTGGAATGCTTTTAAAAGAAATTTTGATAACAAGCATGAATAGGTTATACATTTTTATAAATTTTCCAAGATTTTTTTTAAATAAGTTCTTTAATCAAAAAATATAAAAGTTTGTGTTGTTTTTCTTGTGTTTTATTTTGATTATTGTATATACTCCTCTATCCGCTATTAAATTTTTTTATTTGAGAAAGAGGCATAAATGGCCCGCGTAACGGTAGAAGATTGTATTGATAAAGTTGACAACCGCTTTGAATTGGTACTTTTAGCAGGTCATCGGGCGCGTCAGATTTCACAAGGAGCGCAGATTACGGTTGATCGTGATAATGATAAAAATCCAGTTGTTGCTTTGCGTGAAATAGCAGAAGAAACATTGTCGCCTGCTGATTTAAAGGAAGACCTTATTCATTCGTTGCAAAAGCATGTGGAAGTAGATGAGCCAGAAATGGCAAGTGAATTTATTACCCATTCAGGTGAAGCTGAAAGTGTTTTTAATACGTCGTCGCAAGAAGAAGGTACTTCATTTGATCATATGTCAGAAGAAGAGCTTTTAGCGGGTATTGAAGGTTTGGTTGTTCCAGAAAAAAGTGACGATTATTAATTGCAGCAATTTATGTTACAGGAGTAAAGATACCTTGTCATGTAAGGAGCAATTATTTTTCTTGTCTTTTATTGATAGGACATGTTCAATAAAGATTAGAGGTGTGAAAAGATAAAGGATATGCTCGTATGATGCGTCAGTGTGAGCTTGTTGGACGTGTTCAACGTTACAAGTCTGACGTAGATGAGGCTCTTTTAAACAGGGCCTATGATTATGCAATGAAAAAGCATGCACATCAAAAGCGTGCGTCAGGTGATCTTTATTTTTCTCATCCTTTAGAAGTTGCTGCTATTTTGACAGATATGCGGTTGGATGAGGCAACGATTGCTGTTGCTCTTTTGCATGATACAATTGAAGATACAAGCGCTACACGAGCAGAAATTGATCAGCTTTTTGGTTCTGAAATTGGGAAGTTGGTTGAAGGGCTTACAAAGCTTAATAAGCTTGATCTTGTATCAAAGAAAGCCGTACAAGCAGAAAATCTTCGTAAACTTCTTATTGCTATTTCTGATGATGTTCGTGTTCTTTTAGTCAAACTTGCTGATCGTCTTCATAATATGCGTACCCTTGGTGTTATGCGTGATGATAAACGTCGGCGAATTGCTGAAGAGACGATGGATATCTATGCGCCACTTGCAGGTCGTATGGGTATGCAGGATATGCGTGAGGAATTAGAGGATCTCTCTTTCTTTTATTTAAATCCAGAAGGTTATCGTACGATTACCAATCGACTTTCTGAATTATTGAAACACAACCGTGATTTGCTTTCCACAATTGAAAATGAATTGACAAAACTTTTTTTGGAAAATGGCATTAAAGCAGATGTTAAAAGCCGTCAGAAAAAATCTTATTCAGTTTTTCGCAAAATGGAAAGTAAAGCATTATCTTTTGAACAATTATCGGATATTTTTGGATTTCGTGTGATTGTTGAGTCCGTGAATGATTGTTATCGTGCTCTTGGTGTCATTCATACGACATGGCCAATGGTTCCTGGTCGTTTTAAAGATTATATCTCTATACCAAAGCAAAATGATTATCGTTCTATTCATACAACAATTGTTGGTCCTTCAAGACAACGTGTTGAGTTGCAAATTAGAACGGCTGCTATGGATGAAGTTGCTGAATATGGGGTTGCTGCTCATTCCATATATAAAGAGCACGGTTCCAATTATTCGACTGTGAAGTTATCAAGTGAAACGAATGCCTATGCATGGTTGCGTCAAACGATACAATCTTTGTCTGATGGAGATAATCCAGAAGAGTTTTTAGAACATACAAAACTTGAGCTTTTTCAAGACCAAGTTTTTTGTTTTACGCCGAAAGGTCGATTAATTGCTTTTCCTAAAGGAGCTACGCCTATTGATTTTGCTTATGCCGTCCATACAGACATCGGTGATTCTTGTGTTGGTGTAAAAATCAATGGTCGTATTATGCCTTTAATGACCAAATTAAAAAATGGTGATGAGGTTGATATTATTCGCTCACACGCTCAAATTCCGCCAGCAGCATGGGAATTTCTTGTTGTCACGGGTAAAGCACGTTCAGCTATTCGACGAGCAAGTCGTGCAGCGGTACGTAAACAATATTCGGGTTTAGGATATCGTATTCTCGAGCGTTCATTTGAATATATGGGAAAGCAATTTTCAAAAGACCTTTTGAAGAAAGTTTTGCCACGTTTAGCACGTAAAGATGTAGAGGATGTATTGGCTGCTGTTGGGCGTGGAGAGCTGTTTTCCGCTGATGTGATTAAAGCGGTTTATCCTGATTATCAAGATCACCGTGTGGTACAAAAGTCATCTTTTAAGCCTGGGGAAGAAGGTTGGTTTAATATTGAAAATGCTCAAGGTATGATTTTTAAAGTTCCAGAAAATGAAAAGAATGCAATGGTCGAGAATCATCAATCTAAAGCCTTGCCTATTAGAGGAACCCGTGGAGATATACCCGTACGTTTTTCACCGGAAGGAGCAGTACCTGGAGATCGGATTGTTGGTATTATGCAGCCAGGAGCTGGGATTGTTATTTATCCAATACAGTCTTCAGCTTTGATGGCGTATGATGATCAGCCAGAACGATGGATTGATGTCCGCTGGGATATTGATGCCCAAATGAATGAACGTTTTCCTGCACGGATGAATATTTTAGTTGTAAATAGTCCTGGTTCTTTGGCTGAAATTACACAAATAATTTCTGCTAACGATGCCAATATCCAAAATTTATCTTTTATCCGTACAGCACCAGATTTTACAGAAATTATGATTGATTTGGAAGTGTGGGATTTAAAACATTTGAATCGTATTTTTTCTCAGTTAAAAAAGGCAGGTTCAGTAAGTACAGTACGGCGGGTTCATGGATAAAAAGAAAGATTTTGCAATGAATACACAAGATGTCATTGATATTTTTAAACAAGCAGATGCTATTCTAGAAGGGCATTTTATTTTAACATCGGGGCGCCATAGTGCGACTTATATGCAAAAAGCGAAAGTATTCATGCATGCTGACTTGACGGAAAAGTTATGTCGTGGATTGGCTGAAAAAATCAAAAAATCTATCGAGGGAAAAATTGACTATGTTGTTGGTCCCGCAATTGGCGGTCTTATTCCTTCCTATGAAACTTCACGTCACCTTGGTGTTCCTTCTCTTTGGGTAGAGCGTATAAATGGCATCTTTGAATTGCGTCGTTTTGAAATCAAGAAGGGTGCACGGGTTGTTATTGTTGAAGATATTGTAACAACGGGTCTTTCCATTCGTGAGACTGTTGAAGCGCTTGTTGCAGCAGGAGCAGAGGTGTTGGCCAGTGCATGTATCCTTGATCGTTCTGGTGGTAAGGTCAATGTTGGAGTTCCATTGATTGCGCTTGCTGAATACGAGATAACCTCTTATGCTAGTGATGCACTTCCTGCAGAGCTTTCTGTTCTTCCCGCGATTAAACCAGGCAGTCGAAATATTTAATTGTCGTTCTATTTTTTTTGTGCAAAAGCTTAAAAAGATTAATTTGGATGATATAGATTATTTCATCATCAAAAGATGTATATTGAGAGTCATATGCTTTTTCGTCGTCGAGAACCAATAGATTTTGTAACGCGTATTCGACTTTGGTTATGGCCACGTCGTTCATTTTCTCGCTCATTTTGCTACATACATAAACGTATTTTGCGTATATCAGCAACACCGCATGAAGTAGCATTAGGGGTTGCTGTTGGCGTTTTTTTAGCTTGTTCCCCTTTCTTTGGGCTGCATATTATTTTGGCAATATTTTTTTCTTGGCTTTTGCGTGCAAACTTTGCTGCCGCAATCATTGGGACAATTTTTTCTAATCCACTCACATTTTTATTGATTGTCATGGCTGATTATAAAGTAGGGTATTTTTGTTTATCACTTTTTAGCGATGTCAAAGAGATTTCTCTTTCGCAAATTCGTGCTCTATTTAATGGTTTGACATTGTCAAATCTCTCTCTCCTCTTTAAAGGCGCATGGGACACAATTATGAGTCCTATGATTTTAGGGGGAACTCTTTTAGGTATTGTTTTTGGTGGTTTATCTTATATAGGTGTTTATAGAGCAACGGTTCGTTTTAAACAAAAGCGATATCAAAAGATTATAAAAAAAAGGCGTTTAAAGAAGCGCTCATCGTAAGAAAGATCGGGTAATATCTTATGATTATTGGTCTTGGAAATGATCTGGTTGATATACGACGTATTGAGAAAATGTTGGTTCGTTATGGTGAGCGTTTTATTGAACGTATTTTTACGGATATTGAAAGAAATAGATCTGAAAATCTCAAAAAAAGCTCCTCTTCTTATGCAAAAAGATTTGCTGCTAAAGAAGCATGTGCTAAAGCCTTAGGAACGGGAATCGCTTGTGGTATCAATTGGAAAGACATGGGGGTAGTTAATTTGCCGTCTGGTAAACCAATAATGCAATTAACAAATCGTGCGCAAATACAACTTCAAAAGTTATTACCTCCTCATCATGATGCAGTTATTCATCTTAGTATAACAGATGATTTTCCTTGGGCACAGGCATTTATTATTATCGAAGCACTTCCACGTGGATAGATGGCATGAGAGATTGTGCTTTTGTTATTTGAATATTATGATGAAAAAAATTATATCTGTGATGAGAAGGCAGTTGGTGATGATCCAAAAAGATAAAGTGCATAAAAAAGAAAAAAAAGGTGGGCTTCGTGAATTTATTTCTGTTTTAATACAGGCTCTGCTTTTAGCAGCGTTTATTCGGACACTTTTTTTCCAGCCGTTTAGTATTCCTTCCGGTTCAATGCGTCCTACTTTGTTGGTGGGAGATTATCTGTTTGTTTCTAAGTATGCATATGGGTATTCTCGTTTTTCCATCCCCTTTTCTCCTCCTCTTTTTTCTGGACGGATTTGGGCATCTCAACCTCAACGTGGAGATGTGGTCGTTTTTCGCTTACCAAGTAATCCGAAGATTGATTATATAAAACGCGTTGTTGGGCTACCAGGTGATCGTATACAAGTCCGTCAAAGTGTCCTTTATATTAATGATGAGGCTGTTTCACGTCACTTTATGGGGGAGATTGATAATTCTGATATAACAGAGGTTAACTATCCTGTTGAGGTTTATCGCGAGACAATGCCTAACGGTGTCAGTTATGATACACTTGATTTAGCTTTCATCCCGAAAGTTGATGATACAGAAGTCTTTGAAGTTCCTCAAGGACATTACTTTATGATGGGAGATAACCGCGACAATTCAGATGATAGTCGTTTAGATGTAGGCTATGTTCCAGAAGAAAATCTTATTGGTCGCGCGAGCGTGATTTTCTTTTCTATCAGTAATGGTTCAAGTGCTTGGCAGATTTGGCGCTGGCCATTTGATGTGCGTTGGAAACGTTTGTTTTCTTTCATAAATACGGTTCATGATTTGCCGCTTATCAAGCAAGGAAACAACGATGAAACGTCTCATGATTGATCAGCTTTTCAAGCTGACGGGGCATCGTTTTAAAGATGAAGAGAGGTTAAAGAAGGCATTAACACACTCGAGTGTACAAGATTCGGAACAGGGGAATTATGAACGACTAGAGTTTCTAGGGGATCGGGTTTTAGGGCTTTTGATTGCAGAGATGCTGTATCAACTTTTTCCTCAGGCAAGTGAAGGTGAATTATCAGTCCGTTTAAATCATCTGGTCAATGCACAGACATGTGCTGATATTGCGCGTGAAATGAGACTTCCTGATATGATCCGTGTTGGTTTTGAGATGAAAAATTTTGAGGGGCGTCGACTTATCAACATGCATGCAGATGTCGTGGAAGCTTTGATTGCCGTAATATATCTCGATGGAGGATTGGAAAGCGTTCGCCCTTTTATTCAAAAATATTGGCAAAGTCGGGCAAAGAAAATGGATGCTGGTCGACGTGATGCCAAGACAGAATTACAGGAATGGGCGCATATCCAAGGCAATGCACAACCACATTATCAGGTTATAAAACGTTCAGGTCCAGATCACGATCCTGTTTTTATGGTAGAGGTCAGTATTTCTGGGTTTGCTTCAGAGATTGGGCAGGGAAGCTCCAAAAGATATGCTGAAAGAATGGCAGCTGAAAAAATTTTGCGACGAGAGGGTGTATGGAAAACAGTAGGAAAAAATGATCATGAGTGACGTTATGAAAAAGCGTTCTGGGTTTGTTGTGCTTATTGGGATGCCTAATGCCGGTAAATCGACATTGGTTAATCAATTGGTTGGAACAAAGGTTTCAATTGTAACACATAAGGTACAAACAACACGAACTTTAATCCGCGGTATTGTCATTCATGATGATGTGCAAATTGTGTTGGTTGATACACCGGGTGTTTTTCGACCCCATAAGCGCTTAGAACGAGCCATGGTCTCTGCTGCTTGGGGAGGGGCTAAGAGCGCTGATGTTCTACTCGTTTTAATTGACGCTCAAAGTGGTCTTTCGGATGAAGTTGATATGATGTTAGATATTGTAAACAATATGAAACAAGAAAAAGTTCTTGTTCTTAATAAGGTTGATACAGTTGTTAAATCATCTCTTCTAGCGTTAACCACTAAAATAAATGAACGTGTAAAGTTTGCGCAAACATTTATGATTTCTGCTCTAAACGGTTCTGGTTGCAAGGATTTACTTCATGCGTTGAGTAACATGATGCAGGAAGGGCCATGGTATTATCCGGAAGATCAAATTTCTGATATGCCTATGCGTCATCTTGCTGCTGAAATTACGCGTGAAAAACTTTTTCTTCGTCTTCATGATGAACTTCCTTATTCCTCAACGGTTGAAACAGAAAACTGGGAAGAGCGTTCAGATGGTTCCGTTAAAATTAATCAAGTTATTTATGTCGAGCGTGAGAGTCAGAAAAAAATTGTCTTAGGAGCAAAAGGCGATACAATTAAAGCGATTGGTCAAGCAGCACGTAAAGAACTCATGGAAATTATGGATCAAAAGGTGCATCTTTTTCTCTTTGTGAAAGTGCGAGATAATTGGGATACCGATCCAGAACGTTATCGTGAAATGGGATTGGATTTTTTAAAATAAGATTTTTAAAAATAATTAAAGTAAAATGAAGTGGAAAGAACAAGCCGTTATACTTGGTACACGCCAATATGGTGAAACAAGTGTTATTCTTGAGATTATGACACGTGAACATGGTCGTTATATGGGAGTGGTAAAAGGGGGGCGCTCGCGTCGCATGGCAGCTCTTCTTCAACCTGGAAATTTTGTGGAGGCTGAATGGTGGGCTCGTTTAGACGAACATTTGGGACTTTTTCGGCTTGAAGCTCTTGATTTACATGCGGCACGATTAATCTGTCTACCAGAAGCACTTTATGCTTTGCAATTGATAGCTTTTCATTTGCGGCTTCTTCCCGAACGTGATCCGCACCCCATTTTATATGATATTTTACACCTTTTTATGCAGAATTTTGATGAACCATTTGTAAATGCAGAATTGCTTGTACGTTTTGAAATGCGGCTTCTTGAAGAACTTGGTTTTGGTCTTGATTTATCTTGTTGTGCTGCAACAGGTCGTCAGGAAAGGCTTCATTACGTATCACCAAAATCTGGACGGGCTGTCTGTGAAGAAGCAGGGGAACCTTGGAAAAAAAAGCTTCTCATTCTACCACAGTTTCTTGTACACAGAACGACTCGTCCTGCTGATTTTAGTGACATAATAAATGGTTTTATACTGACGGGTTTTTTTCTTATGCGTCATGTCTGGGAGCCACGAGATATAAAGCAGCCGTCAGTGCGCATGAATTTGATACAATTGTTTGAGCGTCAATTTGGTGTACAGGCATTAATTGGTTGATCTGATGATAATTGAATGGGAAAATGAGAATTTTAAAGACAATTGCTGAAGTCCGCCAATATACTTCAGAGGAACGACGTTTAGGTTTTTCGATTGGTTTTGTTCCAACAATGGGGGCATTGCATGATGGCCATCATGCATTAGTACAGTATGCAAGAGCAATGTGTGATCGCGTAGTGGTTTCTATTTTTGTCAATCCAAAGCAATTTGGACCTCATGAAGATTTTTCTCAATATCCAAGAGATTTGAAGGGCGATTGTGCTTTGTTAAAAGAAGCAGGTGTTGAATGTGTTTTTGCTCCTTCTGTAGATGAAATGTGGCCACTGGGGAATGATACAATTGTACAAGTGAAAAAATTATCACGTATTTTGATGGGAAAATTACGTCCAGGGCATTTTTGTGGTGTAACAAGCGTTGTTGCTAAACTTTTTAACATTGTCCAACCAGATAAGGCTTTTTTTGGGGAAAAGGATTTTCAACAAATTTTAATTATTCGGCGTATGGTTGAAGATTTGGCTTTTCCTATTGAAATCGTTGGAGTTCCTATTCTACGGGAGTCAGATGGTGTAGCGTGTTCTTCACGCAATCAGCTTTTAACATTAGAAGATCGTAAAGCTGCCAAAATTATTCCTGAAAGTGGAAAAGCTGCTGAAAAGCTTTATCATGAAGGTGAACGGTCGGTTGATAAATTATGCAAAACTGTTCGTGATATTTTACAACAAGAAACGCGTGCAATCATTGAAGCGATAGATTTACGGGATATGGAAACTTTATGCGTGGTTAAAGGAACATTGAATAAACCAGCAGTTTTACTTCTTACTGTCCGCTTTGGTGAGATAAGGCTGATTGATCAATATATATTGCAAGAGAAGGGTGGAAAATGAGTGTACATAAAACCGTAAAGCGTATAACATCTTCCGAAATACGTGCACGAAAGGGACAACAGCCAATTGTTTCTTTAACAGCTTATCAAGCTTATACTGCGCGGATTGCTGATCCATATTGCGATATCCTTTTGGTTGGTGATAGCGTTGGGATGGTTGTGTATGGGTTTGAGACAACGCTTCCTGTTAATTTAGATATGATGATTTCACACGGGAAAGCCGTGGTGCGTGGATCTCAAAAAGCTCTTGTTGTTATTGATATGCCTTTTGGTTCTTATGAGGAAAGTCCAGAGCAAGCTTTTTTAAATGCATCGCGCATTCTTGCACAAACGGGGTGTGGTGCAGTTAAGCTTGAAGGGGGTGTTTATATAGCCCAAACAATAGATTTTTTGTGTAAACGTGGCATTCCAGTGATGGGGCATATCGGTCTTACACCCCAAGCAATGAATCGTTTTGGTGGTTTTAAAACACAAGGACGCAAGGAGAATGATTGGCAAAGAATTGAAGCAGATGGAGCAGCGATTGAAGAGGCAGGTGCTTTTGCTGTTGTTTTAGAAGCAATGGTCGAACCTTTAGCGGTGAAACTGACAGATAAGCTTTCTATCCCTACGATCGGTATAGGGGCGTCCAATCAATGTGATGGGCAAGTATTGGTTATGGAAGATATGTTGGGCTATGGTTCTCATGTGCCAAAATTTGTACGCCGTTATGGAGACCTTGAACAAGCCATGGAAACTGCAATAAAGAATTATGCAGAGGATGTCACATCTCGCGCTTTCCCAGCGGATAATGAAGTTTATAAACTAAAATAAACTTCAGTTTAAGATGAAAGGTTTGACAAGAGAACATTTTTTATTTTGATAATGAATGTGCATTATTTAATATATTTTGTATGCAATTTGAACTGTGATTTTTTCCATTTCTTTAATGAAGTCACGCCTCTCATGCAAAACAGAACGCCATTGGGTCGCTAATTCACGTGCTTTTTTAAAGAAAGCTTTCTTAAGGTACCCAACCTATTTCGCGACGGCGTTCGTTAATAGTATAGTGGTAAGTCCCTTATGAAGTTTATAAAATTTATAGAGTACTCCCGTCTTTACGCTTCATAAGAGAGCAAGCCGGCATCATCACACACTTTGCCAATTTTCAATGCTGCGACAGCGCTTAGCACTTGAGATGGTTCATAAGGAGCATTTTAACTCTTTCTTTAAAAAATTTTACCCACACGCCAGACCCGCTTGTGGTGTGCAAGAGAATGATTTTGATTGATTCAATATAAACAGATTTGAAATGAGTGAAGCTTACGATATTAGGAGCTCTCATTCAAAATGAAAAAACAATGAATTATTATTATAAGTCAGTGTGATGATTCTGTAATGACAAGGAATCAACAATGCGAAGAGTCTATAATCTTTGGGCATCCAAGTCATTAAAGCGCGTTAAAAATGCGTTTTCAATGTGTTGTGTAGAATAGGGGGATAAATTAAGATCATCGGGTAGAATATTATTGGGAGAGCCAAAATAGCGAAGGGCTTCTTCTGTATTAAATCCAGCAAGCGTAATCGCTTCATAATAGGCAGCAATACGGTCGGCTTGTTTAATTTTTTTTAAAAGTTTTTGAGAAAGATCAACGGGAAGAGAAAAGCGCATGTGGATAGCATCTTGGATGCGCTTTTCAACGCGTTCATATTGTTTTCCTATGACAGCTTTAAAAGGGGAAATCATATCGCCGATGACATATTCTGGAGCATCATGAAGAAGGGCATAAAGACATTCGTTGCTTTCCGATTGTGGAAAAAGTTTTTGAAATATTTGTTCAACCAAAAGTGAATGTTGTGCAACAGAATAGGCATGCTCTCCTCGTGTTTGACCGTTCCAACGTGCCACGCGAGAAAGTCCATGGGCAATATCTTCAATTTCAACATCAAAAGGAGAAGGGTTGAGAAGATCAAGTCGCCTTCCAGAGAGCATTCTTTGCCAAGCGCGGGCTTCTCCATTTTTTAATAATTCAGCTTTAGCCATGAGTATTTTCTATAGTATTTTCAGGAAAGGTAAAATTCATATTTTCAGCAATGCTTATAGTGACAGGAATGTTTTTTACAGTAAAGGGGATGTTATAATCCATAGCATCTTTGACGTGGTCAATACGCATTAAAGCAAGAGCCTCATTTTCTACACATGTTCCCAAGTAGCCAAGCACTTTTGTTCCTGCTTCAATGTTAGATTGAGGGGTTAATTTACACTGGCCTTTTACAATAAAAATACGGCGACGTGCTGCACGGCGGTGGTGCATTCGTGAAACAATTTCTTGTCCAATATAACATCCTTTATTGAATGCAAGTCCATTGATTTGATCGTAATTAATATCATGAGGAAAGACTTTGCCAATTTCATAGTCTTGATCACTTTCCGCAATTGCATAACGGATACGCAATTGATTCCATGTGTCATGATATTCTGAAGTTAAAAAAGGTTTTTTGCCATAGATTCGTATTATTTTTTCTTGTTGTGGGAAGCGTTTATCAACAAAACTTGAATCAAAATTTAAAGAATCTGATTCATTATTCAAAGAAACTGTAACAAGCTCTTGAAATGGTTGTGTAATTTCTACTTTTTTGCGCAGCTTATAGAGCAACAGACGCTTATGGAGCGTATCAGCTAAAGGCATCCTGATATCAATCAGGTAACCATCTTCTTTTTTTCCGATAAGAAAATCAGCAAGAACCTTTCCTTGTGGGGATAAAAGGGCTCCAGGGAAAAGTTCCTGTGGACTGATTTTTTTTACATCTGTCGTGATCAGGGATTGTAGAAAATCTGTTGCTTCTTCGCCTGTAATTTGAATAAGCCCGCGGTTTTTTAAGCAAATGGCATTTTGTTTTTTAATCATGGTTCTTGCCTTTCTGCTCAAAGTTACATAATCGATAAGTGAGCAATATGTAAGGAGCGTGGTTATGTTTAAAACATTTGATACAATTTTTAAAGGTGCAACACTTGTGAATCATGATGGAAGAAGCAAGCGTGATATTGGTATTACAAATGGTCGTATTGCTGAAATAGGCGACCTTACATGTGCATCGGCTAGTGAGGTCATTGATTGTACAGGGCTTCATATTTTACCAGGAATTATTGATAGCCAAGTGCATTTTCGTGAACCAGGAAATGAATATAAGGAGGATTTGGAAAGTGGCTCGTATTCTGCCGTGTTAGGGGGGGTTACGGCAGTTTTTGAAATGCCTAATACCAGTCCATTAACAACATCAGAAGAAACATTAAGCGATAAGGTTCAACGCGCATTTCATCGAATGCATTGTGATTTTGCATTTTGGGTTGGAGGAACGCGTGAAAATGCTCATGAATTGTCTGAATTAGAAAGACTTCCTGGTACGGCTGGAATTAAAGTCTTTATGGGGTCCTCTACCGGTGATCTTTTGGTTGATGATGATGAAAGTGTACGCCTTATTTTGAAGAATACACGCCGTCGTGCAGCTTTTCATTCTGAAGATGAGGCGAGGCTCAAAGAGCGTAAAATATTGCGTATTGAAGGGGATGCATCGTCACATCCGATTTGGCGTGATGAAGTTGCGGCATTAAAATGTACGCAGCGTTTGGTAAAAATTGCTCATGAGACGAAGGCTCGGATTCATGTGTTACATCTTTCGACAGAAGAAGAAATTGATTTTCTAAAAAAACATAAGGATGTTGCAACAATTGAAGTGACACAACATCATTTGACGCTCACGGCTGATGATTATAAGAAGTTTGGTACATTAATTCAGATGAATCCGCCTATTCGTGAGCCGCGCCACCGTGACGCTCTTTGGTACGGTGTTCAACAAGGAATTATTGATGTCTTAGGTTCAGATCATGCGCCTCATACTCTTGAAGAAAAACTTCAACCTTATCCCTCTTCACCTTCAGGTATGACAGGCGTGCAAACAACAGCAGCAATTATGTTGACACATGTGAATGCAGGAAAAATATCTCTTGAACGTTTTGTTGATCTCACTTCACATGGCCCTAGTCGTATTTTTGGTATAAGTTGTAAAGGGCGCATTGCTGTTGGGTTTGATGCTGATTTAACCATTGTTGATCTTAAGCGAGAGGAAATTATTACGAATAGCTTAATTGGTTCTCGCGCCGGTTGGACACCTTATGATGGTCAAAAAGTTAAAGGTTGGCCTGTTGGGACTATTATCCGTGGTATGCGCGTTATGTGGGAAGGTGAAATTGTTACACCTTCACAAGGAGAGCCTGTTAAATTTATGGAAACTTTGGTGTAAACAGATTAAAATTATAAGTATGCCGTAAAATACCATCTTTTAGAGTGGTGATATAGGGTATGTCAGCCTCTTTGATACATAAGTGTTTTTTTAATGCGTGGTGAATATTCTTAGGCTTGTTTGTAGAAACTATGCAGCAAATTACATGCGTTAGAAGCCAAGAGGAACCTTGTTCAACAAGAACCTAGATTATTTACAGAGCAAATTTAGTTAAAAATCTTCGTCCTTTGAGGTGTGGGGAGGAAGCCAAAGAGCGATTTTGTATGGGGAAAAAGGCGCTCATACGAATAAAAGCGTATCGAGACATTATTCTTTAAACGTCTCTCTATTTTCAGAGCTGGTTTATTGCTCCCCGCATTTGTGAAAGGAGTATCATTGATACCGCTAAAATTGAGAGAGATACTTTTTGTATAGATTAATTATTTATAATGCATGAGGAGGTTTTCAGATAAAATTCTTCCTTCCTCAATGTATCTTTGGTTGGCTTCAATGGCTGCTTGTGTACAATGATGATAATTTTCTGAGAAAGCACGATACGCTTCATTAAACGCTTCATAAAAATAAGCACGTCTTTGTGGAATGGGGCGTTCTGCTTCAATCAGTGCATTCATATAGTCATACCATTGGTTTGTTGGAGGCTCGCAAAGATTTTGGAGAGAATGCAATGATCCCAAAATTTCTGCTAGTCGGAGTAATTTTTTTTCATAAGGTGGAGATTGTTGTGCAAAGGTTGGCATTGAAATGACAAGAAATATTAAAATAATGATGTTCATCAATCTATACCGCATTATTTTTATTGCTTTCTTTGAATAAAACTCTGTAAAGATAAAATAATTTTGTCATGAGAACGGTGTAAAAATAAAGTTAATTGCTACATTATTCTCAATTATTGATTATAAAATATAGGGCGTAAGAGGCAGTAAGGAACCCATTGTGGAATATTGAAAATACTGACGAAGCTTTGTGTGGTTAAAAATTTAAGATTTTCTTTCTGCAAACTATCTATTTTTCACATAGATTTATATTGTATTGCCTATAGATTTTTTTCTAAGCTCATTTTCTTTAAGGAGAGAAAGCATCTCTAATGATAGAACGCTTTTGTCCAATCAAATAAAATAGATTGTTTTTATGATAAACGATGAATACAGCCGTAAATACAATGGGAAAATGGTAAGAAGAATTTACTATAAAAGATACAAGTTTTTAGCTTAAACCGCGTAATACAATGATTTGAGATAAGATACATCTAAAAGGATCGGTGCATAATATCGTCCATGGAGTCAATAAATGAAAGAGTTGCGATTTTATAATACGCTAACACGTAAAAAAGAAAAATTTACACCAATAGATGCGACAAGAGTACGTCTTTATGTTTGTGGACCGACAATTTATGATTATGCGCATATAGGAAATGCACGTCCTGTTATTGTTTTTGATATTTTATTTCGCTTATTGCGTCATGTTTATGGCAATGAGCATGTTCTATATGCACGTAATATTACAGATGTCGATGATAAAATTAATGCACGAGCAGCTAGCGAATATCCAAACGTATCATTGAATGAGGCTATTCGTCACTTAACAGAACGTACATATTCTCAGTTTCAGCAAGATACCATAGCACTTGGTTGTCTGTTGCCAACCAGTCAGCCACGCGCCACTGAGCATTTAGAGGAGATGCGCTCTTTAATTGAAAGGTTGCTTGAAAAGGGGCACGCTTATGAAGCGGAAAATCATATATTATTTTCTGTAAGTAGCATAAAAAATCCTCCCCATTATGGGGCATTTGCAAATCGTTCTTTAGATGAAATGAGGGCGGGGGCGCGTATCGATGTTGCTGCTTATAAAAGGGAAGAGATGGATTTTGTTTTATGGAAGCCTTCTGAGGAAGGAGAACCAGGTTGGAAATCACCGGGCGGAATTCCTGTTTTAGGTCGTCCAGGTTGGCATATTGAATGTTCTGCAATGTCAATGGCAAAGTTATTAGCGCCCTATGGCGGTGGTTTAACCTGTGATGATCCGACCGCCAATGTTTTTGATATCCATGGTGGTGGACTTGATTTAATTTTTCCTCATCATGAAAATGAGATTGCACAAAGTTGTTCAGCTTTTGGGACGGAGCGAATGGCTAATTTTTGGATGCATAACGGCTTTTTACAAGTTGAAGGTAAAAAGATGTCGAAAAGCTTTGGCAATTTCATAACTATTCGTTCTGTTTTAGAGAATAATTTTTTGAAGTTTAATGGTATTTTATCCGATGAAATGAAGCAAAATTGGGCTGGTTTGTCTGCGCGTTTTTCGATGTTGCAAACGCATTATCGTGAACCATTAAATTGGACAGCACAGCGTTTAATACAATCGAGCAGCGAACTGTATCGTTGGTATGAATGGCTTCGCAGCAAAAAGAGTGAGATGAAAAACAATGAAGTAGTTGATGATACTTTGATAGATGCACTTAGTGATGATCTTAATACTCCAAAAGCACTGACTCTTTTGCGAAAATTTTATAAAGAAGGAGATGCTTTGGCTCTTCTGAATGGGATGAATTTATTAGGACTGTTAAGACAAGAATGGATTAAAGAAATAGATTGCCCATTATTTATGAGAAAAACTTTCCTTGATACAAAATTTATTGATCAGCGCATTGCCGAAAGACTAAGACTTATCCATAATAAAGAGTGGGAAGCTGCGGATACAATTCGTGATGAGCTTGCAGCCGAGGGGGTTCTTTTAAAAGACAGTAAGGATCCGCAGAGTGGTGAGCGCATAACTGTGTGGGAAATAAAGCGACACTAATGTCTCTATTCCAGCAGCTCCATAAAAAAGGAGAATATGATGGAATTTTTATATCATTATGGGTATGTCGCACTAAAATTAGTTGTAGGACTTATCGCTTTCCTCTTGATTTTAAGAACCACAGGTCGTGGTAGTCTTAGTCAAATGACGCCAGTTGATTTGGTAAGTAATTTTGTCATGGGAAGTATTATTGGAGGCGTTATTTATAGTTCGGATGTTAGCAGTATTCAATTGTTGATCGTCTTATTTATTTGGCAGACTTTAGTCACATCTCTTAATTTTCTGATGCGCTATTCAGTTTTTTTTCGTCGTCTCATTGCAGGACGACATATTGCATTGGTTTTAGATGGAGTATTTCAAGTGGATAAGATTAAAAAATTAGGTATCAGTGTGAATGATCTGATTACAATGTTGCGCATTAAAGGCTGTAGTTTACATGAAGCTGCTTTCGTTCGTTTAGAAACCAATGGCGATTGTTCCGTTATTAAAAAGGAAGAAGGAAAGAAGTCTATCATTTTAATACAAAATGGTGAAATTCTTGATAAGGGGCTGAAAGAGATTGGTAAAACAAAAAAGTGGCTTCATGCAGAACTGAAAAAAAAACATGTAAAAGTTGAAAATTTATTTGCAGCAGAGTGGTATGAGAATACAGACCCAAATAATAAATTATATAGTGGATTATTTCTTGTTCCTTTTTCAAAAACAGTCTAACTTCAAAAAACGGGTAGGTATAGCTTATTGGAAGCCGTAATGAAGAGATGAATCTATAAATAACCACAGAGGGTATTTTGCCTGTTTGTGCGGATGATAGAGAAGTAAGGACTTTATGAAACGCAATGAAATGACAAAAACTGTATCATCAGATACAGGGAAGACTCTGCACACACTTTACAATTTATGGCCCTATATGTGGCCGGTAGGTCGGCGTGATCTAAAAATGCGTGTGCTATGGGCAATATTTTATCTTGTTTTGGCTAAGCTCGTTCTCATATCTGTACCGTATTTATTTAAATATTCTACGAATGTGCTTGATTCAAGCTTTCAGCTACCTGAATGGTTCCCATCCAGTTGGATTATTCCCATCATGCTTGTTTTGGCATACAATGTCGCGCGTATTATGCAGGCTGGATTAAATCAATTACGCGATTCCCTGTTTGCCACTGTTGGTCAATACGCTGTTCGTCAATTAGCTTATAAAACCTTTGTACATATGCATGAGTTATCCTTGCGATTTCATTTGGAACGCCGAACAGGTGGGCTTTCTCGTGTGATTGAGCGTGGAACAAAAGGAATCGAAGCGATCGTAAGATTTTCAATTCTTAGTACAGTACCAACAGTTTTAGAATTTATATTAACGGCACTGGTATTTTATATAAGTTATGGGTGGCATTATCTTCTCATTGTTGTTGTAACGGTTGGATTATATATTTTGTTTACCATTAAGGCGAGTGATTGGCGTATTCGTATTCGGCAAAAAATGAATACAGCGGATACTGAGGCGAATACTCGCGCTGTTGATTCTCTTTTGAATTTTGAAACGGTCAAATATTTCGGTAATGAAACTCTAGAAGCCGATCGATTTGATGCTTCTATGGTAGGTTATGAAAAAGCCGCAACAAAGATTTGGACATCTTTAAGCTGGCTTAATTTTGGTCAGACTCTTATCTTTGGTATTGGAATGACGATCATGATGCTGATGTCAGCTTATGAAGTTTTTTATAAGACACAAACTTTAGGAGATTTTGTTTTTATTAATGCGCTTTTAATGCAACTTTCCATTCCACTAAATTTTATTGGTTCAATGTATCGTGATATTCGACAAGGTTTAACGGATATTGAAGCAATGTTTGATCTTTTAGATGTTCAGAAAGAGATCGTTGATAAATCGGATGCTAAACCGTTAGAGATAAGCGATGGGACCATTTGTTTTCATCAGGTAAAGTTTTCCTATGATTCGAGACGTCAGATTCTCAGAGATATTGATTTTGAAGTTCCTGGAGGAAAAACAGTCGCTATTGTCGGTCCATCGGGTGCCGGTAAATCTACTATTTCTCGGTTGCTTTTTCGGTTTTATGATGTTGATGCAGGATCTATTACAATTGACGGGCAGGATATTCGTGATGTAACACAAAAAAGTTTGCGTGAAGCGATTGGCATGGTCCCACAAGATACGGTGTTATTTAATGATACAATTGCCTATAATATTTGCTATGGGCGTCCAAGTGCTACAGATGAAGAGATGCGCAAAGCTGCTGAAATGGCACAAATATCAAAATTTATTGAAATTTTACCGGAAGGTTTTCAGTCTGTGGTAGGAGAGCGAGGTCTCAAATTATCAGGTGGTGAAAAACAACGCGTGGCTATTGCACGGACACTTTTAAAAGCTCCTCCACTTCTTATTCTAGATGAAGCAACGGCGGCTCTTGATACGGCGACGGAACAGGAAATTCAACAAGCATTGGATATTGTAAGCCGTGGACGTACAACATTGATTATTGCGCACCGTCTTTCTACTGTTATCAATGCGGATGAAATTTTAGTTCTTAAAAGTGGTCGTATTATTGAAAATGGGACGCATACAGAGCTTTTACGCAAGAAAGGTCTTTATGCTTCAATGTGGAATAAGCAGCTTGAAGCATCGCAAGCGGAAGAAAAATTACGTAAAATGCGTGAAGAAGATGAGACGAGTGTTGTTAATCGTAAAAAATAAATAGAGCAAAATGTAATCTATATCTTTATATGGAGTGATTGATTAAATACATAAAAAGACACAAGAGGAACAAAAAGCTTTGTTGCTTGTTTAAGTTTACGATGAATAGGAAATTATATGAGTATTCTGCAATCTTTCCATAATAGCTTTGTACCGGTTCATAAAGAAGGTTATCCTTTTATTGTAGCGTTTTTTGTTATTTCGCTCATTCTTGGTTGGATATGGAGTCCGTTGTTTTGGTTTGGTCTCGTTCTCACGGTGTGGTGTGTATACTTTTTCCGTGATCCAGATCGTGTGATCCCTTTGAATTCAAATTGGGTTATGTCGCCTGCAGATGGGCGTATTTCATTTGTGGAATCATGTGTTCCACCTGAAGAATTAGGATTAGGGAAAGATGAAATGATTCGTATTTCCATTTTTATGGATGTTTTTTCATGCCATATTAATCGTATTCCTATCAGTGGTACAGTAGAGTCTATCGTTTATCATCCAGGTCGATTTACCAATGCTGACTTTGATAAGGCTAGTCAGTTTAATGAGCGTAATGGGGTGGTAATTGATAGCAAACATGGTAAAATTGGTGTCGTACAAATAGCGGGAATGGTTGCACGCCGGATTGTTTGCTGGTCAAAAGAAAACGATGCCGTTATGACTGGTGAGCGATTTGGATTGATTCGTTTTGGTTCTCGCCTTGATGTTTATATACCAACTGAAATGAAATTGCGTGTTGCAGTTGGACAGACAGCAATTGCTGGAGAAACAGTTTTGGGTTCTTTTGATGATAAGAGTGCCACAACGGGCTTCAGATACGATTAGGACTCACAATGAAAAATTTTTCGCCATTTTCTTCATTCAATCCTGAGGGGCAGCATGATGATGTTGCAAATCGGCGGCGTTCACCTACATCAATGCGGTATGTTATTCCTAATATCATTACTATTTTAGCAATTTGTGCAGGGATGAGCAGCATTCGTTTGGCTTTTGAACATCGTTATGAAGCTGCTATTTTAATGGTGCTTTTGGCTGCAGTTTTAGATGGTGCTGATGGTCGCATTGCCCGTTTAATAGATGGTAGTTCATCTTTTGGGGCACAGATGGATTCTCTTGCTGATGTTATAAATTTTGGTGTTACCCCTGCACTCATTGTTTATTCTTTTATCTTGAATCAAGCGAATCATATTGGGTGGGTTGCTGCCCTTGTTTATTGTGTTGCTTGTTGTTTGCGATTAGCACGTTTTAATGTGATGTTAGATAACCCCAATATACCTAAGTGGCAGAGAAGTTATTTTGTTGGTGTTCCAGCACCAGCAGGAGCATTATTACTTTTATTGCCTACCTATTTAGG
Source organism: Bartonella sp. AA2SXKL (assembly GCF_042197205.1). NCBI lineage: Bacteria > Pseudomonadati > Pseudomonadota > Alphaproteobacteria > Hyphomicrobiales > Bartonellaceae > Bartonella > Bartonella sp. AA2SXKL. The sequence goes on from NZ_JBHIRN010000003.1 coordinate 185,293, forward strand.
CACTCTTGGTTTGGTCCCCAATTGGGGGTGGGCATTATTTTTTAGTCTTTATACTGTAATTATTGCTTTTCTTTTGATTAGTCGTTTACCGGTATGGAATGCAAAAACAATTGATCAAAATTTAAGGCGCGATATCGTTATACCGTGCATGTTGGTCATTGTTATTTATGTCGGTTTTCTTGCGACTTACACATGGGAAACTTTATTGATTACAGCTGTTAGCTATATGATTTTTCTCCCGTGTAGTTTTATCGCTTATAATAAACGTGCTACTTTAGAAGAGAAAAAGGCTGATGCTAAAGCTATCCAAGAATTATAAAGTGCTTCATTCTTCTGTCGAAAATCACAGGAAAAAGAGAGAGTCAAACGATTTACTTCTCATATGATGATCAATCAGGTACATGATAATCTACAAACCGATTTTTATGGACATTAAAGAGTTTTCCAGTTTCCTTTAAATCAGGTGATAACAAATGGACTATCTTTTTTGCAACCTCTTGTGGTGAAGGGAGAGTTTGTGGATCTTCACCGGGCATAGCTTCAGCGCGCATGGCAGTGCGTGTGGCACCAGGGTTGACACAATTAATCTTAATAGGGGTTTGTTTGAGTTCTTCTGCCCAACAGCGGGCAATCACCTCTAAAGCCGCTTTAGAGGCTGCATAAGCTCCCCAGAAAGGGCGCGCAGCATGCGCAACGCTTGAGGATAACAGGATGGCTCGTCCAGCATCAGATTCACGTAATAAAGGCTCAACGGCTTTCATTAAGCGCCATTGGCTGAAAAGATTTATTTGAAAAACATCTTCAAATACCGTGTTTTCTATATGCGCTATTGGTGAGAGTGTTCCAAGAATTCCTGCGTTTGCAACGATAATATCAAGTTTTTTCCAGCGTTTGGCAATTGAGATAGCAAGGGTATCGATGTTTTCCATATGATGCAAGTCAAGGGGAACAAGGGTTGTATGAGCCCCTTTTTCTCGGATTTGATTATCTAATTCAGTAAGTCCACTGACTGTTCGTGCAAGAGCAATAATATGAGCGCCGCGTGCAGCAAGCTCGAGTGCCAAATGATAGCCAATCCCTCTTGATGCGCCAGTAACAAGTGCAACACGCCCATGGAGACTAAAGTCACGTTTTGTCATCATTAATCTCTTGTTTTAAGAACAGATGATTGATGAATTTTGGAGAGATTTTCTTGATCAACCAGATGCGTAGGATAATATCCAGTAAAATAATGGTCAGTAAATTGTGGATTGGCGTTATTCCGTTTTTCCCCTGCTACAGCAAGATATAATCCATCCGTTGAAAGAAATTCTAATGAATCCGCTCCAATAAAATCACACATAGATTTTAAATCTGGATATTGATTTGCTAAAAGGTTTTCAGCTTTAGGTGTATCAATACCATAAAAGTCAGGATAAAAAATCATAGGGCTAGAAATGCGCATATGAACTTCTTTTGCTCCTGCATCGCGAAGCATTCGTACAATTTTAAGGGATGTTGTTCCACGCACAATAGAGTCATCAACCAGAATAACACGTTTTCCTTCAATCACAGGACGGTTTGCCGAATGTTTTAACTTGACGCCAAAAGCGCGAATTTGTTGTGTTGGTTCGATAAAAGTGCGGCCAACATAGTGATTACGAATAATGCCAAGCTCGAAGGGAATTCCAATTTCTTGTGCATAGCCAATTGCAGCAGGCGTTCCTCCATCAGGAACAGGAACCACAACATCACCCTCACAAGGGGCTTCCTGTGCTAAACGGATTCCCATATTTTTGCGTGTTGTATAAACACTACGCCCTCCAACGATTGAGTCTGGGCGGGCAAAATAAACATATTCAAACAAGCAAAGTTTTTCTGGTTGTGTATTTTCTGGTTTTATAATTTTTTTTGTAATTTCCCCATTTTTTTGTATTTCACATATGATGATTTCTCCATTTTTAACATCACGGACATATTTTGCTCCAATAATATCAAGAGCACAAGTTTCAGAACAAAAGATAGGCTTACCATCAAGTTCCCCCATCACGAGAGGTCTAATTCCTGTTGGATCGCGTGCCGCAATAAGTTTTGTACGTGTGAGCGCTAACATAGCATACCCACCTTCTACTTGCCGAATCGCATCAACAAAACGATCAGAGGACGACTCATAACGTGAGCGGGCAATAAGATGGAGAAAAACTTCTGAATCCGACGTTGATTGACAGATAGCACCAGAAGCGATGAGTTCACGGCGTAATGTGAGACCATTGGTAAGATTACCATTATGCGCAATAGCAATACCTCCAACTTTCAATTCAGCAAAAAGGGGTTGAACATTGCGTAATGCCACTTCTCCAGTTGTTGAATAACGGGTATGTCCAATAGCACGATTTCCTGGTAAGCGCGCAAGTGTTGCAGGGTTTGTATAGTGATCTCCAACAAGACCTAAATGCTTTTCTTGATGAAATATTTTATTATGGTAAGAAACAATCCCAGCTGCTTCTTGCCCACGATGCTGAAGTGCGTGGAGTCCAAGAGCTGTTAATGTTGCGGCATCTTCATGCCCAAGAATACCAAAAACTCCACATTCTTCATGAAGGGTATCATCATCTAATGAAAATTCTTGACAGAAAACATCGCTTTTTATCATCATATTCTTTCAGTTGTGATATGTAGGAATCATTAATATCACATTTTACATCATTTAGTTCTCTTTCCTCATGAAAAACTATTCTCTATTTTTTGAAAATTATCTTTTCATGAGAGTGTTACTCATACGTATGTTTATTGCTGTCTTTAAACAAATTTTCCGTCTTTTCGAGAACAGATCCAATATCTTTGGGGAGTATTTCCCAAACTTTTTGTCCCAATGAATCTAAAATAGGCCTTGTTTTTGCATTTTTTAACCAATTCGCTTGAAGCTCGGGTTTAATCAGTGCATTAAGCAGCAACATACCGATGACCATGATAAATAAACCACGAAGTGCTCCAAAAATAAAACCAATAGCACGGTCAAGGATACCAATTCGACTATCAATAATAAAATCAGAGATCTTCATTGTAATAATTGAAGTAATAATGAGAACAATAATAAAAATTGTGACCAATGTTGTGATCAATGCAATCATTTTATTAGAGAGATATTGTTCAAAGAAAGGTAAGACAGGTTTGAATAAAAACAGTGTCGTAACAGCTGCAACTGCCCAAGAAATCAACGATAACACTTCACGTGAAAATCCTCGAAGCATAGCAAGAAAAGCGGACAACAGGATGATTACTACGACAATTCCATCAAGGATTGTTATGATCATTTGTTTGTTCCTTATACATAAAGTTGTGTTCTTTTAAGTCTGTGTGCAAATATATTTTTTGTTATGCCATTTTTTGTTCTTATAGCAAGGATCTTTTGTATTTTATAGAGTTTTTTCTATATTATCATATCTGTGGTGCAGATCATTTTTTACTTACGGTAAGAGTAGCAACGAGTTCGGGAAGGTCGGAGAAAGTTTTTTGTTGAAAGTTGAGCGACTTCATCATTTCGGTTGTTGTTGTGGGGTGAAAGGCTCCTTGAAAGCCGAGTTTTTTTGCTTCATTGATGCGCTGTGCTGAATGTGCAACAGCGCGGGTAGCTCCTGAAAGACTGACTTCACCAAAATATACATAATCCGTTGGCAATGCGATATTGGCAAGAGAAGATACCAAAGCAGCGGCTACAGCTAAATCAGCAGCGGGTTCTGATATGCGATATCCACCTGCTACGTTCAGATAGACATCATGCTGTCCAAAACGAATGCCACAATGGGCTTCTAAAACGGCAAGAATCATAGAAAGGCGATTTCCATCCCATCCGACAACTGCACGTCTTGGTGTCCCAAGGGAAGAAGGAGCAACAAGCGCTTGAATTTCTACGAGTATCGGGCGTGTCCCTTCCATTCCTGCAAAAACAGCAGCGCCTGGTGCTTTTTCATTACGTTCCCCTAAAAATAATTCAGATGGATTTATCACTTCGCGTAATCCTTTATCAGACATTTCAAAGACACCAATCTCATCTGTTGGTCCGAAGCGATTTTTTACAGTTCTAAGAATGCGATAATGATGTCCTCCTTCACCCTCAAAATAGAGAACGCCATCAACCATATGTTCAACGACTCGAGGACCAGCAATTTGTCCATCTTTTGTAACATGCCCAACAAGAACAACGGCGGTTCCTGTTTTCTTGGCAAAGCGGATCATTGCCTGAGCACCGATACGTACTTGTGTGACAGTGCCAGGTGCTGAATCTGCTGTATCTGACCATAGGGTTTGAATCGAATCGATAATCACCATATCAAGGTTTTTATGTTCGCTTAAGGTTGCCAGAATATCTTCAACATTGGTTTCAGCAGCAAGTTTCACTTCTGTATTGTTAGCTTCAAGCCTTTGTGCGCGCAGACAAATTTGCGCAATAGCCTCTTCACCTGAAACATAGATGACATTATATCCTTTACGAGATAAAGCAGCAGCTGTTTGTGTTAGCAATGTTGATTTACCAATACCCGGATCACCTCCAACAAGGAGTGCTGATCCACGGACAAAGCCCCCACCGGTAACACGATCAAGTTCAGCAATACCAGAATGAATACGTGGAGCATCTTCGATATTTCCAGAAAGAGATGTGAGTGTGACAATGCGTCCTTTACGAGCATTCTGCTTAGGACCACTTCCTATGCCGCTATTTATAGTTTCTTCGATAAGGGAATTCCATTCCCCACAAGCGCTACATTTCCCTGCCCAACGAGAATGGATGGTTCCGCAATTTTGACAGATAAATTGAATACGATTACGCGCCATGTCGATTTAACCAATTTGCTCTGGAAGGTAATTGCTATCGGCCAGATCACTAAAGCGTGTGAAATCAGATTGAAAGGCAAGGGGCACGATTCCTGTCGGCCCATGGCGCTGTTTTGCAATAATAACGTTAGCTTTTCCAAAAACTTTATCCATTATTTCTTGCCATTTCATATGTTCAAGGCTACCGAACTTTGGTTCTTCATTTTTGAGGTAATATTCTTCACGATAGACAAATAAAACGATATCGGCATCTTGCTCAATAGAACCAAATCCACCTAAATCTGAAAGTTTTGGGCGTTTATCTGTTCTGTTTTCAACTTGATGTGAAAGTTGTGAAAGAGCAATAATAGGGATATTTAATTCTTTCGCTAAGGCTTTTAATTCTGCAGTGATTTCTTGAATACGATATTCAGATGTGTATTTTAAATCACTTGTCATGAGTTGGATATAATCAATAATTAAGACATCCAAACCATGTTTTTGCTTGAGACGTCGAGCACGGGCAGCCAGTTGTGAAACTGATATTCCTCCAGTTTGATCAATATAAAGGGGTGCCTTTTGGAGATGATTTACCGTACGAATAATTTTTGAAAATTGTTCATCTGAAATATGACCACGTCGAATATCAGAAGAAGAGACTTCCGTTTGTTCAGAAATAATACGTGTTGCAAGCTGCTCTGAGGACATTTCAAGTGAGAAGAATCCCACAATGCCGCCTTCATTTTCTTGGATATTACCATTATAATTATAAACATTGGCAATATTAAAGGCAATATTGGTAGCAAGTGAAGTTTTACCCATACCAGGGCGTCCCGCAAGGATAATTAAGTCGGATGGTTGTAATCCTCCCATTTTTTCATCAAGTGTTTGAATATGAGTCGCTATCCCTGATATTTGCGAAGAGCGTTTTTTTGCAGCACTTGCTATATCAACAACTCTTTTGATAGCGTCATCAAGACTGTCAAATCTACTATCGCAGTCTTCTTTTTTTTCTAGCATAATTATACACTTTCCTTTTGTTAGATATCAGTTTTTATGCAATTTTATATCAAGAATATTTTGCATGTTGTAGAATTTTCTCTGTGCTGTATTATTTAAAACACTGCTTGTTTTTTATATTGCGGTAATTAGGGTAATTTTTCAGATAGATTAGAAAATATTTTTGTTAAAAGGTTAGAGGTTGTCCTATAAAGAGGAAAGTTTCTGATATTCTACATAATAGTCAGCCTTGCACAACAGCAGCAATTATTTTTGAATTTAAAAACAAGAAAATGAGTGTCTTGTGAGAAGGAGTTTTTTAAAAGAAGGAACAATATAGAAAGATTTAGATTAGCTATGGATTTTAATATATGTACCCCACTTACAACATTAAGAGATGTGTTATCATTTCATGCAAGAAGAATGTTATTAAATAGCAAATAACGGTGGCTAGAATCATTGAAAAATGATTCTTTGTAAGAAATTATCATTCTTGATAAGAACTACATTTTTTAATGAGAAGGATGGTTTCACAATTTTGACAGATAAATTGAATACGATTACGCGCCATGTCGATTTAACCAATTTGCTCTGGAAGGTAATTGCTATCGGCCAGATCACTAAAGCGTGTGAAATCAGATTGAAAGGCAAGGGGCACGATTCCTGTCGGCCCATGGCGCTGTTTTGCAATAATAACGTCAGCTTTTCCAAAAGCTTTATCCATTATTTCTTGCCATTTCGTATGTTCCAAGCTACCTAGTTTTGGTTCTTCATTTTTGAGATAATATTCTTCGCGATAGACAAACAGAACGATATCGGCATCTTGCTCAATTGAACCAGATTCACGTAAATCTGAGAGCTGTGGACGTTTATCTGTTCTATTTTCTACTTGACGTGAAAGTTGAGAGAGAGCGATAATAGGAATATTAAGTTCTTTCGCTAATGCTTTTAATCCTGTGGTAATTTCTGTAATCTCTTGAACACGATTTTCTGATGAACGCTTTGAACTGCTTGTCATGAGTTGGATATAGTCAATAAACAAGATATCTAAACCATGTTGCCGCTTGAGACGCCGCGCACGAGCAGCTAATTGCGTAATTGATATTCCCCCAGTTTGATCAATATAAAGTGGTGCCTTTTGTAGTTGGTTCACCGCACGAATAATTTTTGAAAATTGTTCATCTGAAATATTGCCACGCCGAATATCAGAAGAAGAGACTTCTGTTTGTTCAGAAATAATACGGGTTGCAAGCTGTTCGGATGACATCTCAAGTGAGAAGAATCCCACAATGCCGCCTTCATTTTCTTGGATATTGGCATTACGATTATAAGCATTAGCAATATTAAAGGCAATATTGGTAGCCAGTGAGGTTTTACCCATACCAGGGCGGCCCGCAAGGATAATTAAGTCAGATGCTTGTAATCCTCCCATTTTTTCATCAAGTGTTTTAATATGGGTGGCTATCCCTGATAATTGTGAAGAGCGCTTTTTCGCAGCACTTGCCATATCGATAGCTTTTTTAATAGCCTCATTAAAATTTTCAAATCCACCTCCATATTTCCCTTTTTCTGCTAGCTCAAATAACTGATTTTCAACAGTTTCAATTTGTTGGGTAGGCGTGAGTTCTACAGGAGCATCAAAGGCTGTATTGACAACTTGAGTTCCAAGGTTAATCAAAGACCGTCGGATAAAAAGATCGTAAATGACGCGTCCATAATCTTCAGCGTTAATAATAGTGACTGCCTCTGTGGCTAAGCGAACAACATATTGGTATACAGTAATATCTCCAATTTTTTCTTCCATTTGGATATAGGGCTTGATTGTAACTGGATCTACACGTTTTCCTGTTTTAATAAGGTGAGATAAAACATGATAAATTTTTTGATGCAATGGTTCAAAAAAATGTTCTGGTTTTAGAAAATCTGAAACGCGGTCAAGAGAATCATTGTTGATAAAGATGGCACCAAGCAATGCCTGTTCAGCTTCAATATTATGCGGAAGTTGCCGAAAAGAAGGAGAATCCTCTTTCTTTGAAGAGCTGACATTAACAACGTTAGTTTCTTCCATAATATTTTTCCACTAAAATTCTAAGTCTAGCTACTTTAGGCGATAAATTGAAAATCGTATAATTAAAAGAATAGAGCTACAAACCTTCATTTTAAGTTAAAATTATATAATTTTTTAAAACTCTCTTTTCGTTCCTCATTTATCATTTGTGTATTATTTATATAACGTCTATCTATTTTATTTTATAATATGTGATTTTAAAGTGGAAGTTTTGCTACTCTAAATTTAAGTATTTTTTAAGTTACTTAACCTTAAAATTCCAATATCTGTGTAAGTAGAATTATTTTTTATAACTGAAATTATTTCAGATCATGTGAGGATATAATCAAATTAACGCTCATACAAACTTTAGTCTTAAGGGTAGAACTTTAAATTATTTTTACTTTATATGCTGGAAAACAAAAGACATTTCCTCTTAGTGATACTACCATTCTCGGCATGTAATGCCTTTAAATAGTATATTTCTAATTCTTTCATAAAAATTAGGTTCTTTATGTACGATAGCCATAAAATACTCACTTTTAAAGTGCGAGTATTTTATGATCGATATTTAAAATGGAATAAAAAATATAAAACAGAAAGAAAAAATAGAAATTAAGCTTCTTGATGAGAACTGTTTATATCGTTGTCATTAATTTCTTCTGCCAATAATTCTTCCTGACTTTCTTCTAATAATTCTTCTTGAATATTATATATTTCTTTAGCCGAAGTGAGGGTTTCACCTTCTGCTTGGCGTTGTGCTTCACTGGTAGAACGCGCAACATTAATAATCACAGAAATTTGAACCTCTGGATGTAAGCTAAGAGTGATAGTGTGAAGACCGATCATTTTTATTGGATGATTAAGTTCGATTTGATTTCTTCCAATAGAAAAGCCTTCATCTGTTATGATTTCAGCAATATCACGTGTTGACACAGAACCATAAAGTTGTCCTGTTTCACCAGCAGAACGAACAACAATGAATGATTGTCCATCAAGTTTTTCAGCAATTTTTTGCGCTTCGCTTTTGCGTTCAAGATTACGTGCTTCAAGTTGTGCACGTTGTATCTCAAAATGTTTTTTATTAGCTTCATTTGCGCGTAAAGCTTTACCTTGAGGCAAGAGAAAATTACGCGCATAACCATCTTTAACTGAGACAATATCACCCATCTGACCAAGACGAGGAATGCGCTCAAGTAAAATAATATCCATAGTTTTTCCTTTCGAACAAATAAATTTAGTGGAGTTTTTTGCGTGATTGAAAATTGTATTGAATAGCAGCCCAAATTCCCATCAAAAGCATCATGAAAACAATAGGTGGAGTAAAAACGACTGTTAAAATAGCAATATAAACAAGAGAAAGTATAATAATCCGACCGTTTACCCCTTTTGTAATATTGTGAAGATATGCTAGACCGCTAATTAATATGATGACAATGTATGCAGTACTAAAGACACGGGTACTCAAGTTAAGAGAAGCGCTCAGCTCAACCATCGATGCTATGCAAACAATAATGAAAATAACAATTCCAGAAATGGGAAGGCGGAGAGTTTGGCTCCAATCATCACGGGGTCTTTTCAGCCATTTCATATGTTGTGCTGCTATCATGGAAAAGTAAAGGTTACCAATGAGAAAAACCAAACTATAAATAGTCAAAGAAAAAGCAGTAAAAGTTGCTGTATGCGTCATTAAAAGCTCATTAAAAGCGCGTATATCGGCTTCTTTTATTGACTGTGTTTGTTGCAGAGTTTGTGCTATGTTTTCGGTGATTTTTTTTGCAACGATGGGTGTGGAAGGACGTGTTTGAACATAGAGCCCAATGAAAGTTGCTATAAGAGCGATAAAATTAGTTAAATGAAAAATAACCGATGATAATGGATACCATATCAGTTCGTTTTCTTTTTGCGCTGGTCGTGCAAGCCCAAGAAGCCAAGAAGCATAGACAGCAGGAAGGAAAAATAAGAACATAAAGCCAAGAGCAATATAGGTATTAGTGGTTATGATAAGAACAACAGTGGCACTTATGAGGGCGATGAGACTGGCTAATGTTCCTTGACCGAACGCAACAATAAAAATTGGCAATGAAAGAAAGCAGCCAAGAAGAAGAGAAAAAAAGGGCCCAATATTTGCAACACTGATGATTGCCAGTCCTATCACAACAGCAAATAATCCTGCCAAAATACCGGTTAATATCTCATAAGTACGATTTTTTTTCATTTATTGCTGTCCTGCTTTCTGCAGTTAGAGGTGTGTCAATACCCCAACTTTGACATTTAATAGCTTAACATAGGATACAACAAGCTATTTTTTAACCATATAAGAAATGCAACTGGAGAAACTCTCCAGTTGCATAGCGTATTGATTGCTTACTTTATAACGTACGGAAGTAAGCCTAAAAAGCGAGCACGTTTGATAGCATTAGCTAATTCACGCTGTTTTTTCTGACTAACAGCAGTAATCCGTGAAGGAACAATTTTCCCACGTTCGGAAATATAACGTTGTAACAACTTGATGTCTTTATAATCAATTTTGGGAGCATTGGTCCCTGAAAAAGGACACGTTTTACGACGACGATGAAAGGGGCGACGTGCAGAGTTTTGATTAGTATCAGTCATTATTCTACCCCTTCTATAGTATTTTCACGTTGACGACGTGGAAAACGAGGACGCTCTTCATCATGTCCAATGTGACTATTGCGATCAAGGTGTGAGAGCATAGCAGATTTTTCTTTTTCGTGTTTTTCTACGCGAATGGTCATATAACGCAAAATATCCTCATTGATGCGCATCTGACGCTCCACTTCAGCAATTGCTGAAGCTGGTGCATCAATATTGACTAAGACATAATAAGCTTTACGGTTTTTACGAATACGGTAAGCAAGAGGACGAAGTCCCCAATTTTCTATACGCCCAACTTTTCCACCATGCACTTCAATGACACCTTTGTAGAGACTCAAAAGTTCATCAACTTGCTGCGGTGCAATGTCTTGTCGGGCAAGGAACATATGTTCATAAAGAGCCATTGTTTTGCCTTTCTTCAATTAAATTTCACCGGTTTTAGCGCAAAGCCTCTGCGACTTGTCTTTTTTGGAAATCCAAAGAAGAAAGGACGCGTTTACAATTCGAGACATCTCAGAGCGGAGATACGGGAGGCCGGAAACATTGTATTTCCTACTGATATTTTACAGCCCTCCGTTCAACCTCCAGCTAAAGTGCCGGCAAAGAATATTTCATATCTACAGGTTATCTTTTAAAATAGCAAGTTTATGCACATAAAAAAATTGATTTGTTAAATCTTGATATATTTCCTTCTTCTACAAAAAGATAATACTGTAATATAAAGGCAAAGGAGGGAAAAATGGACTTTTTAAACCAGATTGATGTTACACTCTTTGAAATGTTTGTCGGCAATCATCAAGCTTGGTCGATTGTAGTTTTGTTTAGTATTTTTTGTGCAAAGTTTTTAATTTATATTATTCCTCTCCATCTTTGTGCGTTGTGGTTTTGTGGTGGGGAGAGGGAACGGTGTGTTGTGCTAAGCATTTGCATGAGTATTTGTGCATCTCTTTTCATAGGTTATCTCATTTCTCTTTTTTATTTTCATCCTCGCCCATTCGTGGTAGGGCTGACGACACCGTTTATTCAACATCGTGCAACAGCTTCTTTTCCTAGTAATCATGCCTTGACCATTGCATCTTATGCAGCTAACTTTTATTTTTACCGATACAAAGTTACTTTTAAATTTGCCGTAGTGTTTTTATGCTTAATCTGTTGGGCGCGCATCTTTGTGGGCGTACATTATCCCTTTGATATTTTAGCAGGTGCACTTTTAGGAAGTCTCATAAGTTTGGGTGTTATTCAGTTTATAGCACCCTATTTCCCTAAGTTTTTATATCAAATTCCGCCCTTAAAATATAATTTTAAGTGTGGTATTCGTTTTAAATAAAGGGCTTTATCTTGATTTGTGCGGATGAATAAGGTCAAAAGAAAATAATTTAATTGTACAGTTTTAGGAGTTGATAAATGGGTGCAGCTTTTATTTTTCCAGGGCAGGGGAGTCAACTTGTTGGTATGGGAAAGGCGCTTACAGAGCAATTTATTGCCGCACGGATGGTTTTCGAGGAAGTTGATGATGCTTTGGGTGAGAAATTATCAAAGATTATTTTTGAAGGACCAGCAGATGTTTTAACGTTAACAGCAAATGCACAACCGGCATTAATGGCTGTATCTATGGCTGTCATTCGTGTGATGAAACAATTAGGGCTTCGTATAGAAGACAAGGTAAGATTTGTTGCTGGTCATTCTTTAGGCGAATATTCGGCTCTTTGTGCTGCTGATACATTTACTCTCACAGATACGGCAAGGCTTTTGCGTACTCGTGGCAATGCTATGCAGGCTGCTGTCGCGGTTGGAGAAGGTTCTATGGCTGCATTAATTGGTTTAGAAGAGCACATTGTGGAAGAAATTTGCGAAACTGTTTCTGGAGAAGGACTATGTCAGATTGCTAATGATAATGGTGGTGGGCAAATTGTTATTTCAGGTAAAGCAAAAGCAGTTGAGACAGCGGTAGAGATTGCATCAACAAAAGGTGCAAAACGTGCACTTCTTCTTCCAGTTTCTGCACCTTTTCATTCGTCTTTAATGCAGCCTGCTGCTGATGCCATGAAGAAAGCGCTTTTGACTGTTAATAAAATGGAACCTATTGTTCCTTTAATTGCCAATGTTTCTGTTACACCAGAAAAGGATCCAGAACGTATTGCTACTCTTCTTGTCCAACAAGTGACGGGGAGGGTGAGGTGGCGTGAAACAATAGAATGGATCGGGGCTAATGGGGTTGATACGCTTTTTGAAGTTGGTTCTGGAAAAGTATTAACAGGTTTAACGCGTCGTATTAACAAGGATATAAAAGGGGTAACTATTGGAACAGTTGATGAAATAGAATCAGCGCTAGGTATGCTTGGCATTTAATCTATAAGGAGTTTAAAAATGTTTAAATTAACAGGGCGTAAAGCTCTTATAACGGGGGCATCAGGAGGAATTGGTGAGGCAATTGCACGCTGCTTTCATGCACAAGGAGCCATTGTTGGACTTCATGGAACACGTGAAGAAAAGCTTAGAGAAGTGGCAGCAGAATTAGGGCAGAATGTTTTTGTATTTCCCGCTAATCTTTCTGAACGCCAATCGATTAGACAATTGGTTGAAGTTTCAGAAAGAGAAATGGATGGCGTCGATATTTTGGTTAACAATGCTGGAATCACTAAGGATGGTCTTTTTGTGCGTATGCAAGATAAAGATTGGGATGATGTTTTAGAAGTTAACCTAACAGCTGCTTCTCTTTTGACGCGTGAATTAATACATTCTATGATGCGCCGCCGTTATGGAAGGATTATTAACATTACATCTGTTGTTGGTGTTGTGGGAAATCCTGGACAAACGAATTATTGTGCTGCAAAAGCAGGATTGATAGGTTTTTCTAAAGCATTGGCACAAGAAATTGCTTCGCGAAATATCACGGTCAATTGTATTGCTCCAGGATTTATTAAATCTGCAATGACAGACAAGCTTAATGAAAAGCAAAAAGAAGCCATTATGGCTGCGATTCCAATGAAGCGTATGGGAAGTGGGCAAGAAATAGCCGCTGCTGCTGTTTATTTAGCAAGCGATGAAGCAGCCTATACGACAGGTCAAACACTCCATATCAATGGTGGAATGGCAATGATTTGAGTATTTATTTTATTCCACATTGATTTATGAGTTGTATTATTTTAGATAGTAACGATTGAAATGGATAGATGCATCTATTTCTTTAATATGGTCGTTGATCAATTGATGTCGGAATGTCAGATTGGTTCATTTTGTAGGGGATATCCACAGGATGTTTTAAATCATTACTAAAATCTTTTAAAGTAATGCATCTATTGCTTGATTAGATGAACCGATATAGTTAACCAAATTATAGGAAATATAAATTCGAGGATTTCAACATGAGTGACACAGTAGAGCGCGTTAAGAAAATTATCGTGGAACATCTTGGGGTTAATGCTGATAAAGTTGTAGAAAATGCAAGCTTTATCGATGATCTAGGGGCTGATAGCCTTGATACGGTTGAACTCGTTATGGCTTTTGAAGAAGAGTTTGGGGTAGAAATTCCAGATGAAGCTGCTGAAACGATTTTTACAGTTGGCGATGCAGTCAAGTTCATTGATAAAGCTTCTGCGTGATTACTAAAGGGCAAAGGCATAAATTGCTTTTGCCTATATTCTTCGGAGCTCTTTTGAAAAGAGAGCTTTGAGAGGTGAAGTTTAGTTCAAGGTTAGAAGTTATGAGACGTGTTGTTGTTACTGGTTTAGGGTTGGTATCTCCATTAGCTGGTAATACTGAATATAGTTGGAAACGACTTCTTGAAGGAAGAAGTGGTGTCCGACGTATCACTGAGTTTGATGTGTCAGATTTGCCATGCCAGATTGCTGCGCGTATCCCCTTAGGGGATGGAACAGAGGGGACTTATAATGCTGATTTGTATATGGAACCTAAAGAGCAACGTAAAGTTGATGCATTTATTGTTTATGCAATGGCAGCTGCTAACCAAGCGCTTGCAGATGCCGAATGGTTTCCTAAGAGTGATGAAGATCAGATTTGTACAGGCGTGTTAATTGGTTCGGGAATTGGGGGAGTTGAGGGTATTGTTGAAGCTGGTTATACGCTTCGTGATAAGGGCCCACGTCGTGTTTCTCCTTTTTTTATTCCAGGTCGTTTGATTAATCTTGCTTCTGGTTATGTGTCTATTCAATATGGTTTACGGGGGCCTAATCATTCTGTTGTAACGGCTTGTTCAACAGGGGCGCATGCAATTGGTGATGCGGCACGTTTGATTATGTTTGGTGATGCAGATGTCATGGTGGCAGGGGGGACTGAATCTCCGATAAATCGGATATCTCTTGCAGGTTTTGCAGCTTGTAGAGCTCTTTCTACTTGTCGCAATGATGATCCTGAACGGGCGTCACGTCCTTATGATATTGATCGTGATGGTTTTGTGATGGGGGAAGGAGCAGCTGTTGTTGTTTTAGAAGAGCTGGAACATGCCAAAAAACGAGGAGCGCGTATTTATGCTGAGGTTATTGGCTATGGTTTATCTGGTGACGCTTACCACATTACAGCGCCTTCAGAAAGTGGTGAAGGGGCTCAGCGTAGTATGATAGCTGCTCTTAAGCGTGCACAAGTGAATGTAAGTGAACTTGATTATATTAATGCTCATGGTACATCTACGATGGCTGATTCCATAGAGCTAGCGGCTGTTGAGCGTGTTTTAGGGAGTTATGCACCACAAGTTTCTATGTCATCAACGAAATCATCTATCGGGCATTTACTTGGTGCAGCCGGTGCTGCTGAGGCTATTTTTTCTATTTTAGCTATACGGGATAATATAGCCCCAGCGACACTTAATCTTGACAATCCATCGATTGAAACGAAAATCGATCTTGTACCACACAAACCGCGTGAACGAAAGATTGATACGATTCTTTCTAATTCTTTTGGATTTGGTGGGACAAATGCATCGTTGGTGATGCGACGTTTTAGGGGATAATAAGTATTTTTATTTAATTTTTGCTTTTGAGTTTTCTACTTTATTATAAGGTGAATAAGAAATTATAATATTATCCTTAATCGCTATTGAGGGGTTATGTCCGATGTGAAAAATGGAAAATCATTAAAGGACGTAAGTGATTCCTCTTCGAATCATTTAGCAGATAGTTATGACATGTTAATACATAAAAAACGAAAGAAATCATCTATCGTCCGTAATCCGTTGGTCATTCTCGGTCATTTTTTTCTTATGCTGATTGTGATTATTCTTTTTGCCATAAGTATTCCTCTTTATATTGGAAAAAGTATTTTTGAAGAAAAGGGAAAAATTGAGGAAGAACAAATTGTTCTTATCCATCCTGGTACCGGAATTCGTGAAATTGCTTCATTGCTAGAAAAACGTGGTTTCATTCGATCATCAGATATTTTTGTTTATGGGGTTGGTTATCACCAAAAAACAACGCATCTGAAGGCTGGTGAATATTTAATTCCAGCTCATGCTTCGATGCAGGATATTATGGATATTCTTGTGAAAGGAAAATCTATAGAGTATACATTTACAGTACCTGAAGGTTTAACGGTTCAGCAAGTTTTCGATCGATTAGCTGCGAATGAAATTTTGATTGGAGACCTTCCAAAAATTTTGCCTCCAGAAGGTTATTTAATGACGGATACTGTTCGTTTTATTCGGGGAACAACGCGTAAAGAGATTGTAAACAGGTTGCGTGAAGGACAGACAAAATTAATTCATGCTATATGGGCTACGCGTTCACCTGATTTACCCATTAAATCAATTGATGAATTTGTTATATTAGCCTCAATTGTTGAGAAAGAAACGGGAATTGCAGCAGAAAGACCAATGGTTGCTGCGGTATTTTATAACCGCCTTACAAAGCATATGCGTCTTCAATCGGATCCAACAGTAATTTATGGTCTCTTCGGAGGAAAAGGAAAACCATCCGGTCGTGCAATTTATCGTTCAGATCTTGAGAAGGAAACACCATATAATACTTATAAAATTAATGGTTTGCCCCCAACGGCTATTGCAAATCCAGGTCGAGATTCTTTAAAAGCGGTGGCACATCCACCAAGCAGTGATGCACTTTATTTTGTTGCTGATGGTTCAGGAGGGCATGTTTTTTCTCGAACTTTAGAGGAACATAATATGAATGTTCGCAAGTGGCGAGAATTAAAGGCAAAACATTGAATTTATAGTGATAACACATCTTTTTGCATCGTAAATGAGAATCCCAAATATAGTAAAATTTTTCTATTTAAATTTTTTATGAGAATGATAAAAAATCATTTTCTTGTCTGTCACAAGTGGGTTGGCGTATGGATAAAAATATTTAAGAAAAAAGTGAATATACTGCTAATACCTTATCTCAAAAAAGAGCAAAATAACATTGAGAATTGCTAAGAAAACACATTGATTAGGGGAGAGGTTGAGATAATGTATAATTCAAATTTTGGAGAAACATTTATGAACAAAGTAGAGTGATGTAATGACAGTCTTTGAAAGTAAATTGAGTGCTATAAAAATAAATCAACGCCGCGGTTTTTTATTTATTCTTTCTTCGCCTTCAGGTGCTGGTAAATCAACAATTTCTCGATTACTTCTAAAAGAGGGACAATTAGAGCTTTCCGTAAGTATGACCACAAGGAAAAGGCGTCCTAGTGAAGTAGATGGGCTGCATTATTACTTTATTTCAAAGGAAGAGTTTGAATATAAGCGTGATAGGGATGAATTTATTGAGTGGGCAGAAGTTCACGGAAATTATTATGGCACTTTACGTGAAACTGTTGAAAGCGCATTGAATGCTGGCCAAGATATGTTATTTGATATTGATTATCAAGGTACCGAGCAGCTGCAAAAAAAGATGCTAGGAGACACTGTATCTGTTTTTATTCTTCCACCATCAATGAAAGAGCTTGTTTCGCGTTTACATCGTCGAGCAGAAGATAGTCAAGATACTGTCAATTTGCGATTGGAAAATGCACGAACGGAGTTAAAGCATTGGCTTTCTTATGATTATGTTGTGATTAACGAAGATTTAGATCAGTCTTTATCTTTTATTAAATCAATTTATTTAGCTGAAACCGTAAAACGTGAGCGTTGTTCTTATCTTGGCTCTTTTGTTGATGGGCTTGTTGCTGAAAAAATCGATAAATGTTGTGATTAAAAAAGGTTTTATAACACAAAGTGCATTTTTTAGAGCACTAGATGCGCTAAAGTTACAAATTCAGAAATCGAGAGCGTTTCAGCACGGCGCGTTCCATCAATTCCAGCTTTTTCTAATAGCTCTTCACCTCCAAGTATTTTGAGATTTTGACGAAGCATTTTTCGTCTTTGCCCAAAGGCGGTTTTTGTGACGAGGCTTAGTTTTTGTGCAGAGCAGGAAAGAGGTTGTATTCGCGGAATAATATGAACAACGGAAGACGTTACTTTAGGTATTGGTATGAAGGCTTGAGGGGGGACATCAAAAGCAATTTTAGCAGTGGTACGCCAGCCAGTTAAGACACTAAGACGTCCATAATGAGTAGATTGAGGTTTAGCTGTAATCCGTTTGGCAACTTCACGTTGAAACATCAATGTCATTGATTCATAAAAAGGAGGCCATGGTTCAGTCAAAAGCCAATTTAATAAGAGTTGTGTCCCAATATTATAGGGAAGATTTGCAATAATGCGCGGTTTTACAGGGCTTGTTTCAAAGAGTTTTGAGAAATCTTGCTTCAGTGCATCATTACAAATAACTTTTAATTTTTTAGGATAGTGTTTTTCTATTTCTAAGAGAGCCGGTATGCAGCGCTCATCGCGTTCTATTGCTGTTACAATGGCACCCTTTGCTAGCAAGGCACGTGTGAGACCTCCAGGACCAGGACCAATTTCAAGAACAGGTTTTCCTTCTATATTGCCTGCTTGATGAGCAATTTTAGATGTTAAATTAAGATCAAAAAGAAAATTCTGCCCCAAAGATTTATGCGCTTGTAATCCATATATATCAATGACCTCACGCAGAGGAGGGAGATTATCTATTGGCATGGGTTTAAACTATTTTTTGCAAGTTGATTTGCAAGTTTAAGAGCAGCAATAAAGCTTTCGGGAGAGGCTATCCCTTTATCAGCAATGTCAAAAGCAGTTCCGTGATCTGGAGACGTGCGAATAAAAGGTAGACCTAACGTGACATTAACAGTGCTATCAAAGTCTAATGTCTTAACAGGGATAAGGGCTTGATCATGATACATACAAATGGCAACGTCATATGCTTTTCTTGCGCATTCATGGAACATTGTGTCGGCAGGCAGCGGGCCTGCAATATTGAGTCCTTTCTTTTTAAGATATTCAATAGCAGGAGTGATAATTTCAATATCTTCTTTTCCCATTGCACCTCCTTCTCCAGCATGAGGATTAAGACCAGCAACAGCTAGTCGGGGTGATGTTATTTTAAACCTTGTTTTTAAGTCATATTCAGTAATAAGTACCGTTTGAATAATTAAATCACGGGTAAGCTGTGAAGGAACATTTTTAAATGGAATATGAACAGTTATTGGTACTGTTTTTAATCGAGGTCCTGCTAACATCATAACTGGATGATAACATTTATGAAAAGCTTTATGGGCTAAATCGGCTAAAAATTCTGTATGACCTGGAAATTGAAAACCGGCATCATAAAGACTCTTTTTTGCAATAGGACAAGTGATAAGTGCACATGCATGGCCATTTTGAATCAATTGAACACAGCGTTTAATTGCTTCAATAATTCCAGCTGTATTTTTCGATGAAGGTATACCTAATTGATCACTTTGTTTGTTTTTTAACGGTATGATAGGAAGAGCGCTTTGAAAATTTTTTGCAGGATTATTGATTAAAACAGATTGCACCTCAACATCAATCTGTAAAAAACGAGCGCGCGAACGAATAACATCTGGATCAGCAAGAAGTACAAAAGGTGGAATTTGGCGCGTAACACGCAAATTCCACGCTTTTAGTACTATTTCAGGACCAATTCCGGCAGGATCACCACCGCTAACAATAAGAGCAGCCATTATGAATTTTGAATGCGTGCCACTCGGCGCAGTTCTCCTAAATATTTGTCGCTTAATTCTTCAAGTTTTTGCGGGCTTCTTTTTTTACTATCTTGAAGAGAAAATATCAGTCGAGCGACATAATCATCAGAAACTCTTTTTATTTTGCAGACAGCAATTGCTTCGATTCCATCAGATGTTTCTTGTAATTTTGTCATTTTTCCAGCAGGCGTTTCAAGAATAGCTTGTTCCCATGCATTAGGAAGTTGTGGCTCCAGAAACTTTCCTAAGTGGCGGATAGTAACGTCTAAAATACCTCTTGCTTGATTGTGAGCATTGGCACATCCACGGAAATGTGCGCGAAAATTACTTGCTTCTCTTTGACGTCTTTCAAAGATCTCTGAACGACGATGTGCAGGAATGACAAAAACAATTCGCTGTAATGTATATTCGTTGGTTGAAGGTTTTACACCACCATTTTTTAATATTCTGCGTACAGCTTCTTGTTCGCTAATCATACCTGTTTCAGCTTGATAGCGTGCGCTAACAAGACGCCCCCATCCTATTTGTCCACGGATGTAATCTTTAAAGTGTTGCACTGTGATCTCAGTTTGGATCAGAATCTGGTTGAGCTGATCAATCGTCATATTATTTTGTGTCGCAAAATTCTCAAAAGCTCTATCAACTTCATCATTGCTTACTTCAATATTACGACGTTTTATTTCAATATTTTTTAGCTTTTCATCAATAAGCTCTTTTTTAGCCTGTGCCACCAAATTGCCTTGCTTTTGTTGTAGCCTGAGAAAAGCAAGGCGTCTTTGTATATCATAATTTGTGATGGGGTTGCCATTAACTGTAACAACAATAGAAGTCTGCGCAAAGACTGTCGGAATCAAAAATCCATTTATTAGCAGGCTACTTACGCTCAAAGATGCAATATAAAATAAAGCAAGAAAACGCTTTTTCAATTTATTCATGTAAATAGGCTTTCGCATTGTTTATTAATTCTCATCAACAACTTAAAATACACGCTTTCTTTCATAAAAACAATGATAAGTTAAATGACTGATACATTCCCTTTATAAATTAATCTATCTTTTTTCCGATATCTGCAATCGTACGCAATGAAAGAGAGAAATTAAAGTTTTGCAAGGGTGCTTTCCTGCCTGGATTCGTTACCTGTTGATAACCGAATGTTAACCCGAAACATTCATCCATATAACTCAAGCTAATTCCTCGCTTTATAAATGTACCAGATACTAAATCATAACCGGCGTTGCTATTAATGGACCAATAATCTGCCAATTTAAGTCCTGTTTGAAAAGAAATTTCTTGGCGCTCTTGAGAATATTCATAATCTGGTTGCTTTGCGATATAGGCATATTGTAGAGCCGCCCAAAAATTTTGCCATTTTTGTGATGCTTCGATTTCACTACGGCGGATTTTTCCTGTTTTTTTATCAAAGCGTCCACGCGTTTCTAAGGAAAAACCACTTTTATGGGTTGTACCAAACATTGCAACATAGTCTGAACGTTTTGCCTCTAAGCTAGAATGAGTACCGACATTGATAAAGTCCTTTTCTGCAAAAGAATTCTTTCCTGCTAGATGAAAGGATTGTCCAATGAGACCATAAAGAGACCAATTATCATTAAGGCTTCCAGAATATCTTATACCTATATTGGCTCTTGTACCACCTTCTACACGATCATAACCAGAAAATTTGTCTCGTTGAAAGAGAGTGGTTGCATCAAAGACAAAGCTTTGAGCATCTTCATTAGGAATTTGTCCAATATATTGTTCATTATTGCGTATAAAAATTTGTGCAGTTGGTTCTATAATATGTGTAGAATGATCAGCTGTAATGAGGAAGGGATAGCGTAGTTCCAACCCTGCTGTTGCCATGCCACGAATTGCTGAACCATGAATTGCGGATAAGGTATTGTTTTCTATAAAATCTGTGTGATTTTCGCTTGCATTGGTTGTAATGATATCAGCTCGTAGAGAGAGAAGAGGGGTTAAGATGAGTCCGTTGTGCGTGTTGAAGCGCTTTTTCCACTGAAGCTCGTTTGTTAAACGCAAACTATTTCCAGCCATACCAGAAAGTTTTACTGTGTTGAGAGGGGTTCCGTTCTGGTCGGGTGAACTGAAGTCAGCATGGCGACGATAAACTGATTGCATATTACTATGGAAGGTAAGCTCTCCATTATAAATGGGTTCATCTGGTGTGAAAAAATAATCGATGCGTGGTAAGACCCACGCTTGCCGAGAG
Source organism: Bartonella sp. AA2SXKL (assembly GCF_042197205.1). Lineage (NCBI taxonomy): Bacteria > Pseudomonadati > Pseudomonadota > Alphaproteobacteria > Hyphomicrobiales > Bartonellaceae > Bartonella > Bartonella sp. AA2SXKL. The sequence continues at coordinate 207,009 of NZ_JBHIRN010000003.1, forward strand.
TGACGTTCATAATGAGGATCATTCAATATTGAATCTTGAACTTTAAAATGATAAAAACGCATATCAAAATAATTTTTTCCTGCAAGACCATTCAGATAGATCTGAGAAAGTTGTGTAGGATTGTTATAGTTTTCAAGTTTATAGGCACGACTAAAATGCCGATCTGATTGTGCAAGAATATCCCATCCATAAGTCCAGTGTGAATTAATACGAAAATCCCCCTTTGTCGCCAGCATATAACGGTTTTTATGTTGGGCATCAATCGTATCATTATCAAATCTATGCGGTTTCATTTGATATATATGAGCAAAGCGAATGTTATAACGTCCCGTTTTTAAACGCTGACGCCATTCCCCTTCGGTTAAAAGCCCTTGTTGGGTATAAACCGTAGAAGAAAGGGTAAAATCATAATGGGGGGCGAGATTCCAGAAATAAGAATTCTTTATCCCCATACCGAGATAATCAGTATAAAAAAAATGAGGAGTAAGCAGACCGCTAGCACGCCTGACCGTTGGATCATAGATCTCAAAATTTGGAAATTTTATAATCGGTACACCAAAAACTTCAAAACTGCTATTTTCAAACCGAATTTTTTTGACGCTATTATTCCATATGATCTTTCTTGCTTTAATTTTCCATAGGACGTCTCTATCTGGTTTATAAGAGCAAGGTTCACAGGCTGTATAGGTTGCATTTTCAAAGACTGTTATGTGATTGTGTTTGCGTGTAGCATTTTGGGCTGAAAAGTGAACATTGTTGGCTGTATCAATACGTAGGGCGTTTACAAAACCCTCGCCAAGATCTTTGGTCATATCAATTTGGTTGGAATAAATTTTATTACCATCCTTTTGAGTAATTTCAACGTTCCCTTGTGCTATAAGCCGTCCTGTTTTTTGATTGTAAATAATTTTTTGAGCGACAACTTTATTGCCATCATATTCGATTTGGACATTACCGTGTGCAGAAACAGTGTTTTCATCACGATTGTAGATGAGTTCATCCGCAGAGAGCAAAAGAGGAGGTTCCAGATTTTGAATGCGACTTTGAGAAGGAGATTGAAGGCTTTGAGCGTGCGCACAATAAGACAAAGCACTTCCTAAAATAACCCCCACAACACTTTTAAAAGCGAGAGCACTTAATTTTGTTAAAATAGTTTTTTTAAGTGTTAATGCTTTCACTTAGCCATCCTCTTTATGAAGTAAAAAAGAGATTCCTAAGAATAACGCAATAACAACGGGTGTCCAAGCTGCAATAATTGGTGGAATATATCCAGCATTACCGAAAGCTTGAACAAGTACGGAAATAACATAAAGCATAAACCCAGCTATTACGCCACCAAGAATCAACATTCTAGATTGCCCAAAACGTGTAAAATTTAAAGATACAGTTGCTGCAATGAGGGTCATTGCCACAAGCAATGCCGGTAATGCAATCAAAGATTGAAAATACATATCAAAATTATTAGCAGAATAGCCAAATGAACGTGCAATCATAATTTTTTTTGGCAATTGGTAAAATGAAATAGTTGCGGGATTCACTAAACGTTCCGTTAAAAATTCAGGTTTTAGATTGGTTTTTATTTGCAACACGGTAAATTTTTCAGGAGGATGCCCTATTTTATAGATTGTTCCATTTGTTAATAGCCAAAATCCATTAGTCAAGGTTGCTTTTGGGGCGTTAATCCAATTTTTGACGGTTGCGTTGTCATTGTATTGTACAAAGGTGGCATCGAGAAGAGAAAGTCCTTGATCGGTGATAGATTTGGCACCAATGGTTGTTCTGCCTAAATTTGTACGTTGTGTTAACCAGTGGATACTTGTATTGTGAAGAGGTGTTAGTACATTGTGATTGCGCCATTCAGTCATCTTTTTTTCTGCTTGAGAAAATCCCCATGCAGCAAGTGGATTAATGAGAAGAATTGAAAATAATCCCAAAAGAAAAGCTCCAAAACAAGCTGGCATAAGAAATTGCCATGCAGAAACACCGATTGAACGAGTCACTACAAGTTCAAGTTTTTTGTTGAGCGAGATAAGCGTTGCCATTGCAGAAAAGAGTGCAATGAAAGGGATAAGTTGTTGCATGATAAAAGGGATGCGTAAAGCAGAGAGGAAAAATGCATCTTTTGCTGTATAATGCGGAAGGGAAGATAGCCTACCAGAATTCTCTGTGAAATCGATTAAAAGAGCAAGAACAAAAATGCTTCCCCAGAAATAACAAGTTATTTTAAGATACCGTATAAAAAAATATCGTCCAAGTGTCCACCCAATCATGATATTTTATCCGAGGAATCTTGAGATTTTTGCTGTTCAAATTTGTTCATTATTTTTTGAAAAGCGATTTGAAGTATCTCATTAACTTTTGTGGGAAGCCCAATTTTATGATTCGTTAAAAGCATAAAAAAGACAAATGCACTTGTTCCTATGGGTATAATATAAAGGAGAGGAACGTATGCAAGATCGCTTTTTGCTTTTTCTGCGAAAAAATATCCTATCCAATACACCAGAAAAGAGAGGGCAATTGCCGAGAGATTTGCGGAATGACGAGCTTGTCGATGGGAGCGTACATCCCCTGCTGCTGCTAATGCAATAAGTGAAAAAACAATAGGGTAGAGCCATTGTGTTAATCTGCGGTGAAATTCAGCTTTATATTGGAGTGGTTTTCGTTGATAGTAGGGATCTTTTGGGTCAGGGTTTTGTAAATAAGAAAGAGACCGATCTTTTGGATAAAGAGTAGGTGTTTTATCACTGGGGATAAACTCTCCTAGGCTAAAAGTATATGAGCTAAATTGCACGATTGAAACACTGTTATTTTGATGATTGACTCTTTCTATTTCACCGTTATTGAGAACCAGAAAACTGCCGTTTTTATTGCTCACAATGGATGCGTCTGTTGCATAATAAAAAAGATCAGTCTTAGGATCACGCTGGTCGGCAATGAAAAGGCGTTCAAGTGTTCCATTTGGATTTCGTTCGCCAATTTCTATGTAAAGGTTATTGGTGAGTTTTTGGAAGCTCCCTTCACTAATGAATAGATTAATAAGATCAAAATGAGCGCTTGCTAGCATTTGTCGCATATGAAGACGCGCTTGAGGAACAACAAAATTAGCTATAGAAAAGGAGGTACAGGATGCAACAATAGCAAGAAGAAGGATAGGTTTCCAAACAGTACTTTTAGGAAAACCAGAGGCATTGATGACAGCAAGTTCTGATTCTTGATGCATTGCTGAGAGGATGGTTGTAATTGCGATCACTAATGCAAACGGAATGACAACAAAAATAACAGAAGGAACCAATGAGAGTGAAAATTGTAAGACTGTGAGGAGTGTTTGTTTACTTGTTGTGAGAAAGTTTATCCGTGCAAGAATTTGTATAGTCCAACTAACGCCCACTGCTGCAATCATGACAGAACTAAACAAAACAATGACACGTTTCAGGATGTAGAACTCAATAATACGCATAAATTGGGGAAAATCCTCAGTTTTTAATTCGATAGCAAATATTCTTACTGCTTTCGGTTAAAATGTAATAAAGTTTGAAAAAATACCCTTTCATGAATTGGATATTTTTACCAAATAAATAATATAAAATTGCCTATGAGGTCCTCTTTAAATTTTCCGTACATTATATTTTATTTTCAACTATAGTCTACAAAGAATCTAGAAAATAACTTAAAAAACTTTTTTATTAACGTTGAAGATAAAAATTTTTGTCTTTTAAAGACACGTGCAAAAAGATAATGCATCTCAATCAAAAAAGAGGGTTTATATCTTGAACCGTTTCCTTTGTATTAGGGATATAGAAGTTTTTTTTAAAAAGATGTTAGCTTTTTATAAAGAATGATGAAGGCTTAAGAGATTGGATATTTTATTCTATCATTTGACGCAGTCAACGCTGAAGGATATTTTGCCGACGCTTGTGGAGCGTGCATTGGCTCGTTTTGGTAAAGTAACAGTACAGTGTGTGAGTAAAGAACAACGCGATTCTATAGATATACATTTATGGGTTTATACTGATGAATCATTTATTGGACATGGAACGGAGTGTGATCAATATCCAAACTTTCAGCCTGTATTTCTTACGACAGGACAAGAAAATCCGAATGATTCAAAGATTCGTTTTCTCATAGAGGGAGCTGTTTGTTCGGATATTGATGCTTATCAACGGCTTGTCGTGATATTTGATGGTAGAAGTGAAGAGCAGTTGAATCTCGTTCGTGCACAGTGGAAAAAATATAAAATGGAAAATCATAATTTAACGTATTGGCAACAGACTGAAGATTGTCGCTGGGAAAAACAGGTTTAATGCGTCTTGTATCTATTGTTCTGATTTTTATAGGATTACTGGGAATAGTAAATCCTGCACTTTTTATTACGGAAGGCTCAGGGGGAGGGCGTTGGGTTTTTATTGTGATTTTTCTTTTAGGCATGTTAAATATATGGACTATAATTAAAAAAACGAAACGCCATAATGATAATTATTGATCGAATTTTGCTTGTTTTATGGGCTGTGATGTTGGCCTTCTTTTGCGTTTCATGGTTGGGGACAACGCATATCTTATCAGAAATGTTTGCTGTTTCTTATATAAGCAATATTGCAGATTTTTTATTTTTCTTTTTGAGTGCCTTGTTTGCAGGAATATTGTGGTGGAAAATACCTCAACCCCTATCTTTAAAAACGAAACTGGCAGCATTTTTGCCGCCAGTCCTTATTTTATTCTTCGTTATTATATTTTAGTTGGATATTTCATCATCTGTAAATCCGACGAAGCAAATCAGTGAAATAAAAGAAGCAAGAAGCAAATAATAACCGATATAAGATGTATCGAAATGTTGCACCAGATATTCTGCAATATAAGGCGCGAGAGATGCTCCTACAATAGCAGATAAATTGAAAGTAATAGAAGAACCGGTATATCGAATTGCTGTTGGGTATGGTGAAGCCAAAACAGCACCAAGAGGACTGTATATCATTCCCATGAGAGATAAGCCAATGACAGACATTGCAAGGACTCCTATAACTCCAGAATTTAAGAAATAAGGAATTGCGAAAGAATAAATACCGGTGATGATTGTAATCCAAATCATCAAAGTTCTACGTCTAATACGGTCAGCGAGTCTTCCCGTGATGACAGTAAAAATCCCACAAAAAATAGCACCGACAATTTCGATTTGAAGAGCTTGATGAAATGGCAATTGCAAATGGTTTGTTGAATAGCTTAACAAATATGTAGTAACCAAGTAAAACAAAACAAAAGTTGCCATACCAGAAAATATTCCAAGAAATAGGATTCGTGGACATTTTAAAAAGACATCTATGATAGGAACTTTGACATGTTTTTTACTTTCAAGAGTTTTTTTGAATTGAACAGTTTCATTGATTGAAAGACGGACCCATAATCCTATAATCATAAAAACAACTGAAGCAATAAAAGGAATACGCCATCCCCAAGCTAAAAGTTCTTCACGATCAAGGAAATGCAGCAGACCCAAATAAACAGCAATAGATAAAAACAAACCTATTGAAACGCCTAATTGGGGAAACATTGCATACCAGCCGCGCTTTTCTGGAGGGGCATTTTCTGTAGCGAGCAAAACAGCTCCTCCCCATTCTCCTCCTAATCCAATTCCCTGTCCAATACGGCACAAGGTTAAGAGGAAAGGGGCAAACCACCCAGCTATTTCATAAGTAGGAAGAAAACCAATAATGACTGTTGAAAGACCCATTGTGAGAAGAGAAGCGATAAGTGTTGCTTTTCTTCCAATCTTATCTCCAAAATGTCCAAAAACAACTGATCCAAAAGGGCGGGCAAAAAAGGCTGCTCCAAATATTAGGAAAGATTGTAAAATAGCAATTTGATCATTTTGTGTTGGAAAAAACACATGAGGAAATATAAGAGCTGCGGCAGTGCCAAAGACATAAAAATCAAAGAATTCAATTGTTGGGCCAATAAGGCTTGCAAATAAAATCCGACGAGGGGAGTTTCTGTTGCTTGTAGCTTTCATTTCTGAGTTTATAGACATGAATAGAATGTCCCTTTTAGTATATGACAAATCAAATGACGAGTTAACTGACTATAACTATAGAAATTTCAAATCGGTGTCGAGTCAATATTATGACACTTCGTTATATATTAGAACAATGATTATGGACTGATGAGTATGAATAAGTGGTCTATATATTATCCATATTGAATAAAATAAAGACACTGTTTTAAATGCTGTAGAAGATGGCAATAGGTGGCCATAAACGCAGCTCTCATTCACATTGCTGTTTCCTTTAAAGTTTAATGCCATTTTTATCTATTAAGGAATCAATCTTATTCGTAGATCAGTGTTTAGTGTCTCAAAATATTAAAAATATTTTTCATGGATGCAATTATAACACTTTTAAAGTGTATCTAAAACAAATTAAATCTTTTAGTTGTGCATGCATTTTAAAACACATGGTGTATATTTGATCTGTCAGAGCTTAATCCATCGAATGCTTTGCTATCTTAAAAGACATGAGGTTGAGCAATTACGTTGTGTTGTTTTGATCTATGCACTTTTTTCTAAATGGGAGAATTTAAATTTAAAATTATGGAGTGTAAATAATGCAACGCAAATTGAAATTAAGTTTTTGTGCGGTAATGGCCAGTGGTTTTTTTGTCAAGATTGCGAGTGCATATGGAGTAGCTACACCAAGAGAAAAGTTATTAACACCAGTAAGTATCAGTGAACACCTAGAAGAGACAAGAAAGTTGTTATCGGAAGTGAGGGGACTAAAAGAAAAAAAGGGGGGATCAAAAAAGATAGAGAATAAACAGACAGTAGAAGGAAGTGATCTTTCAGAAGAGGAAAGGAAGAGATTAGAAAAGCTATTCTTTGAAGTACTCCCAAATTCAATAATAAGCGATGGTGCTACGATCTATATTACTAACCGTGACTCTGAAGGTTCTGAAATAAATAGCTTTAACTATAAAGATGCAGCTTATTCCATTAATAATACGGTTAGAGAAGGGGGAAAACTCTACATTGATGCAGCAAGTGTTAGCAGGGATACGACAATTGAGCATGGTGGGATTGAGTTTGTCCAAAACTTGAGCAGTTCGGAATATGCCGCTGTTAAAAAAGGGGGAAAACAAATTGTTGAGAGTGGTGCAAATGCAGAAGGGGCTCAAATCCATGGCGGTGAGCAGATTATTTTTGGTAAGGGGTTTCTTGGGGATGGTTTGTCGCGTGAAGATAAGGCAAGTAGTGCTTATGGCACTGAAATTCATGCTGCAGATGGAATGCTAGGAATACAAAGTGTCTATAGTGGGGGGATGGCTGTTGACACAAAGATTATGAAAGGTGGTGTCCAGAATCTTGATGGTAAAGAGAATTTTCATAACGGTTTCTCAGAAGATGCTGATACAGCCGATATAAAAGATGAAGATTTTACAATTAATGAGGGGGCTTTTGCACTGAGTACCGAACTTTTTAAAAATGGTATGCAGAATATCTTTGCAGGAGGGAATGCGAGCGAAGTTACTTTATACGATAGAGCTACTCAGAAGATATATGATTCTGGATACGTGGATAATCTAACAATTAATCATCAAGCACAATCATGGGTTTTTGCCGGTGCGATATTAGATAAGGATACAAATGTTAATGATTTTGGCAACCTCTATCTCTATGCTGGAAATGGTGAAGCTGTTACGGAAGTAGAAAATCTTAATTTAAATGGAGAAGATAGCAAACTATACATTATTGCGTCTGAAGATAACGGCAAAAAAACTGAGATTAATGTTAAGAATTTAAAAGGAAATGGGAGAGTTATTTTTACGTCTTTAGGGACTAATAAGCATTATTCACAGCTTAATATCGATGATCTTTCAGGTTCTTTACATTTCGATTTTAATGTCAATTTTGCCAAGCAGCTTAGTGATTATCTTGTGATTAAAAAAAGGGGCTCTGGTTCTCACACAATAAGTGTGGCTGATTCTGGGCGTGAAATTACAAATTCTTCTTACAAAAAGCTTAAATTAATTACTGATCGCAGCGGAAATGCCCATTTTACTCTGACAAACACTTTTGGTGAAAAAATCGGAACTGTTGATGCCGGAACCTATCGGTACAGTTTGAAACATAGAAACAATAAGGGTACTGGTAAAATTTGGTACTTAGATGCAAACCACACCATTGATGAGACAACTTCTCAAGTTTTTGATAGTGTATTGAAACCATATACTGGTTCATCAAGTGATTTACTTACAGAACTCACAATTGATCAAGGAACAACTATTTCTATTGCAGATCCTAGCTTTGACACGAGTAGCAAGGAAGTTGATAGCAATGGAGAAACTTCAATTAGTAATACAGTTAAAGATGGTGGAAAGCTTTCCGTTTATAGCGGTGGTTTTAGCTTGTATACGACAATTCAAAGAGGTGGCACTGAGCTTATTAAAACACAGGGTCTTTCACAGGATACTATTGTTCATAAAGGTGGGCAACAAAAGGTTAAAGAGGGGGGAAAAGCTGAAGGGGCTAAAATTTACGGAGGTGAGCAATTTGTTTCAGGAAAGTCTGATATTAAAGGTGCGACGGTGAGGAGCAGCGCCTATGACACTATCGTTTCTGGTGAGAATGGAGTGCGAGGATATCAGAATGTGTATGGTGATGGAGAGGTTTTTAACACACAGATCATGGAAGGAGGGATACAAAATCTTTATGGAGAAGAGGATCTAGACGAGTATAGCAGTTTTGCCTTTGATACGAAGGTCTTTTCTGGTGGACAGCAACATGTTTTAGCGGGAGGAATCGCGATTGGCGTTCTTTTAGAAGGGACTGCTTTTCAGGCAATAGATTTAGGAGGTTATGTAAAAGATTTAACCGTTAAGGATCAAGCACAATCATGGTTACATGGTGGCGCAACATTGGAAGGAAAGACAACGGTTAATGATTCTGGACGGATTTATCTTTATGCTGGTGCAGAGCAATCTCGTACTGAAGTAGAAAAAATTGTCTTAAATGGCAGAGATACAAAATTGTACGCGATTGCCTCTAATATAGATGGTGAAAGTTCTTTGATTGAGAATCTGAGTGGGAATGGTCGTGTTATTTTTACTTCTACCATGTTTAATCCACATTACTCTAAACTTGAGATCAATGATCTTTCAGGGAGTTTACATTTTAGGTTGCATACTAATTTTGCAGAACAGCGCGGTGATTATCTTCTGATAAAACAAGGATCAGGTAATCACACCATAAGTGTTATCGATTCTGGTGTTGAAATTACCAATTCTCCTCTACAAGATCAGAATTTAGTTTTGGAGCTTGATTTAATTCATGTTCAAAGCGGAAATGCGCATTTTACTCTGACAGATTTTTCTGGTGAAGAGACGAGTACGATTGATGGTGGAGCTTACATGTATGGCTTAAAGACAAAAGATGATAATGGGGGAAAGACTTGGTCTTTGGCTACATCACAAATAACTTCTGCTCCTGTAATTCCTTCACCTCATGTGGAGTCGCCTATAGATAAGCTTCCTGAAAAAGAAGAAAATATGACATCGTCAAAAGATTTTAGTATCTCTGATGTAATTCATTACAGCATTGGGGAAGGAGGAGGAATTCTACAAAGCTCTTGGCTCGGTGATAATAACGTAGTTTATGTCTCTGATGATGGAGAGCAAGGTGTTCTTAAGAAGTCTATTAATAATACAATTCAGGGATCAGGAAGACTTTATGTTGAAGCTGGTGGTTTCAGTAAAAATACAACCATTGAAAATGGTGGTGTTGAGATTGTAGGGGAACAAGGGATTTCAGAATTTACGATTATTTACGAGGATGGAAAACAAAGAGTGGAGGGAGGAGGAACCGCATTGAGAGCTGAAATTTATGGTGGGGAGCAGCTTGTTTTCGGAGATGGTTATGTAAATGGTGGAATTGTGGGGAGCAGCGCTTATAACACGATACTGTATGGTCAAGGTGATACGCCAGGACAGCAGAATGTATATGATGATGGGATGGCTGTGGGAACAAAAGTGATGAGTGGAGGAATACAAACTCTTGCTAAATGGTTTCCTAATGATGATAACTTTGCAGAAAAAGCCGGCGGTTTAGCTGTAAATGCTGAAATCTTTTCAGAGGGTGTGCAGCGTGTTTTAGCAGGAGGTGAAGCAAATACAGTCATTTTACGCACTGGTGGTGTTCAAGAAGTCTATGCAGGTGGAATTGTAAAGAATCTAACGATTGAAGGTAATGCTAATTCATGGATTTCTCCTGGTGCAATATTAGGAGGAGAAATAAAAGTTCAGGATTTTGGTGGGCTCCATCTTGATGCTGGAGATAATGGTCAACAAACTATAGTAGAAAACATTGAATTAAACGGAGAAGACGCTCAATTATACTCCGTTGCTCGTGGGTTTGACGATAAAAGTACACGCATTCAGCAGTTAAGCGGTGTAGGAAAAGTCATTTTTACTTCTTCTGAAGATGATTTATATTACTCTCAGCTTTATATTGATAATCTAGCAGGGAGTCTACATTTTGACCTTAATGTTAGCCTTGCAGAAGGAAAAGGTGATTACCTCTTTATTGAGAATGGGAGTGGTTTTCATACAATAAGTGTCGTAGATTCTGGTATTGAAATTGTTGATCCTTCTTCAGCAGGACTTGATTTAATTTTTGATCAAAGTGGAGGAGCACATTTTACCCTGAGAAGCTTTTCTGGTGCAAATGTTAAAACTATTGATGGCGGAACCTATACGTATGGTTTAAAACAGAGAATTGATGAGGGTGGGGGCGAAAAAGTTTGGTATTTATCTGCAGTATTTATTGATAATGTTTCATTTCTCAACAGTTTACCACGTAGTAGAAGCAGATCTGTGCGGCATTTAAATCAAAATCAATCGGTTTCTTCTCTTTCAACGATTGCAGCACCACAAGCGCATGTTATAAAATTGCCACGTCGAAGAGAGAACTGCCAAAACTTAAGGCAAAAATCTCAGGCTTCTGTATCTCCAACTGTTTTCTCTCTTGGAAGTCACGTTATTGAAGTTTTAGGTTCAGGAAGTTCTCATCCTCTTTCTGATGAAAAACAACAAACTGCTGTTTCAACCTCTTCTCAATCTTTAGCCGATCAAATGATTTTACGTCCAGTTCATAAAGAACAACCTTTGCCACAATTTAGTGAGAAACTTTCAGTTTCTCACTTTTTGACCACTCCCTCTACAGATGCGGTATTGTCTATGTCTGTGGCTCCAGTGATGGTTTTTCACAATGAAATGCAAACCGTACGTGCGGGAAGAGGAGTTCTAGATAAAAGTAAAAAGAATGCAGCTTTATGGACTTATGCGATTAAATCTAAAGAGAGCATTGCGACAGAGCATATAGATTTTAAACTGGATCAGACCGGTATCGTTTTGGGGATCAATGGTTTAGGCGAGTGGGAAAATGGAGAGTTTTATATAGGTGGTTTTGGCAGTTATGATCGTGCCCGTGTTGCGCATGCACGGGGGGGTAACAGTGGAATCAATACTTATGGTATTGGCGCTTATGTCACTTATTTTGATCATAGTGGATGGTATCTCGATGGTATTTTAAAATACAATCATTATCAAAATACTCTAAAAGCCGTATCAACGAATGGTTTAGAGATTGAAGGAACATATACTCAAAGGGCATTGGGAACTTCCTTTGAAGCTGGTTATCGACTTAAGACGTCAAAGAACAGTTGGTTGCAGCCTTATGGACAATTTACATGGTTGCGTATTGAGGGTAAAGAAATCAAATTATCGAATGGCATGACAGGTGACATGCGTCCATTTACTTCATTACGCAGTGAGGTTGGCTTATCTTTAGGATATGAATTTGGTTTTCACATGGATTCCTCATCGCTTGCGTATATTACAGCAGCATGGTTGCGTGAGAATAAAGATGACAATCAAACGTTAATTAATCAACGTCATCCATTTACCACGGACTTATCGGGCAATGCAGGTAAGTTAGGATTAGGTTTAAGCAGTTTTGTGAGTGAGAAGTTAAAGTTATATGGTGAGGCCCATTATGTTAAAGGACATAAAACAAAACAGTCCTTTCAGGGTATTTTAGGTGTACGCTATAGTTTCTAACGATATGGTTATTTTTTAGTTATCTTTAAATGTATGATTAGTTTTTTTAAGTTTTTAATGCAGCATCAGAGAACAATTTTTCAGAGCACGCAGCTTCGTTGTTCATGATAAACTGTATACCCTTATATACTTGATTATGCATTACTTTTTTTTGATAAGAAAATTCTGAGGAAATGCTAAAGAAGCACTATAAAAACGCCCTTATATTCTTGATCAAAAAAGTATTAAAAAAACTGTAAAGAACGGTTTTTTATGAAATAAGGAGGATTTTTAAGAAGGATTGTTGCAATCTAAGGTTGAAAATATGTTTTGTAGAGCTAATTACGTTCAGTGTCTATGCAGGCGTGAAGGGGGGAGGATATGGCTCTACAATATAAATGGAAACGACATTGTTGGATACTCATGTTGAGCAGCTGTTTTGTGCAAGCTGCTGCTGCAAATGAGGGAAGAGCAGCACTTTTTTGTCAATCTTCAAGTTATGAAAATGATAAGGTATTTCACGATCAATACAATGAGGATATGAAAACAGGCAGATGCATACTTGGAGCCTCTCATGATGTCATGATAAGAACGCGCAATGAATTAGACTTTTTGAAAAAGCCTAGCGATTTTATCATGGATAAGGGTGCTAGAGTGTTTGCGAGTCAACAGGAGCTTGACAGCAGTCATCGTGACAATGCTGGATATAATGCACAAGAACAAAATACTGCGTTTCTTAAAAAGCCTGAACTTATTTCCATTAAAGATGGGGCAATATTAGAAAATTATATCCTTGATAATGAAGGTAAAGCATACATTTCAAATGATGGTGAGATTGATAGTCCAGGGCGATCCATTAATAACACTGTAAGGAATGGTGCAGAGCTTTATGTGTATGCAGGAGGACTCAGTGAGAATAGTAAAATTGAACATGGTGGAATTGAAAATGTTCAGGCTTTAAAGGGAAAACAAGGTTTTTCGAAAAATGCTGTTGTTAAAGAAGGCGGGCACCAAAGTGTTGGAAATGGAGGGAAAGTAGAGGGGACTAAAATTTATGGCGGTGAGCAGCTTGTTTTCGGCGAGGGGGATATTGGAGGAGAGATTAAAGGCAGTAGTGCTTCTCATACTATCATTTATGGTCAAGATGAAACACTAGGCCAACAAAAAGTATATGATGGCGGAAAAGTTTGGAATACAAAAGTTATGCAAGGGGGTGTCCAAGAGGTTGGACAAAAGTCTCAAAGTGCAAAAAATGGTGGTTTTGCATTTGACACAGAAGTTTTTGGTGGTGGTAAACAACGTATCTTAAAAGGCGGTCAGGCTATTGGAGTCACTTTAAATGAGAGTGCTATTCAGGAAATATATACTGATGGATCTGTAAAAAATCTAACAATGAATGATCAAACAAAATCATGGGTGTATGCTGGAGCAACATTAGAAGGCAAGACACAGGTAAACCATTCTGGGCAGATCCATCTTTATGCTGGAAATGATCAACAACGCACCACAGTAGAAGATATTATTTTAAATGGAAAAGATACAAAACTATACTCTATTACTGATGAGTTTGATGGAAAAAGTTCTTTGATACAAAAATTAAGTGGTGAAGGGAGTGTTATTTTTTCGTTTACAGGTTCTGATCCATATTATTCTCAGCTTCATGTGAATAATCTTTCAGGAAATTTACATTTCGCGTTCAATACTACGATTGCCCATAACCGTGGTGATTATCTCTTGGTTGAGAAAGGCGCTGGGAAACATACAATAAGTGTTGCTGATTCTGGAGTTGAAATCACGGATCCTTTTTCAAATAAGCGTGATTTAATTACGGATCAAAGTGGTGGAGCGCATTTTACGCTGACAGATCTTAAGGGTGAAAAAATTAACGCCATTGATGGTGGAACTTATATGTATGATTTGAAAGAAAGAAAGGATGAAAATGGAAAAGTTTGGTTTTTATCGGCAGACCGCCTCAATGGACCAGAACCTTCTATACCAGATCCGACAAATCCTTTTTTTCCTGGAGAAACATCAACAACCCCCTCTACAGATGCAGTGTTAACGTTGTCCGTAGTTCCTGGGCTTATTTTTAATAATGAGTTGCAAATTATACGGAATGGTAGAAAAATTTGGGACAGAAATAAGAAGGATATCGAACTATGGACTTATGGGATTAAGAGCAGAGAACGTGTTGCGACAGGCCATACACACTTTAAGCTTGGGCAGACAGGTTTAGTCTTTGGTGCTGATCAGTTGAGTGAATTAAGGCATGGAGAGTTGTATGTTGGTGGTTTCGGGAGTTATGATCAAGTACGTATTTCTCATGCACGAGGTGGTGATAGTGATCTGAGCTCTTATAGCATTGGAACTTACGCAACTTATTTTGATCATCGTGGATGGTATATGGATGGTGTTTTGAAATATAATTATTACCAGGATGATTTGAAAGCCATCTCAACGAATGGTTTAGCCATTCAAAGTCATTACAATCAGTGGGCGATAGGTGGATCATTTGAGATTGGCTGTTATTTTGAACCGGCACAGAATACTTGGATGCAGCCTTATATCAAGCTAACAGGTTTGCAGGTTGAAGGTAAAAGAATAAAACTTTCCAATGGAATGATAGGTGATCTAAGCCCGTTAACTTCATTCCGCAGTGAAGTTGGATTGACTGCAGGACATGAATTTTTTGTGAGTTCAGAAACTTCATTAACAGCTTACATTATGGCAGCTTGGTTGCGTGAGAATATAAATAATAATTATACGACAATTAATAACCAGTATAAATTTATTACAGATTTATCAGGCAGTGCGGGTAAATTGGGAATTGGTTTAAACGGTTCGGTCAATGATAAACTAACACTTTATGCGGAAGCACATTATCTAAAAGGACATAAGATTAAGAATGCTCTTCAAGGTATTTTAGGATTACGCTATAGTTTCTAAATATGTGTGCATGGCTGATTAACTTTACAAATGTAATTGTTTTGCAAACTTAAACAGATAACGTTCGGCTATGTCTTCTCGAGAGTTTAAGGACTTTCTCAAATAGTAGAAATGTCTTTATACTCTCTCTTTTAAAGGCAACATACTGAATTTATAATAATAATTCATTTTTATGCATGTTGAATGAGAGTCGCGAAAATCATAGGATTCTCTCATTCCAAATCTGTTTATGTTGAATCAATCAAAACCATTTTCTTGCACGTCACAAGCAGGCAAGCCTGCGTGGATAAAAATTGTACAAGAAAGAACTAAAAATACCTCTTATTAAACTGCCTCAAGTACCAAAGGGTGTCGCGTTGCAACATTTTAGGGCTGGAAAAGTGTGTGATGGTACCGGTTTGCTTACGCCATAAGCGTATGGGGGTTCAATGGCTTTACCGGTATACCATTCATGGATGACGTCGCGAAATGGGCTTGGGTGCGTTGAGAGATATCTCTTTAAAACAAGTGTGTGAATGTACAACCCAATGGCGTTTTGTTTTACGTGAAGAGGGGCCCCATTAAAG
Source organism: Bartonella sp. AA2SXKL (assembly GCF_042197205.1). NCBI lineage: Bacteria > Pseudomonadati > Pseudomonadota > Alphaproteobacteria > Hyphomicrobiales > Bartonellaceae > Bartonella > Bartonella sp. AA2SXKL. The sequence goes on from NZ_JBHIRN010000003.1 coordinate 222,596, forward strand.
GGCACGAGCATTTTTTTCATCTATAATTCCAGATATGCAAATTATTCCTTGAATTTAAGTGAACATTTTGAATTTTATTCAATTTTTCTGCCTTAAGTTAGAGTTTTTTAGTGGCTCATAGATAAACAACTTAAAGTTGCTTAAATTAAAAAAATACACTAAAAAATTGTATTTAGACATAAATAAAACACATTATGATACAATCTAAAACGAGCTACCTATGTAGCCGCGGGGTATTTTTCTAAATAATTGAGAGTGGAGTGTGGATAATGCGGTATAGATACAAATTAAGTTTTTCAGTATTGATGATCAGTAGTTGTCTTGTGCAATCTGCAAGTGCAGTTGAGAGTAGGAATAGAGTGCTAACAAGAGCAACACATGTGGTAAATAGAGAAGAGGAAGAAAAAAAAATAGCACTGATGTCTAATTTTTTTCGCAATAATACTATTCTCAAAGATGGTGATGTAGAGCTTGTTGATAATGGAAAATCCTCCGTAGGATCTAATATTAAAAAAGGTGGGATGCAGATAGTTGTACGCGGAGGAACTGCAATTAATGCTGAAGTTAGAGGTGGTAAGCAGTTTATTCATGAAGAGCCCAATATTGATCTTACACGCGTGTTGAGACGGAGTAGTGCATATAATTCCACAGTTACTGGTGTAGATGGAGCAATAGGGCAGCAGAATGTGTATGATGGGGGAGGTGCTTGGTATGCGAAAGTGGGAAATGATGGAGAACAAAATATTTATGCGGGGCAAAGAAAGGAAGGGGGGAGAGCAATGTTTACAGAAGTTTCTGGGAATGGGAGACAGCATGTCTTAGCACTAGGGGAGTCTGTGAAAACTACTTTGAAGGATCAAGCTATTCAAGTTGTATATCCTATGGGATTTGTAGATACTTTAACAATTACCGATTTTGCTAAATCGTGGTTCCATGTTGGTGTACAAGAAGTCGTTGGAGAAGTAAGGATCAATGGTGGCGGAGAACTTTATTTATTCGCTGGCGATAGGACAAATCATATAACTAAGAAAAAAATTCCTATAGAAGAGAGCGTGGATGAGATAATATTTGAGGTTGGTGAACGGAAGATAGGAGAAAAACCACAGATTAAAATTAAAGATTTAGGGGGGCAGGGTGGGACTGTTATTTTTTCTTCTATTCCGTATGATCCACGTCATATTTCACTTTATGTTGAGAGACTTTCAGGGGATTTACATTTTCGATTCAATATTAGCGCTACGTGGGATGCGAGTGATTATTTGTTGATTGGTGAGGGCTCAGGGAATCACAAAATAAATATTGCAGATTCTGGACGTGAAATTACAGGTCCTCTCTCACAAAGGAATAGTTTGGTTACTGAGCTTCCGTTAATTACCGATAGAAGCCACAATGGCGGAGCTAATTTTACTCTGGCAGATCTTTTGGGCAAGGACATTACAGCTGTTGATGGTGGAACCTATCAGTATCGCTTAGTGAAGAGAGGAAGATGTGCTGATTCTAGTGGTAGTGCTACAATTTGGTATTTAAGTAGAGCTTCTGGAGATACGGAAGGTTCTAATTCTGAAGTAGAGTGTGTGAATAAGAAAGCGAAGATTCCTCTTGCATTGTCTGCTGATACGGGTATACAGTCTGATCAAGGGGCTTCTTCTGAAGGAAAAAATACCGGTCCTCGTCCACTTACTAAAAAACAGCCATCTAAACCACGACCTCCACGTCATTTAAGAGGGGCACAGAATGTCTCTAGTGTTTCTGTATCTCCCTCTCAAGAAAATCAGACTCTTGTAGCGTTTCCTCTATCAGGTCTTCATCCTTTTTCTGATGAAAAACAACAAACTGCTGTTTCAACCTCTTCTCAATCTTTAGCCGATCAAATGACTTTGCGTCCAGTTCATAAAGAACAACCTTTTCCACAATTGAGTGAGAAACTTTCAGTTTCTCACTTTTTGACCACTCCCTCTACAGATGCGGTATTGTCTATGTCTGTGGCTCCAGTGATGGTTTTTCACAATGAAATGCAAACCGTACGTGCGGGAAGAGGAGTTCTAGATAAAAGTAAAAAGAATGCAGCTTTATGGACTTATGCGATTAAATCTAAAGAGAGCATTGCGACAGAGCATATAGATTTTAAACTGGATCAGACCGGTATCGTTTTGGGGATCAATGGTTTAGGCGAGTGGGAAAATGGAGAGTTTTATATAGGTGGTTTTGGCAGTTATGATCGTGCCCGTGTTGCGCATGCACGGGGGGGTAACAGTGGAATCAATACTTATGGTATTGGCGCTTATGTCACTTATTTTGATCATAGTGGATGGTATCTCGATGGTATTTTAAAATACAATCATTATCAAAATACTCTAAAAGCCGTATCAACGAATGGTTTAGAGATTGAAGGAACATATACTCAAAGGGCATTGGGAACTTCCTTTGAAGCTGGTTATCGACTTAAGACGTCAAAGAACAGTTGGTTGCAGCCTTATGGACAATTTACATGGTTGCGTATTGAGGGTAAAGAAATCAAATTATCGAATGGCATGACAGGTGACATGCGTCCATTTACTTCATTACGCAGTGAGGTTGGCTTATCTTTAGGATATGAATTTGGTTTTCACATGGATTCCTCATCGCTTGCGTATATTACAGCAGCATGGTTGCGTGAGAATAAAGATGACAATCAAACGTTAATTAATCAACGGCATTCATTTACCACGGACTTATCAGGGAATGCAGGTAAATTAGGAATAGGTTTAAGCAGTTTAGTGAGTGAGAAGTTAAAGTTATATGGTGAGGCCCATTATATTAAAGGGCGTAAAACAAAACAGTCCTTTCAGGGTATTTTAGGTGTACGCTATAGTTTCTAACGACATGGTTATTTTTTGATTGATTTCAATGATAATTTTGATAGGAAGCATTTAAGATTATGAAAGAAGATTCAATATTTATTGAGATTCTGTAGCGTATCTTTATGATGGGATGAGCAATTGCAGGTATTTTTATTAAAGTTTTCTTTATAATTTATTCTATGTTTTTGAGAATTTGTGTAGATTTTTGCAGAGTCACTTGGCAAAGGGCTCCTTGCTCGCTATAGAAATGGCTAGAGAATATTATAAATGAAATAAAGGTGGTTAAATGGCTTTAGAGCGTACTTTTTCGATGATTAAACCAGACGCAACCCGTCGTAATTTGACTGGCGCAATTACTAAAATGCTTGAGGATGCGGAGCTACGTGTTATTGCGTCTAAACGTGTCTGGATGAGCAAACGTGAGGCTGAAAAATTTTATGCTGTTCATAAAGAACGTCCTTTTTTTAGTGAATTGGTTGAATTCATGTCTTCTGGTCCAACCGTTGTACAAGTTTTGGAAGGTGAAAATGCAATAGCTAAAAACCGTGAAGTAATGGGGGCTACGAATCCTAGTGATGCAGAAGAAGGGACAATTCGTAAGGTTCATGCTTTATCGATTGGTGAAAATTCTGTCCATGGATCCGATAGTGCTGAAACGGCAAAAACAGAAATCGCCTTTTGGTTTCCTGAGGTAGAAATTGTTGGTTAATAAAGCGTTTATAATAATAAAGCGTATATAAGAAGCAAAAATCCGAAACACTATATTTCGGTTTTTTGCTTATGAGATTATAGATTTTTTTGAAAGCATATGGAGCATTAATCGTTTTTTTTAGCTTTTAATATTGCAGCTGCTTTTACGAAAATATAAAGGCTATTTACTCTTTTCTGAAGAGTTTTTATCTACACGCTACCCTTACTTGTAATGTGCAAAAAAGCATTTTATTGATCTATCATTAATAGATTTAAAATAAATCAATCTTATGCTATTCTCATCTCTTATTTAAGTACAAAAAGATAAATCATCATTATAAAATTCCATACTATTCATAGGATAACGTGTTTTAAACCTGCACGAAAATAATCCCACCCTGTCCACAATGTAAGGAGGGCAGAAATCCACAGCATAGTAATGCCAAACTCTACTGTGTAAGGGAAAATTTTATTACCGGCTGGTCCAGCTAAAAGAAATACAATAGCGATCATCTGTACAAAAGTTTTCCATTTTGCAAGACGAGAGACAGGAACACTAACTTTTAACTCCGCCAAATATTCACGTAATCCTGATACAAGAATTTCTCTGCAAAGAATGATAATAGCTGCCCATAGAGTCCACCCAGCGATGGTACTGTCTGCGGCAAGCAAGAGCAAACAAGCAGAGACGAGAAGTTTATCGGCAATTGGATCTAACATGCGACCAATATTGGATGTTTGTTCCCAAATACGAGCAAGGTAACCGTCAAGAAAGTCAGTAATGGATGCAACGATAAAAATGGAAACAGCAATCCAGCGAGTGATATCACTTGATTGTAGTCGCCCTTCTAAAAAAAAGCATGCAACAACCATTGGGACTGCAACAATTCGTGCATAAGTTAAAATATTTGGAAAAGAAAAAGTATGATTTTTCATGGAGCCATTTTTAATTCTTGTGAAAGAGAATATATTTCCTAAACGTAACAAGGCGAAGGTAATGAAACAAGCCTATTTTTCATGAAAATGGTTATAAATTTTTTGTGCAATTGTCATAGAGATTCCCGTAACTTTTTTTAAATCTTCAAATGAGGCACTAGCAACAGCTTTGGCACTTCCAAAATGATGAAGCAATGCACGCTTTCTTGTCGGACCGATATTTTCGATTTCATCAAGTGGGTTTTTGAATGTTGCTTTTTTTCGTTTTATCCTATGAGTTCCAATCGCAAAACGGTGTGCTTCATCACGCAGACGTTGCAAAAAATAGAGGATAGGATCACGTGGAGGAAGTGTAAAGGGGGGAATACCTTTTATAAAAAATCGTTCACGTCCCGCATGACGGTCAACACCTTTGGCGATTCCAACAACTGTGAAGAGATCATTTAATTGTAATTCAGCAAGTATTGCATGTACGCTGTTGATTTGTCCTTCACCACCATCGATTAAGATAAGGTCAGGCCAAATGGGAAAAAGATCATCATCTTTTATGTTATGACTTCTATTTGGCAGATCATGCTCTTTGATAAGGCGTGAAAATCTTCGTTTAATCACTTCTTTCATCATGCCAAAATCATCGCCAGGCGTGATATCTGTTGAGCGAATGTTGAATTTTCGATATTGATTTTTAATAAATCCCATTTGACCAGCAACAATCATAGCCCCTACAGCATTTGTTCCCATGATATGAGAATTGTCATAGACTTCTATCCGGTGTGGAGGAAAAGGTAGTTGGAATGTTTTAGCAAGACCTTGAAGCAATTTTGTATGGGTGGCTGTTTCAGAAAGCTTATGTTCAAGTGCTTCATGAGCATTGAGATAGGCACGATTAACAAGAGTTTTCCGTTCACCTTGTTTGGGTAAAGAGAGGGATACTTTGTGGTTTGCTTTGAGACTAAATGCTTCTGTAAGAAGTGCCTTTTCTTCAATTTCTTCAGATAAAAGGATGCTTTTGGGAAGTGGTTTATCATCGTAAAATTGGGCAAGAAAACTCGCTAAAATTTCAGTGCGGGAAAAAGAGGGATCTGCTTTAGGAAAATAGGCACGGTTTCCCCAATTTTGCCCCATGCGAAAAAAGAACACTTGAATACAGGTCATTCCTTCTTTTTGCGCAATTGCAAATACATCCGCTTCTTTTATCGTTTGAGGATTAATACCTTGATGGCTTTGTATGTGAGAAAGGGCTGATAAGCGGTCACGATAGGAAGCTGCTTGTTCAAAATCAAGATTTTCTGCGGCTTTATGCATAGCTTGAACCATATCGCTTTTAATAGATTGATCTTTTCCCGAAAGGAACGCTTTTGCTCCTTTCACCAGTTCTTTATAATCACTGTCACTAATTTCATGAGTACAAGGTGCAGAACATCGCTTAATTTGATAAAGCAAACAGGGGCGTGTACGGTTTTCAAAAACTGAATCAGTACAGGTTCGTAATAAAAAGGCGCGTTGTAAAACATGAACTGTTTGTGTCACTGCACCAGCAGAAGCAAAAGGACCAAAATAGTGAGCTTTTCGTGTTCGAGCACCACGATGTTTGTAAAGTGCAGGCACTCGATGATCATCTGTAATCATAATATAAGGGAAACTTTTATCATCACGCAGGAGTACATTAAAATGTGGATGCAATCTTTTGATGAGATTGGCTTCTAAAAGGAGTGCTTCTGTTTCTGTATGGGTGACGATAAATTCCATATGATATGTTGCACGAATCATGCGGGTAATACGATTATTGTGTCCTTGTTCACGTGTATAGTTTGAAACACGTTTTTTGAGATTACGGGCTTTGCCAACATAAAGAATATCACCATTTTCACCAATCATCCGGTAAACCCCTGGCTTATGCGGAAGGTGTCTAACAAACTCTTGTATGAATTTGATACCTTGGAACTGATTTTTCTCATTGCTTTGATTGGCATTATGCCATGTAACATTAGAGAGAAAAGAAAGTTTTTCCCGTTCATTTTGCGGACAATTTGTATTATTTTTCAGGACCATTCCGTTTGTTACGAATATGTTGTTTGTTTAATATATGAAATATTCTTTTTTATTAAATAATGATTATTTATGTCTTTATAATTTTTTTCTATAAATAATATCTTATAACATAAGAGTATGATTTTAGAGAGCCGATCTTTCATAAAAAATATGAGAGTTGTTATTCTAAGACAGCTTTATGAATTTGCCCAATTTATCCATTAAAATGATTGAAATAAGAAATCCATGATGATTAAGAGGATAGACTTTCTAAAAGGAAAAAAATTAATTCACGCTGATCGTTATTAGCTTACCATTATAATATGTTGGTATTATCCAAAGAATCAAAGAACTTTATCATTTAATGCCTTTGTATTTTACAACATGATATTTGATTTAGAAAAAATATCAGAGAAAGATCTAACATAACAGATGTTCTTTTTGAAGCCACTTATGCGTTATTTGGGCATTTTCATCTTGTCCCAGACGGTTGATAAGAAAGGGGCTGAGTTTTTTCATTTCTTCTTCCAAAAGGTAGGGAGGGTTAATAATAATCATACCACTTCCATTCATTGTCGGTAGACTTGAACTTTTTCGGATACGCATTTCAAGCTGTAGAATCTTAGGAATTCCGGTTTGATAAAGCGCGTGAAGAAAACTTTCAATTTCTTTGTCATATTTAACAGGATACCATAAAGCGTAGATTCCTCCAGAAAAGCGACGATAGGCTTTCGTTAATCCATCAATAAGGCGGGAAAACTCTCCAGTTTTTTCAAAGGGAGGGTCAACAAGGATAAACCCACGTTTTTCTTTTGGTGGTACATGAGCATTTAAGGAAAGCCAACCATCTAAATGCAGAACTTTTGTTTGATAATCTCCTGCAAAGTTTTTTGCTAAAATATGATAATCTTCATTGTGCAATTCTATTGCGGTGAGGCGATCTTGTTTCCGTAATAATTGACGAATAAGAACAGGAGATCCAGGATAAAATACAATTTCTTTTTCCCCTTTATTGAGGGCATCAATGATATCACACCATGGACAAAGGAGTGTTCTTAAATCTTCTGGGATAGGAGTTGAAAAAAGTCGTTGGACACCTTCGCGACACTCTCCTGTTTTATGTGCTTCTAAAGAAGAAAGGTCATAAATACCGATTCCAGCATGCGTATCTATAACGCGAAAAGCTTTTTCTTTGCGTTTGAGATATTCTACAATGCGAGTGACAATAATGTGTTTAAAAACATCAGCAAAATTGCCAGCATGATAAATATGCCGATAATTCATGGAGTAAACTCTATCATATGTATAACTGTACCGGATTATTAGCATAGAATAATAGAATTGATATCCATAAAAATACTCTTGTAGAAATCAAACAATACCCTCACTCCCAAATTATACACTACAGAAAAAATATTAATGTCATTGGAGCATTTATTCACAAGGCTATTTTTATATTATGAGATTAATCGTTAAAATTTTAAATTTTTTATATGAAAGATAGACAAGAAGAGATCAAACATTTCAATAGAGATATTTATGTTGTAAGAGAAATTTTTTATGATCGCGGACTCTTCTAGGAAGACTATAAAAAACACTCAATTAACGAGAATATTAGTGAAGTTTGTTGAAAATTGAAGGGTATCTTTCAAATTCATTCATCAATTTGCTTGTTTAAAGATTAAAGAATTTCAAATGCTTGATAAAAACATTGTTACATTTATAAGTTTTTTAGCAAGCGTAAAATTATGGATAGAGCAATAAAGTGCTGGTGTTATAGTGATAGATTTTTGTAAAAGTGTGAATGAATTTCATTGCTTTAAGCGGAGCCAAAGCTTTACATTATACACGCTAAATAGCTAGGTTATTGTGTATGATGCTAAAATAAAACTTTTGAAAATTGATATGTGCTCTGCAAGCTATCTCAATCAAAATGAGGAATTTTAAACTAAAGTAAATAGGTTTATCTATCTCTAACACTGTATTATCGAGCGGCTTTATGAGGTAATCTTATAAAAAAGGCTAGGATAAGAAATTCTTTTTATATGGATTATGCTTCGATACCATGCTTTTGATTGAATGTAATTTTCTATTCATGCCCATTCTGTTTTCAATACTGAGATAGGTTAAACACATGATATTATGAGAACGCATGCCCAGAATCCGGAGACTTGTAATAGTTAGAGCATACAGTGGCTTAGAGAGCTGGTTATATGGAGGTATTTTACTGAATAAAGGCACAAGCTGGTACCTTTTTTATTTTTTAGCAGTATTGCCATACCTCTTGGCACTTGAGTTGGTTCATAAAGTGCATTTTTACTCTTTCCGCTAATAGTTTTTATTTACACGCCAGATATTTAATTGAATACGATGATGGCTCATATTTCGTATTGTATATGGAATAATGGATGATAAAATTTCCACCCCAACGCAAAGAGTAAATGTTGTGCGTAAGATGATCGTTTTTGAAGAGACTGATGATGTGTTAAGAAAGTTTTTTAGAGATTTTTCTTTCTGATTTTTTTAATTGAATACGTAAAATGTTTTACAGCATGTTATGATTTTTATCAGTAAAGGATAATTTGGCGGAAATGTTTGTAATGATACGTACAACATTGTTTAAAAGGAAAGACATTGGCTATAGTATTTACAGGAAGATGAGTAACCTAAGAGATCAGATGAAGTTATTTTAGAAAAGTTTTTAAGTGTTTTGAACTTTGTATGAAGTGGTTTATCATTTTTGAATGGTTTGTGTTATAATACGCTAAAAAAGGATGAGAGGATAAAAAGTTCTTTTTGCAATAAAAGCGTGTAATTGCTTTTAAGTTAAGAAGAAAATATATAAGTAAGATATTATATTTGATACATTCTTCAGGGGAAGCATGGATAAATGAAATCAAATTTAAAAGCATAAAGTTAGAGAGAATAATGGGTAATATTTTTTCACCAACGCATTTAATTATAATTTTATTGATTATCTTTGTGCTTTTCGGTCGCGGTAAAATTTCTGAATTAATGGGCGATGTTGCTAAAGGAATTAAAGCCTTCAAAAAAAATATGAAAGAAGAAGATGACGGCATTGAGGATAAAGTTGAAATGGCTCCTACTTCCCAAATGATTGATGTAGAATCTCAACAATCTCAGCCGTTATCGGTAAAACATGCAACAGCACGCAGAAAGGTTTCTTCTGTTTCTAAAAAAAGCAAAACATCTGTTGCTAAAAAACAGTAACAAAAACGCAATCATCATTGTGCAATATTTTTTGATGAGAAAGTCGAATTAAGAGATGTTTGGGATTGACGGACCAGAGTTTATCGTAATCTTACTTGTTCTCATCATTGTCGTTGGACCAAAAGATTTACCTAAAATATTAAAGACAGTAGCAAAGATAAGAGCGTATGTGTATTCAACAGCAAATGAACTTCGTCATCAGTTTGATGATGTAATAAAACAAATCGAGCGCGATGATTTGCAAAAAGTATGTTCGGATATTAGCGATTCAAGCAAGAAGTTGGCAGAAACTTTTGATCCCACTCAAAATATATTAGAGGATATCCACGATAATTGGGATGTTAAGGAAACACATCATAAATCAAAAAAAGATAAAGAAATTTTGGAATGTGATCAAAAGGTAATCAAGAAAGATATGACAGTTTCTATAGCTTCTCATCATTCTGAAAACATTTTTGTTTCTCCTAAAGATAAAGAAAAAGAAGATATGTCATGAATGTAAAAAAAAATGAAGTTGATGCTAATATGGCTCCACTTTTAGAACATTTAATTGAACTTCGTCAGCGAATTATTTCTGCCTTGGTTGCATTTATGATCGCTTTTATGATGTGTTTTCTTGTTAAAGATTATATCTTAAATTTTTTACTATGGCCATATCAGTGGGCAATGAAAATAGCAGGGGGTAACCCTGAGGGTATTCGTTTGCAATCAACGCAAGTATGGGAAACTTTTTTAACGAAGATGAAGCTTTCTGCTTTTGGGGGAATTATTTTATCTTTTCCCTATACGGCTTTTCAGTTTTATAGTTTTATTGCACCAGGGCTTTATAAAAATGAGCGGATGGCTTTTTTACCATTTCTCATTGGGGGGCCTATTTTATTTTGTATTGGGGGAGCGTTTGTTTATGGTCTATTAGCGCCAATAATACTATGGTTTAGCCTTTCTCAACAATTTCTTCCAGATGTTCATTTAAAAATAGAGTTTATAGTGCGTATTTCTGATTATTTGGGCTTTATGACATCATTTATCCTAATTTTTGGTTTGATTTTTCAATTACCTCTTGTCATCAGTCTTTTAACAAAAATTGGATTTTTAACGTCTCATGATTTGGTGTCTAAACGAAAATGGGCTATTTTGCTCTCTTTTATCATTGCGGCAATCATAACGCCGTCGGATTTTTTTACGATGTTTGCAGTGGCTTTACCAACAATAGCACTTTACGAGATTTCAATTTTAATTGCTTACAGTATAGAAAAGAGAAGAAAATCCGCTTAAGAAAAGTGTATAATCTTATGCGATAAGGAATGAATAAAAACAATATAAATGAGGACTTTTTATGCTTGATATTAAGTGGATTCGTGACAATCCTGAGAAATTAGATAAAGCACTCGTAAGTAGAGGTCTTGAGCCACAAGCTGAAAGGTTAATACAACTTGATCTTGCACGTCGGTCGCATATTGCTAAGGTGCAATTGGCGCAGGAACGTCGCAATGCTGTTTCAAAGGAAATAGGACAGGCTTTAGCGGTATCGGATCAGCAAATGGCTGAACGTCTTAAAGCTGAAGTTGAAGAGATTAAAGCTTTTCTTTCCTCTGCAACAGTGGAAGAAAAACAGCTGACGGAGAGTCTTGAGAAAATTCTTTCAGCACTTCCCAATATTCCATTAGATGATGTTCCAGAAGGTAAAGATGAAAGTGATAATGTCGTCATTCGACATTTTGGTACACCTCCAACATTTAATTTTACACCAAAGGAACATTTTGATCTTGGTCAAGATCTCAAACAGATGAATTTTGAACGAGCTAGTCGTTTGTCTGGAACACGTTTTACAGTACTTTCAGGGGCGTTAGCACGGCTAGAACGAGCATTAGGCCAGTTTATGCTTGATGTGCATGTCAATGAGAATGGTTACACAGAAGTCTCAATACCTCTTCTTGTTCGTGATGAGATTGTTTACGGAGCAGCACAATTACCGAAATTTGCTGAAGACCTTTTTCGTACAACAGATGGTCGATGGCTTATTTCCACAGCAGAAGTGCCATTAACCAATTTGGTCAACGATGAAATTCTTGAAATATCAGATTTACCACTGCGATTTTCTTCTTTATCTCCCTGTTTTCGTTCAGAGGCGGGAGCAGCCGGTCGTGATACGCGCGGTATGTTGCGTCAGCATCAATTTTGGAAAGTTGAAATGGTCTCGATTACCAGTGAAGAGCAGTCTTTAATTGAATTGGAACGTATGACGGAATGTGCAGAAGATATATTAAAGCGGCTTGGTTTGCCTTTTCGCACAGTGGTTCTTTCTACGGGTGATATGGGGTTTGCAGCGCGTAAAACCTATGACATCGAGGTTTGGCTTCCTGGTCAAGAATGTTATCGTGAAATTTCTAGCTGTTCAGTTTGTGGAGATTTTCAAGGTCGCCGTATGAATGCGCGCTATCGTAAAGAAGGCGATAAAAAATTGCATTTTGTTCATAGCCTTAATGGTTCTGGTACGGCTGTTGGACGTTGTCTTATTGCCGTACTTGAAAATTATCAACAGGCTGATGGATCAATTATTATTCCAGATGTTTTACAACCTTATATGGGAGGCATGCGCTGTATTACTGCTTAATTTTACGAAAGGAGAGACAATATGCGTTTATTGCCAAGAGGTGATGATACACAGACGCAAGTTTTTGCCATTTTAAAAGAAGCAGTTTGTCAGTATGATAAAAGTGCACCTCCATTGGAGATTGAATGATACTATGGGGCAAAAGGGTATTTTACAATTTCGTGAGGAGTTAGCCGCTCTTGTACTGAAAATGCGTAGCAAAGGCATTGATGACGTGCGATTTTTTTCGGCATTAGAGAAAATTCCGCGTCAACAGTTTGTTGCTGCTCCTTGGTTCAATAGTGCTTATGATAATAAAGTTATTCCCCTTGAGTGTGGTGAATATATGGAACGTTTGGAAGAACAACTCTTAATTCTTTCGGCATTATCGTTGAAAAAAAGGCATCGTGTCTTAGAAATTGGTACAGGATCTGGTTTTTGTACTGCTCTTATGGCATGTCTGAGTGACCGTGTGACAACGATTGATCGTTATAAAACGCTTGTTGATTTAGCACGCCAAAAATTTCAAACTTTAGGAATTGAAAATATTGTTATACGGCAGATTGATGGAAGTCATAGCGTGACAGGCTTAGGATCATTTGATCGCATTCTTATTTGGCCATCACGTTTTGATGAACCAAAGGAATTTTTAGAACTTTTAGCTGAAAATGGAATTCTCATTCAGGCGATAGGACCTGACGAAGGGGTACAAACGGTGACGCGCTATACAAAAATTGGTAGTCGATTTGAGTGTTTAGAACTGTTCCAAGTGCGTTACCAACCTTTTATTAAAGGCATTGCGGAGATACTTTAATTTTTAAAAGCTAAGAAGTTTCTGCGAATTGTCTACGTTAAATTCATTTTGATCTTATATAAAGATATTTATGAATAAAACATCTCATTTTAACTCTTCGGTAATTTAAAAAAGCTTTAATGGAGTGAGTTGATTATTGATGAGTGAGCAAAACGATGTGTCTAAAAGCTTTGGATAATATTTTCCAGCATAATTTTCAGAGAATAACTTTGTTAGCGGTGGTAACTATTGTTGCTGGTTGTAGTTCTGGTACACAGCGTTTTTCCAATACGTTCTCTCATCGTACGGTATCATCTCAATCAAATATATCAAGCACTATGTATACAGACCCGCGAATGCTATCATACGGTAGTGGTATGATACAAAGCACTGAATTGCCACCTGTGGAATCAAGCGATGATTCGTGGGGAGATGATAATTCCCCCTATAATTTTCCACATCAAGATAGGATAACTTCTTCTGATGGTCGCGTTATGGGCTCCCCTCCACGTAATCTTGGAACACTTTCTCGTTCACAAATGGATAAATCTCCTATTTTTCGGCGGAATTCTTATATTGTCCAGAGTGGAGATACACTGCTCAGTATTGCACGACAAGTAGGGGTTAGTGTTGAGGCATTAAAATTAGCAAATGGTATAAACAGCAATTCCATTTATATCGGTCAGGTCCTTGTTGTTCCAAGCAGGCGTACATTAGCAGCTTCAAATGCACACAATAATAACGATTGGGCAGTGTCAACAACAGAATCTGCATCCCAATCTCAAGTGATGTCCTCTATAAAAAACAAGAAGTCCTCTCCTATATATAAAGCTCCTGTAACAACGCCACCCTCTGCAAAGATGAACAAATCAAGTTCTGAGAAAAATTTTTCTAAACAGATGACGCAATTGAAACATGAGACTGGTTTGTCAAGTACTGTTACGAATACAGATAATATGACGACTCCGCAAGCCACAGGAATTTCTAAGATGCGTTGGCCAGTACGAGGGCGTTTATTAAGCCAGTTCGGTCAAAAAAAGGGAACAGTAATGAATCGAGGAATAGATATTGCAGTGCCTGAAGGGTCTTCGGTAAAGGCGGCAGAAAATGGTGTGGTTATTTACGCGGGAGATGGACTAAAAGAGCTTGGTAATGTTGTGATGATTCGACATGAAAATGATATTATCACTATTTATGGATGTAATAGTAAGCTTGTTGTTAACAAAGGACAAAGGATAAGGCGCGGTGATGAGATTGCTAAATCTGGTGTTTCAGGAAATGTTAAAACGCCACGTGTCTATTTTGAGATGCGTAAGAATTCATTACCTGTTGATCCCCTTAAATATTTAGAAAACTAATTTATTGATGACGTTTACATTTGAATAGTCTTACAGTTTATAGAAAATTCATGAAAAATAATTGATTTTCTTAAATCAATGACATTGCAGCAAAAAATCATTGGTTTTAGGAAAGTAGTTCGTTGGGGTCGGTAAATATTACCATTTTTGTATTTATGAAAGTGTAAGACAATAGTATCATACTATTTGTCAGCTTTGAGTGTTTCAATTGCTCTTGCATTTGAGAGAAGCATGAAAAAGATATTTTCACGCCTTTCTTAAAAAGTTTTTATCTACAGGCTCATTTAATATGTGTGACGTGCAAGAAAATCGTTTTGATTAATTCAGAAGGTTTGAAATGAGAGCGTTTTATTGTATTTAGATCTGTCATTTGATATCAAAAACGATAAATTATCTATATAAATTAAGTTTGTTCATTAGAAAAATTATCTTGTATAATTTATTGAGTTAGTGAAAAGATTTGTATTGTAGGATATACAATAGGGGAAAGTGAATCTATTTTTTAAGATTTTTCTCATTGTATTTTGGTATTCTGCCTCTTAAGGATTTATTGTATTTTTGTAAAGCTGTGATTAGATTATGTAGTTATTGCTTTTTATGATAAATTCTTTAGGAATTTTTTCTGTATCGGAATTTCATTTTAATAGAGTGGGAAATACCTGAGGTTTAACTATAGGAGATAAAAATGTTTATTACGAACGCTTATGCTCAAGTTGCAGGCGATGTTTCCGGTGGAATTTCATTTGCTAGCGCTGTCCCATTCATTTTAATTTTTGCAATTATGTATTTTTTTATCATTCGTCCACAGCGTGCCCAAATGAAAAAACGCCAAGAAATGCTTAATGCAGTACGTCGTGGTGATACAGTTATAACGGGTGGTGGTATTATCGGCAAGGTTACGAAGGTTCACGACGAGAGTGGTGAATTAGAGGTTGAAATTGGTGAGAGTATGAATATTCGTGTTATTCGCTCAACATTAGCTGATGTGCGCGTTAAAGGTGAGCCGATTGCAGAAAAAAAATCAAAACTTAATGCTAAAGCAAAAAGACCACAAAAGTCTAAATCTAAAACGACAACGAAAGAAGATATGAGTATCTCTGAAGAGAAAAAAGCTGTATCAAAGGAAAATGCATCTTAAGGTGTAATGGCAGTTTATTACATTTTTTAAGCATTTTTATAAAAAGCTTGGCAAGATCAAGACAATTTCATTGAAAAAGAGGCTTTTATAGTGGCTACAGAAAATGGAGTTTTTGTTTTCTTTAGATTATTAAAATAGTTGTTTTATTTATAGAATATTACGCAATTTTTTTCTGTTTTTTAAACAAGATCATTGTTTTTATAAAAAGCAATTTGTGAGTAAATAAGCTGAGGAAACTTTTTAAAAGATAGATTTATTTAAGCAGGTATAGCATTTTACCGCGGTTTATTCCCAAATTTTCATATATTTGTTGTATGAGAAGATTAGGGCATTATATAAAAATTTTTACTTCAATACTAGGCTATGTTTAACATATCAATGTTTATATCAGCCTTATTTTAATTTTTATGATGAGAAGAAGCAAAGACAATTGGATTATTCAAAAATAAAAGGTGCATATTCATGTTCGATGCAATTCAAATTCGTGAAGCACATTTTCCAAGTCGCGCACCTATTGATGCTTATGGAAATGGTGGGTTTCGTTTTGCTGATATGTCTCATAGAGGTTCTATTATTTGTGTACCATCAGGTATTTATGGCATTGAGATGGCAGGGCCTGTTCCCACTCAAAGGGATATATCTCGTATTTTAGAAGAAGCTTCTGAAATCGAAGTTTTATTAATAGGTACTGGAATTGAATTATTACGATTACCTGAAGAGTTACGGGTGCTTTTATGGGAAAAACGTATTTCATCAGATACAATGAGTACGGGAGCGGCGGTGCGTACATTTAATGTTTTATTGGCTGAAGATCGCGCTGTTGCGGCGTTATTATTTGCGGTAGAATAGAGTATTGTTTAATAAAACAAAGGCTCTGGTCTAGCATGAAAGACTTGTGTGATTATTTTCTGCGCTGTAAAATACTGTCGTTTAAGGCGGTGATATAAGGGTATAGAATATACATAACTTAACACATTAAGTGTTTTTTAAATACAGCAGCAAGTATTCAGGACAAAGTTTACTCATAGTTCCTAATGAATCACATGAGTGATCAGCTCTTGGCACTTAAGACGGTTCATAAGAGGCATTTTAATTCTTTCTTATACAGTTTTTACCTACAAGCCAGTTCCGCTTGTGACGTGCAAGGGAATAGTTTTTATTGATGTAACATGGAATTGGTTTGAAATGAAAGTATATCTACGATATTTGGGATTCTAATTTAACATACAAAACACAAAATTATCATTATAAATCAATGCGTTTATAGTAACAGAAACGTACCGAGAGCAATTGGATTTTTTACAAATTGGTGTTGGTAAGAGCCTTTGTCTTTTAGGATGGGGAGGAGGTCAATGATTTGATGAAGTTTTTGTGATCAGTGCATTTTTTATAAAATAACATTGTCATCTATCCACTGAAAAAGTGTCTTGCATTGTTTGTTGTTCAAGTTTTACTATGCATGTTACGATTGGTTTTTAGCTTTTTTATTGCAAATGAAAACTTGAAGTCCGATAAGATAAGTTTTATCAGAAAAATTATTTATTTAATTTTTTTCTTTCTAAAACGAAAAGGGATTAGAAAAGAAATTTTAATTCATAATACAGTTAAGAGACACATTTAAAAATCTTATTTGCTGAACTGTATTTGCTTATCCTTCATTTTTTAATATGAATAAAAAGAGGGTATTAATTTAATTGCTAAAAAAGGGACGTTAATAGGTTCATAGAATGATAGGCTCTCTTCCTTATTGTCTTGATATTTTACGTACCATAGATCGTGATCGCTATATATCGGTTTTATTTGCACCTAAAAAAAAGCGCCAAGCATTGGCTGCTCTTTATGTATTTAATGCTGAAGTTTCTCGTATCCGCGAAAGTGTACATGACCCACTCATAGGAGAAATACGGTTACGTTGGTGGTATGATGCTATTGCTCATGGTGAAATGCAAACGAGTGGAAACAATCCGATTTTGAATGATTTATTAAAAGCAATCACTCTTTTTAATTTACCTAAGACAGCTTTTTTACGTTATTGTGATGCGCAAATTTTAGATCTTTATCACAATCCAATAGAAACACTTCATGATCTAGAGCATTATTGTGGTGAGACAGCAGGCATAATTTTACAGCTTTCTTGTCAGATATTAGATCCTGAAACTGCACAAGAGTTTACAGATATCTATGAACATGGAGGGATTTCTCAAGGATTAAGCGGTGTATTGCGTCTTTTATCATTCATGCAATCACGATATCAATATTATTTACCCACTGATATATTAAAGGCTGTAGGAGTGAATAGGGAAGATTTGGAATCTCATCGTCTCAGCGATCAACAAAAGGGTTGTATTGTTGAAGCTATGGTAGCATTATCGCGCGATCATTATACCCAATTTTACGAGTATTCTTGTACTTTACCTAGAGTTCTTAAGCCAGCTTTTCTTCCATTGGTCATTGTACCAGCTTCTCTTCAAAAAGCTATACAGCTGGGGGCAGCAATTTTTCAAGAGAGTGCAACTTTGCCATTGATGTATCGCTATTGGTTGATAACAAGGGCAGCAATAAGCGGCAATTTTCCAAAGATATTGTAAAAAAATATTACTACGTTGGAATGCGTAACATGTAGACTGATTTTTTCATATGAAGATAAAAGGAGCTATTGTGATTCCAAACCATTTTTTGTTATAAAAAATGTTGATGTTTTGGTTGTTATGAACGCAAAAGAATAAGAAATTTTATGATCTTGAAAATACGCTGTATTTCTTCATCAGTAATATGTTTTATTCAGAGTATTGGATGGGTGAGATGCAGAGAAAGAAAAACATGAGATAAATCTTAATACATTGGTTTGTTTGAAGAAGAACTTTTAAGTACTCTGAATGTATTGATTGTATCTCATTTGCAAATGAAATGAAATTTCTATTTTATGAGAGAAGTTATCTTAGCAGTCTATAAGTCTATAAAAAACTCTTATTTTTGAGAAATTATAACATCATAATTGATGACTGTTATGATTGATGAATATATTGATTTATAATGATAATACGTTTTTTCTTATATTGAATGAGAGTCTTGAATAGAAAAAGATTTCTCCATTTTTATAATGAATTTTAAAAATAGTTTTTTTATCTATTATAAGTTGGATGTGTAAATGAAATCATTTAAGGAAGAAGCAATACGCTCCCTATGAATGAATATTAAGAGTAGCAATATAATGAGCTATGAATGAATGACGATAGGGATGATGTTTATAGCTTAATGGGCGGCAACCTTTACGACCTTTGGATGGATAATGTTTTTTAATGCATTGCAAAAACGATTCTACATTCCATTGACTATTTTCTCGCAAATCCATACATGCACTGTTTTGCGAGAAAATGAATCATTATACAAACGCTGATCCTAAGATATGCAGACAAGAAATCCGTCTTACCTCTTCAACTATAGACGAAGAGCTGATGAAAACTTTATCAATAAGTTCTTAAAATTATGCACAATCTTTTTATTGGAGAGCGTTAAAGATCTGATTATAATTTGTGCTATTAATTTCCAAAGGATGTTCTTTATTGGCAACTTGTAGCATTTCTAGCTTGAGATCTTCTCTTATCATCATATCTATATTGGCGTGGACCTCAGTTGAAAGATTATGAGACGTGATATCTTTAGGCATGGTTACAGTCTTTATTTGATAAATGATGCGGTTTGTTGCAACCGGACCTTTTATGATGCCATAATGACCTTTGGGAGCAGCAAATAATGCTTTAATCCCTTCAACGCCAAGGATTTCAGATGAGTCTTGACGCCGGAGGGCGGGTGTTGTTTGTTTTGTAACACCAAGGGTATGAGCAAGAGCAACAAGACTTTTTCCTTCCGTGAGCTGTTTGAGAGCATTTTGGGCTTTTTCATCAAGAAGACGTTGGATTTCCTCATTTTTCCATTGAGAAAGAACATCTAGCTTAGCCTCTTCAAGTGTCTTATCACGGGAAGGAATAATTTTATCGACCTTGTACCAGAGATATCCACCATTTTTAAAAGAGAGAGGATCAAGATCGACTCCTTCGTTTGATTGATAGATGGCATTCAGTAAAATATCTTTTTGAGGTAAATCCGTGAGTATTGCACCTTCAAGCGTTTTTCCCGTTTTATCAATAGTAATTGTGCGCAAAGATAACTTGTATTGGTCAGCTAACTCTTTGAGAGAAGCACCCTCAAAACGAGCATTTTCAATGGCAGCATAATTGTTACGGATATCATCAGTAGCACGATTTTTGGCAAGTATTTGGCGAATATTTTCTTCTACACTTTCAAAAGGAAGAGAGCTTGAAGGTTCAATATGCGTAACGCGAATGAGAACAGGTCCCTGTAAGTCATTTATCACAGGACTGACTTGGCCTTGTTGAAGTTCAAAAATTTCAGATGTCAGATGATTAGGAAGTTCGTTTTCTGCGAGAGGACCTTTTTTTATGTCATTAAGAGTCTTTTTTTCAGCTTTTACCAGTTCATCAAAACTCAATCCGTCAGCTATTTTTTTTGCTGCATTATCGGCTTCTTCGCGTGAGGGGAATCGCAGTTCTTCGAATGTACGCTTTTCAGGCGTTACAAAACGTGAAGCATTTTGTGTATAATAGGCTTTTGCCTCATCTGTTGAGATATCTTTAGGTTTTACAAAATCATTAAGTTCCATAGATAGCAAAGAGACAGTACGGTATTCTGGAGCACGAAATTGACTTTGATGTGTTTCAAACCATTTTTGTAATGTTTCGTAATCAGGATCAGCAATTGTTTTCTTTTCTTTTAGATCAATAACGAGATAATCAGCAATACGCATTTCTCCTTGATAAAGAGCAAGTGCTTTATAAAAGAGATTTGGTGCCTTCATATCAGAAAGTAAAGCAGCAATAAGCTGATTACGCTTTTCTTGTTTGGTGTAATAATTAAGAAAAGCACTTTCACTAATACGTAAATGCTGAAGATAGTTATAAAACAAGTTTTTATCAAAAGTGCCATTTACTTGGAACATTTTATCAGAACCAATCGTATGAGCTATTGTATCTTTTGAAAGACTTATTTTCATTTTACGTGCTTGTTCATCAAGCAGTACATTTTGTTGTAATTGATTAAATACAAAAGCAGGAATTTGGTATTGCTGCATTTCATTTGTTGTAAACATTCGTCCAAGATGAGCAGCATATGCTAAACGTGCGCTTTGATCGGCGAGTGCAAGACGATAATCATCGACAGTTACTGTGGACTTTCCAGAAGTAATAAGATCTCTTTCACTTTTTTTGTGTAACTGCGGTACCCCCCATAAAAGAATGAAGCATAAGAGTAAAATAGCAAGGAAAATTCTAAAAATCCAAGAATTTGTAGCATTTCTTATGATGTCAAGCATTGTTCAAGTCCATTTTTAATGTGAGTTATTATCAAAGCTGTAATGGAATTTGCAATAAAGAGATGAAAGATGCAAGCTTTAAAGACTTGCTTTCATTTTATAATTTGGTAACTACAGATAAACAATATATTGTAAAAGCTCTTGAGGTGAAAATATGTCTCCAAATATTCGGCCTTTTCTTGCTGGAAATTGGAAAATGAATGGAACGAGTGAATCGCTTGGAGAGTTGCGTGCTATTGCTACAGGCGTTAGCTCTGATCTAGGTCATCTTTTTGAGGCGCTTATTTGTGTTCCAGCAACGCTTTTATCGCGTGCTTCTAATACGCTGAATGGTGAAAATCTCCTTTTGGGAGGACAAAATTGTCACTTTGATGATCATGGTCCTTATACTGGAGATATTTCAGCTTTTATGCTTAAAGAAGCGGGAGCAAGTCATGTTATTATTGGGCATTCAGAACGTCGTACAGTGTACCAGGAAAATGATGCGATTGTCTGTGCCAAAGTGCAAGCTGCGTGGCGAGCAGGTCTTGTGGCTCTTGTATGTATTGGTGAAACATTGGAGGAGCGTAATAATAATAAAGTACTGGATATTCTCACGCAGCAGCTTGAAGAATCTCTCCCAAATGATGCAACAGCAGAGAATACCATTATCGCTTATGAACCAGTTTGGGCGATAGGCACCGGCAATACAGCGACTCCAGAAGATATTGCAAAAGTACATCATTTCATTCGTGATAGGGTGCGCTCTCGTTTTGGTGATGAAGGCAATAAGATACGTTTGCTTTATGGTGGATCCGTAAAACCATCCAATGCATTTGAGCTTTTAAGCATTGCTCATGTTAATGGTGCTTTGATAGGTGGAGCAAGCTTAAAAGCGATTGATTTTTTAACTATTTGCGATGTTTGTCGTAAACTATAGCAGAGAAATTTGAGTTTCCCCTTGGATTGTGCGTTATTTATGTGTAAATAGCTATTAAAGAGTTATTTAAAGAGCAGGGTTTATGCAAACAGTACTTATAGTTATTCATTTTTTGATTGTGATTACTTTGGTTGGTATTATATTAATTCAACCTTCAGAAGGTGGTGGGTTAGGTGTGAGTAATAGCTCAGGGTTGATGAAAACTCGTGGATCTCGAAACCCTTTAACACGTTTGACTGCTATTTTAGCCTGTTGTTTTTTTGTTGTATCTATTGGACTTACCGTGGTGAGTAATATATCAAATTCTAGTTCTGATATTTTAAAGCGTATACCGGTTAATTCAGAGCAGAATTCTACCAATAAAGACTCAGGATCAGTCCCATCATCAGATGGTGAGTCTTCCCCTTCTATTCTTGAACAGCTAGGAGGCACTTCGAATTCTTCGCAGGAACAGAAACAGTCCACAAATCCTGAAGTAGAAAGTCCAGTTCCTCAGGTTCTTGAAAATACAGTTCCCGATAACAGTACAAAATAGTTTTTTAAGAAAACATAGACTTTTTAAAAAAGGTGATTTTTTTCGCCTTTTTTATTTTAGAAGGAAAATTGTTTCTTTTTGCATTTTTTGCTGGAAAAATCATTATAAATTGCTTATCACCATAAGCCCATGGCACGTTATGTTTTTATTACTGGTGGTGTGGTTTCTTCCCTTGGAAAAGGCATCGCAGCGGCGGCGTTAGCAGCGTTATTACAGGCTCGTGGCTATCGCGTACGTCTTCGCAAACTTGATCCTTATTTAAATGTTGATCCAGGTACGATGTCACCTTATCAACATGGTGAAGTATTTGTGACCGATGATGGTGCAGAAACGGATCTTGATCTTGGTCATTATGAGCGTTTTACTGGGCGTTCTGCAAATAGCCAAGATAATATTACAACAGGGCGTATTTATCGCAATATCATTGAACGAGAGCGGCGTGGTGATTATTTGGGGGCAACAGTCCAAGTTATCCCTCATGTTACAGATGAAATTAAGAGATTCATTACGATGGGAAATGAAGAATTTGATTTTGTTTTGTGTGAGATAGGTGGAACGGTTGGTGATATTGAAGCAATGCCTTTTCTAGAAGCGATTCGTCAGCTTCGCAATGAGCTACCGAGACAAAATGTCGTTTATGTCCATCTCACATTAATGCCTTATATTCCTTCAGCAGGTGAATTAAAAACGAAACCAACACAACATTCTGTCAAAGAATTGCAAGCAGTTGGTATTTCTCCTGATATTTTGCTTGTACGTGCAGATCGATCTATTCCAGAAACAGAACGGTGCAAATTATCACTTTTTTGCAATGTTCGCTCCAATGCAGTCATTCAGGCATTAGATATGCCAACAATTTATGATGTTCCTATGGCATACCATAAGGAGGGTTTGGACTCTGAAGTTCTTTGCGCTTTTGGAATCGATTCGGCACCTTCCCCCAAAATGGATCGTTGGGAAGATATTACGCATCGTATTCACCATCCTGAAGGAGAAGTTACGATTGCTGTTGTGGGAAAATATACGGGCTTAAAGGATGCTTATAAATCTCTTATTGAAGCGATTGCGCATGGTGGTTTAGCGAATAGAGTGAAGGTTAATATTGAGTGGATTGATTCGGAGCTTTTTGAAAAAGAAGATTCTGTTTCAGCTTTACAAAAAGCCCATGGAATTTTGGTTCCAGGTGCTTTTGGGGCACGAGGGGCAGAAGGGAAGATTCGAGCAATTCAATTTGCGCGAGAGCGTAAAGTTCCATTTTTAGGGATTTGTTTTGGGATGCAATTAGCTTGTATAGAAGCTGCGCGCAATATTGCACAGATTGAGAATGCTTCATCAAGTGAGTTTTGCGAAACAGACAATCCAATTGTAGGTTTAATGACAGAATGGCTTAAAGGAGACGTTCTTGAAAAACGTACAAGAAATGGTGATCTCGGCGGTTCAATGCGCCTTGGTGCTTTTGCTGCTGAATTAAAAGAAGAGAGTCATATTGCTCAAATTTATGGGGTGACCAAGATTGTCGAGCGACATCGTCATCGTTATGAGGTCAATATTGATTATAAGGATAAGTTAGAACAGTGTGGTTTGATTTTTTCTGGGATGTCTCCTGATGGTATTTTACCAGAAACGATAGAATATGTAGATCATCCATGGTTTATTGGTGTTCAATATCATCCAGAATTAAAATCCCGTCCTTTTGATCCACATCCGCTTTTTTCTTCTTTTATTGAAGCTGCTGTAGAACAAAGTCGATTAGTTTAATGCATAAATTGGGTTACTTTGCTTTTGAGGGATAAAATGACTAAACCAAATGCCCGTGTGAAAGTTGGAAATATGATTTTTTCAAATGAAATGCCTCTTTCATTAATTGCAGGGCCGTGTCAGATGGAAAGTCGTGATCATGCTTTTGAAATGGCTGGTCGTATTAAAACAATTACCGATCAGCTTGGTATCGGGTTTGTTTATAAATCAAGTTACGATAAAGCCAACAGAACCTCTTTGGGGGCGGCACGTGGTATTGGTCTTGAAAAAGCAATGTCCATTTTTTCTGATTTAAAAAAAGAGTTTAATTGTCCCATATTAACTGATGTGCATACAGAAGAGCAATGTACAATTGTTTCTTCTACAGTTGATATTTTACAAATACCGGCTTTTTTATGTCGTCAAACAGATCTTTTGGTAGCAGCCGCCAAAACAGAATGTGTTATTAACATTAAAAAAGGTCAGTTTTTAGCGCCGTGGGACATGGAGAATGTTTTAAAAAAGGTTGTTTACAGTGGTAATCCGAATGTTATGCTTTGTGAGCGAGGCACGTCATTTGGTTACAACCGACTTATTTCTGATATGCGTTCGTTGCCTATTTTACGTTCATTTGGTGCTCCTGTTATTTTTGATGCAACGCATTCTGTTCAAGAACCTGGGGGGCAGGGGACTTCATCTGGTGGGCAGCGTCAATTTGTTGAAATTTTAGCGCGTGCAGCTGTCTCTGTTGGGGTAGCTGGTATTTTTTTAGAAACACATCAAGATCCAGATAATGCACCTTCTGATGGACCCAATATGGTTAAAGTTGATGATTTACAAAGATTGCTTGAGACTTTAATGGAATTTGATTATCTGTCAAAAAAGTTGAGTTGAGAAGAGAAAAAATATTTCATTAATAGGGCATTATAAATGAATCGAGACTTTTATTGGATAAGGAAACACATATGACTATAATTGTCGATATCATTGGACGTGAAGTTCTTGATAGCCGTGGTAATCCAACGGTAGAAGTTGATGTTCATTTGGAAAATGGTGCGTTTGGTCGCGCTCTGGTTCCTTCGGGAGCTTCAACAGGAGCACACGAGGCTATAGAGCTTCGTGATGGTGGTTTGCGCTATCAAGGGAAAGGTGTTGAAAAAGCGGTTGCTGCAGTTAATGGCGAAATTCTTGAAGAACTTGGTGGGCGGGATGCAACAAATCAAATTGCTATTGATCAAGCAATGATTGCTTTGGATGGAACGCCAAACAAAGCCCGTCTTGGTGCCAATGCACTTCTTGGTGTTTCATTAGCTGTTGCAAAAGCAGCTGCGGATTCATTAAATTTACCTTTGTATCGTTATATTGGTGGTACACAAGCGCATATTCTTCCAACCCCCATGATGAATATTATTAATGGTGGTGTTCATGCTGATAATTTGATTGATTTTCAAGAGTTTATGATTATCCCTATAGGAGCTCCTACTGTAAAAGAAGCTATCCGTTATGGCGCTGAGATTTTCCATGCATTAAAAAAGCGTTTAAAAGATGCGGGTTATAATACCAATGTTGGTGATGAAGGTGGTTTTGCTCCTCAATTTAAAAGTGCTGATCAAGCAATTGATTTTATTATAGAATCTATCATGATATGTGGTTATAAACCAGGTGAACAAATTGCCATTGGTTTAGACTGTGCTTCAACCGAATTTTATAAAAATGGTTCGTATTTTTATAAAGGTGAGGGGAAATGCCGAGACACCCAAGAGCAGGTAGATTATTTAGCGCAGCTTGTGAAAAATTATCCTATTATTACAATTGAAGATGGAATGGCAGAGGATGATTGGGAAGGTTGGAAGCTACTTACTGACACAATTGGAGAAAAATGTCAGCTTGTTGGCGATGATTTGTTTGTAACGAATTCAGCACGTTTGCGTGATGGTATCAAAATGGGGGTAGGCAATTCTATTCTCATAAAAGTTAATCAAATTGGTACATTGAGTGAAACACTTGATGCTGTAGAAGTAGCACATAAAGCAGGTTATCGTGCCATTATATCTCATCGTTCAGGCGAGACAGAGGATTCTTTCATTGCAGATCTTGCTGTTGCAACGAATTGTGGACAAATTAAAACAGGTTCTCTTGCACGTTCGGATAGATTAGCAAAATACAATCAACTTATTCGTATTGAAGAAATGCTAGGAGCCCAAGCGCATTATGCTGGTGATTTATATCGTGTATAGTTGTGAGCACAAAATATGAAAGTATAAGATCATTTAGATTATGAAATTGATATTTCTTATCAAAGGCATATACGCAATAATTTTTAAGTGTTTAAATTTATAGGGATTAAGATGAGAGGTATAATTATTAGTCAAGATCAAGGAAATTATCTCGTTTCGGGTGATGATGGTAAACGTTATCAGTTTGCGACTTGGGATTGGTTGGGAAAGAATCCACCAAGGATTGGTAATGCTGTTGATTTTGTCTGTGAAGGAGGTGTTGTCAGTTCTGTTTTCCCATTGTTGAGACCAGGTACAGAGAACACAAAGATAATGTTCGCACTGCTTTGTTGGGTTGCAGGTATCTTTGGTGTTCATCGCTTTATGGTTGGGAGAGTTCGGACGGGTACTTTAATGCTCGTTTTATCTTTATCATTGTTTGGATTGATGATTACCGGTATTTGGGCGATTGTTGATTTTATACTCATTATTGCTGGAAAATTTACGGATAAAGATGGGAATCAGATTACAGATTTGTGAAAAATTTACAATAAAAAGAAAATAATAAAGTTTACTTTTTATTTCGATCAATATATTAAGTTGCAATAATGCAAGATTATTGTACTCTATTTCTTTAATGTGAGATATTAAGAGAAATATGCACAGTTGAATAAAAGTATTGAAAAAGACTGTGCTATTTTATGTGGGTAAATCAACTAAGGTTGTTTTGTATTGCTGCTTATAGCAGCAGAAAGCGTTAGATCATTGGGGGGCAAAACTATTTTAATTTCATGTTTATCACGGCTGCTACAAATTTTATTTACGCCGTGAGGTTAATCAGCATATTATAAAAAGAAATAGTTTCTTTATGAATAACACATAAGGAGCAGCTTTATAGGTGGGCAAGGATGAAGGGTAAAATTATTGGTCAAGATCAAGGAGTTTATCTCGTTTCGGGAGGTGATGATAAGCGTTATCAATTTGAGGATTGGAATTGGTTAGGAAAAAAACCGCCGAGTATAGGGGATATTGTTGATTTTGTATATGAAGATAATGTTGTTAAATCTGTTCTCCCTCTCTTAAGTCAAAAAGAATCAGAGCAATCAAGATTAGGTCTGGCAGTTATTTGTTTTTTTTTGGGATGGTTGGGTATTCACCGCTTTATGGCTGGTAAAATTGGAACGGGTATCGTAATGCTTCTCATAAATGTAACAGGTATAGGAATTCTTATCAATATACTGTGGTCATTTATTGATTTTATAGTTATTTTATCTGGATATTTTAGAGATGCAGATGGCAATAAAATTACCAAGTTATAGCAACTCGACAAAATTTTAATATAAACAAATAATTTTATTTATATTTATCAATATATTAATTTAATAATGTAAGTTATTTTATTCTATGTCTTTAATGTTAAATATTAAATAAAATTATGAATATTTAAATAAAAATATTGAAAAAGAATGTACTATTTCATATAAAAAGCAAAAGTACAAATCGAACAGCGTGCTTTGTATTGCCACTTATAAATGCGGGAATTTTAAGTTGTTGGGGGATTTTAAGCTTTTTAAAATGTCGTATATCACGGTGAGTACAGATCGTATTCATGCCGTGAGGTTTATCCAACATATTATCATATTAGAAGAAAAGCTTCTTTATGCATAACAATTTTATAGGTGGTGAAGATGAAAGGTAAAATTATTAGTCAGGATCAAGGAAATTATTTCGTTTCAGGTGGTGATGGTAAGCGTTATCAGTTCTTGAGTAGGAATTGGTCAGGAAAAAAGCCACCAAAGGTTGGTGATATGGTTGATTTTGTCTGTGAAGGGGATACCATTAAGTCTGTTTTTCCTATCTTGTCAGCAGGGCAGCCACAACAATCAAAAATGTTGTTAGCGATCGTTTGCATGTGTTTTGGTGCATTGGGGATTCATCGTTTTATGGTTGGTAAAATTATAACAGGCATTGTAATGCTTCTTATAACTATACTAAGTACAATAGGTCTACTATTTATGGGGATAGGGCTTATAGGGATTATTTTTATAATTATACCTTGGGTATTGATTGATTTTATCCTTATTTTAACAGGAAATTTGGGGAAAAAATCTACAAATTAGAGGATATCCAATATTTGTAATAGAAAAAGTGGGGCATTCAACTTACTTTGATCGTATTAAGGGGGGGGTAAATTGAAATAACAAATTATTTTGGTGTAGATTTGGTAATGAGGTATTAATCAAAATCATGCATAGTTGGGCAAAATATCAAAAAATTTGTGCTGTAAAGACTGTGCTATTTTATGTGGACAAAGCAGAAACGTCGATCAATCAAAGTACGCTTTGTACTACCTCTTATGACGGTGGGAGTCTTAAGCTATTTCAGTTATCACATTTATCATGGTGAGTATGGATTGTATTCACGCAGTGAAGTTAATCAGCATATTAGCGAATTAGAAAAGGAGCTTCATAAAATAGAAGCTGAGCGGATATTCATGGAAAAGCGTATTTCTCTTTTACGCAATGGGCATATAGAAAAAGATATGTTGGATGAGTATGTCCGAAAGAATTTGAACTTTTCTAAGCCAAATGAATTGACAATCTTAATACCTTGAAATGATACCAAAGGTAAATGAAAAATCGCTTAATTTAAACAACAATCAGCAATGATATTGTTTAAGCCGATTGATAAGGCTTGTAACTTTTGTTCGTAAAGGTTATTCCTAAATAATCATAAAAGGGAGTTTAATATGGCAGAACGACTTAAAAAAAATTCTGCGTCGGCGGCGCGCACTGCATTATCAAGCACCACAAAGAAAGCACCAATAGCAGATTTTACAAAAGAAGAAGAAATTGATGCTTATCGTGAAATGCTTTTAATTCGCCGTTTTGAAGAAAAAGCAGGACAACTTTATGGTATGGGGCTTATTGGGGGATTTTGTCACCTTTATATTGGTCAGGAAGCCGTTGTTATAGGAACATTGAAAGCGGCAAAAGAAGGTGATCAGGTTATTACGTCTTACCGTGATCATGGACATATGTTAGCGGTTGGGATGAGTCCGCGTGGTGTCATGGCAGAATTAACGGGGCGCCAAGGTGGCTTTTCCAAAGGGAAAGGTGGCTCGATGCATATGTTCTCTAAAGAAAAGAACTTTTATGGGGGACATGGTATTGTTGGTGCGCAGGTTCCCATTGGTTCAGGTTTGGCATTTTCGAATCAGTACCTTGGTAAAGATAATGTGACATTGGTTTATTTTGGTGATGGTGCTGCAAATCAGGGGCAGGTTTACGAGAGTTTTAATATGGCTTCACTTTGGAAGCTTCCCGTTGTTTATATTATTGAAAACAATCAGTATGCTATGGGAACGTCAGTTTCACGTGCATCTGCAGAAACTGATTTTTCCCGACGTGGTCTTTCTTTTGAAATTCCAGGTATTGTTGTTGACGGTATGGATGTTCGATCAGTAAAAGGAGCTGCTGATAAAGCAATTTCTTGGGCACGCTCAGGTAAAGGACCGATCATTCTTGATATGCAGACCTATCGCTATCGTGGTCATTCCATGTCTGATCCAGCAAAATATCGTTCAAAGGAAGAAGTCCAAAAAATAAAAGAGGAGCACGATCCGATTGATCAAGTAAAAAGTCGGATTCTTAAAAAAAATTGGGCGAACGAAGACGATTTAAAATCTATTGAGAAAGAGGTACGTGCAATTGTTGCTGATGCGGTAGATTTTGCACAAAGTGATCAAGAGCCAGATGCTTCTGAGCTCTATACTGATATTTTAGTTTGATGCGAGGGAAGCAAGTATGTCTATTGATATTTTGATGCCGGCGCTTTCACCAACTATGGAAGAAGGTAAACTGTCTAAATGGCTCAAGAAAGAAGGTGATAAGGTTAGCTCTGGCGATGTTATTGCTGAAATTGAAACGGATAAGGCTACAATGGAAGTAGAGTCCGTTGATGAAGGTACTCTTGGTAAAATTTTTGTGCCTGAAGGTTCAGAAGGCGTAAGGGTTAACACTGTTATTGCAATTTTGTTAGAAGAAGGTGAGCGTGCTGAGGATATTTCGCAACCTACTGATACAGCACAAAAAACTAAGGAATCTGCTCTTTCTCTGCCTTTGTCAGTTCCGCAGGCTGCTCCTACTTTTGATACATCTCTTAATTTTGATATTCCAGCGGGAACACAAATGGTTACAATGACAGTTCGTGAAGCACTTAATCAGGCTTTGGCTGAGGAAATGCGGCGTGATGAAAAAGTTTTTCTCATGGGGGAAGAGGTCGCGCAATATCAAGGTGCCTATAAGGTTAGTCAAGGTTTGTTGGAAGAATTCGGAGAACGCCGAGTTATTGATACCCCCATTACAGAGCACGGTTTTGCTGGGCTGGCTGTCGGGGCTGCTTTTGGTGGGTTACGTCCTATTGTCGAGTTTATGACATTTAATTTTGCGATGCAGGCGATGGATCAAATTATTAACTCAGCAGCCAAAACACGTTATATGTCTGGTGGACAAATGACCGCTCCTATGGTTTTCCGAGGTCCCAATGGCGCGGCTGCCCGTGTTGGTGCTCAACATTCTCAATGTTATGCTGCATGGTATAGTCATGTACCAGGTCTGAAAGTTGTCATGCCTTATAGTGCTGCAGATGCGAAAGGTTTGCTGAAATCTGCTATTCGTGATGATAATCCTGTTATTTTCCTTGAAAATGAGATTTTGTATGGGCATCAATTTGATGTTCCTCAACTGGATGATTTTCTTTTGCCTATTGGTAAGGCACGTATTCATAAGTCTGGACAAGATGTGACGATTGTTGCATGTGGAATTGGGATGCATTATGCTGTTCAAGCGTTACCAGAAATTGAAAAACTTGGTATTGATGTTGAATTGATTGATTTACGAACCATTCGCCCGATGGATCTTCCAACAATTCTTTCGTCAGTTAAAAAAACAGGTCGTTTGGTAACAATTGAAGAGGGATTTCCTCAGTCATCTGTGGGAACTGAAATAGCAACGCGTGTTATGCAGCGGGCTTTTGACTATCTTGATGCGCCAATTGCTACGATTTCTGGCAAAGATGTTCCGATGCCTTATGCCGCTAATCTTGAGAAGTTGGCTTTGCCTAATACTGCTGAAATTATTGAGGCCGTTAAGGCTGTGACATACAGAGCATAACGGAGGAAAGCATAATGCCCATTAAAATTACAATGCCAGCGCTTTCCCCTACGATGGAAGAGGGAAATTTAACAAAATGGAATATTAAGGAGGGAGATAAGGTTTCCTCTGGTGATGTTATTGCTGAAATTGAGACGGATAAAGCGACAATGGAAGTCGAAGCCGTTGATGAAGGTAGGGTTGCTAAAATTGTTGTTCCTGCTGGAACACAAGGCGTTAAAGTAAATGCTTTAATTGTTGTTTTAGCAGAAGAAGGTGAAGATTTAGCTGAAGCTGCAAAAGTTGCAGAAGAAATCTCTTCTTCTACAAGACAAAAACCAGAGGGCATCAAACAGACAGATTCTCTGAAACAGACGGACTCAAAGGGAATAAAAATGTCTCATGAATCATCAACTGGGCAATTAATACAGCAAGATAAAAAGGAAGCTCGTCTTTTTGCCTCTCCCTTAGCGCGGCGATTAGCATCTCAGGCAGGTCTTGATTTATCCCTTATTTCTGGAAGTGGTCCGCATGGGCGCATTATTAAGCGCGATGTAGAAAAAGCTGTGAGCAGCGATATGTCTAAAGTGTCTTATTCATCATCGATAGGGGAGCTAATAGCTACAGGTGCTTCGGACAAACAGATATTGAAACTCTTCAAAGAGGATGAATATAGCTTCGCTCCCCATAATAATATGCGTAAAACAATCGCGACACGTTTGGTGGAATCAAAACAGAGAGTCCCACATTTCTATGTAACGGTAGATTGTGAACTTGATGCGCTATTAGCACTGCGTACACAACTAAATGCTGCTGCTCCAATGGTTAAGGGGCAGGAAGAAACTCAGCCTACTTATAAGCTTTCTGTTAATGATATGGTTATCAAAGCTGTCGCACTTTCTTTGAAAGCGGTTCCTGATGCGAATGTTTCTTGGCTTGAAGGCGGGATGCTTCATCATAAACATTGTGATGTTGGGGTTGCTGTTTCTATTCCCAATGGATTAATTACACCGATTATTCGCTATGCAGAGAAAAAGCCGTTATCACTTATTTCCAAAGAGATGAAGGATTTTGCAAAGCGTGCGCGCGAGGGCAAATTAAAAATGGAAGAATATCAGGGTGGAACAACAGCTGTATCAAATATGGGGATGTATGGTATAAAAAGTTTTTCGGCTATTCTTAATCCACCGCATGCGACGATTTTTGCGATTGGTGCAGGGGAGCAACGCGCCGTTGTTAAAAATGGTGCATTAGTTGTTGCGACAGTTATGTCAGTTACGCTTTCTGCGGATCATCGTGCTGTCGATGGTGCTTTAGCAGCAGAGCTCGCGCGGACTTTTAAGAAGATGATTGAAAATCCATTAGCAATGTTGGTTTGAACTGTTTAACAGTTCTTCACGTAAATTGTGAGAAAGCGTGTTAAGAGAATAGAAACAAATTTAAAGAGTTTAAAGAGCAATGTTATTGCTATTTCTGGTTTGGGTAAAGCATTTACGTGAAGCTTAAAGCAAAGACATAAGATAATTCTCTCATGTTGTTTTACAGTCTTAAGTTCAAAAAATGCATATCCGTTTTTTATATATCCATGGAGGAATTACTGTGGCAAATCTTTATGATGTAATTGTGATTGGATCAGGTCCAGGCGGATATGTAACCGCAATTCGTGCAGCACAATGTGGCTTTAAGACTGCGATTGTTGAACGTGAACATTTGGGAGGGATCTGTTTAAATTGGGGATGTATTCCAACAAAGGCCCTTCTACGTTCAGCGGAAATGAAACATTTTGCTGAACATGCGACAAATTATGGATTAAAAATTAATGGTTCAATTGAGGCAAACATCAAAGATGTTGTGGCACGTTCACGGGGTGTTTCAGCACGTTTAAATGCTGGTGTTGGTTTTTTAATGAAAAAAAACAAAATTGATATTATCTGGGGTGAAGCAAAGCTTACTAAAGAAGCAAAGGGAAGCCTTCCTGCGGAAATTATGGTTTCTTCATCCTCCAAACCGATTATGCAACCGCAAAATCCAGTCCCTAAAGGGACGTTAGGGGAGGGAACTTATCAAGCAAAGCATATCATTATTGCAACGGGCGCACGTCCTCGTGTCCTTCCTGGTATTGAGCCAGATGGAAAACTCATTTGGACTTATTTTGAAGCTATGATACCGCCAGCAATGCCAAAATCGCTTTTGGTTATAGGGTCTGGAGCTATTGGCATTGAATTTGCTTCTTTTTATCATGATATGGGGGCGACAGTAACTGTTGTTGAAATGATGCCCCATATCATGCCTGCTGAAGATATTGAAATTTCAACGTTTGCTCGTAAACAGTTAGAGAAAAAAGGTTTACGTATTCTTCGTCAAGCAAAAGTAACAAAGGTTGAAAAATCTTCCGATTCTGTAAGTGTACATATTGATGTTCAAGGTAAAATAGAGTCAATGACTGTTGACCGGTTGATTTCTGCTGTTGGGGTGCAAGGTAATATTGAGAATCTTGGTTTAGAAGCTTTGGGAATAAAAACTGATCGCGGCTGCATTGTAACTGATGAATGGAGTTGGACGGGGGTGGGAGGTATTTATGCTATTGGTGATGTAGCAGGCCCTCCTATGTTGGCCCATAAAGCAGAAGAAGAAGGTGTGATATGTATTGAGCATCTTGCAGGTTTGAAAAGCGCTCATCCACTTGATAAAAGAAAAATTCCAGGGTGTACATATTGTACACCACAGGTTGCCTCTGTAGGGCTTTCAGAAGCGGCAGCAAAAGAAGCAGGTTATGATATACGTATTGGTCGTTATTCTTTTGCTGCGAATGGTAAGGCGATTGCTTTGGGTGAAGATCAGGGGTTAGTAAAAACGATTTTTGATAAAAAAACAGGACAGCTTCTCGGGGCCCATATGGTAGGGGCTGAGGTAACAGAATTGATACAGGGTTTTGTTATTGCTATGAATCTTGAAACAACAGAAGAAGAATTAATGCATACTGTCTTTCCACATCCGACCTTATCGGAAATGATGAAAGAAAGTGTATTAGATGCTTATGGTCAAGTTTTAAACGCTTGATGACTGGATTGTATGAAAAATTTTATATTTTTGATTGTTACTTCGTATTTATAAGGCAAAGGCTTAAATGGTTACGGTTGTTGATAGAGTTGCAAATAGACGATTGCGTCATCCTGAAAAGGCACATCGTCCTGATACAAGCGTTCAAAAAAAGCCAGATTGGATTCGTGTAAAAGCGCCAACATCACCAATTTATAAGGAAACACATGGTATTGTACGTACGCATAAGCTAGTGACTGTATGTGAAGAAGCTGGTTGTCCTAATATTGGCGAATGTTGGAGCCAGAGGCATGCTAGCTTTATGATTTTAGGTGAAATATGTACGCGTGCTTGTGCTTTTTGTAACGTTGCAACAGGTATTCCACTTGCCGTTGATGATAATGAGCCAGAACGTGTCGCTGATGCTGTTGCACGGATGGAATTAAAACATGTTGTCATTACATCTGTTGATCGTGATGATCTTGCTGATGGTGGTGCTGAGCATTTTGCAAAAGTTATTTATGCGATTCGTCAAAAAACTCCTAAAACAACAATTGAAGTTCTTACACCTGATTTTCGTCATAAGGATGGCGCTTTAGAAGTTGTTGTTGCTGCTAAGCCTGATGTTTTTAATCATAACTTAGAAACAGTTCCTTCTAAATATTTGAAGGTCCGTCCAGGGGCACGTTATTTTCATTCAATTCGTTTATTACAACGTGTTAAAGAACTTGATCCAACAATTTTTACAAAATCGGGAATTATGGTTGGCCTTGGGGAGGAGCGAAATGAAGTTTTGCAATTGATGGATGATTTGCGCGCTGCTGATGTTGACTTTATGACAATTGGACAATATTTGCAGCCTACACGAAAACATCATCCAGTTGTTCGTTTTGTGCCTCCTGAAGAATTTGAGTCTTTTGCCAAGATTGGTAAAGTAAAAGGATTTTTACATATGGCCTCCAATCCTCTAACGCGTTCATCTCATCATGCTGGAGATGATTTTGCCATTTTGCAAAAAGCGCGTGATGAAAAATTTTCCTTACAGAGATAATTATGCCGATTTTTACAATACATCGGCAGATCACCCATAGTGCCAGTGAAATGTTTGATCTGGTTTCAGATATTGAGCGTTATCCTGAATTTTTACCAATGTGTGAGTCTTTAATAATACGTTCTCGAAAAGAATATGGAAAAAAAATATTGCTTCTTGCGGATATGACCGTTGGCTATAAGATTATTCGTGAAACTTTTACGACTCAAGTATTTCTTCAGCCGGAAAAAAGTCTTATAGAAGTTAAATATATTGATGGTCCATTCAAATATCTTGAAAATCGTTGGGCCTTTCATGATATTGAAAATACCAATGCATGTAATGTAGAGTTTTTTATTGATTATGAATTTAAAAGTAAAACGCTTGGATTAGTGATGGGCTCAATGTTTGATATTGCGTTTCGTAAATTTACCGAGGCTTTTGAGAAGCGTGCGCATCAGATTTATGGCTCTACGGTAACATAGTCTATTCTGTTATTTTTTAACAATACCTATTGCTTAAACAGCGTGAAGGTGAAAACCGGTTTCCATCTTTACTATTTGTTTTTAATTCAGCTTTCAAAAGTATATTGAGGGAATATCATTTTAAATGATGAAGATGATGCACAGTTTCATGCTTTTGTTTCTCTCTTTTTTAATGGATGCACACTCGTTAAACAAAACGCCCAAATAGAACATGCTTGCGTCATACCCATTTCATAATAGTGCTCATAATAAATAGTATAGATTCTCGTAAAAGTATATAAAATCTACATCTGTACACTTATGAAGAAGTTCTCCTGTATCATTTATTTGCCATCTCTCAAGATGTTGTACCAGCTCTTAGCACTTGAGAGAGAGGTACAAGTTTCCCTTTCATTAATCATTTTATTTATACAGTTTTTTCTCTTGTGGCGTGTAAGTGAATAAATTTGATTAATTCAACCTACACAGGACTAAAGTGAGATAATTTTAGGCTAGTCAGATCGTTCATTTTCAAGTTGTGATACAATAAAATTTTTTCAAGATGTTGACGATTATAGACTCGATGGGGAATAAAGAATTTTGAAATTAGTATGGGGAATTCAGTGAAGCAATTCCAGAATCATTTTAAAAGCATTTTCAACAGTTGCATGGCGGATAGCATTGCGATTAAGATGAGCAAAGTGCATTTCTTTGTGCAGGGGGGAGTGGTTTTTATAAGCTACTGCGCAATGCACAAGTCCTACAGGTTTATCAAGACTTGCACCTCCTGGACCAGCAATTCCTGTTACAGAAACTGCAATGTCAGCTTGTGAATGTTTTAATCCACCCTCAGCCATTGCAAGAGCAACTTCTTTTGAAACGGCACCATAGGTTTTTATAAGTTCAGCACAAACGCCAACAAGGCGTGTTTTAGATTCATTTGAATAAACAACAAATCCACAATCGAGAACATCTGACGATCCTGCTATATTTGTGAGGCATGCAGCAATGAGTCCCCCTGTACAAGACTCTACAGTTGTTAACAGCAAACCTTTTTGGCGAAAGGTATTAAGAACTTCATGTGCTTGTTTTTCACAAAGATATGTCATTGGGGAATTTCTCCTGAATAAAGGACGCTCACTGTTGCAAGAGCAGCAATTCCCTCACCACGACCAATAAATCCAAGCCTTTCATTTGTTGTTGCTTTGATAGAGATACGATCAGGTGTTATTGCAAGTATTGTTATAAGATTTTCTGTCATGGCATGACGATATGGACTAATTTTAGGATTTTCAGCGATAATTGTGATATCAACATTGGCGATACGACCACCTGCTTGTTTTATAATATCAAGAGCATGACGGAGAAAAATTTCTGATGATACATTTTTCCATTGAGGATCAGAGGGAGGAAAATGTGTACCGATATCTCCAGCACCTTGAGTTGCAAGAAGGGCATCTGTTAATGCATGAAGAGCAACATCCGCATCGGAGTGTCCATTTAATTTTTTATGAAAAGGGATTTTTATACCACATAATATAAGAAAATCACCATCCTCAAAAGAGTGAACATCATAACCATTGCCGGTACGAATATCAGGAAATATTTGCATTTTCTTTTGGAGATATAAATGTGCAGTATTAAAATCTTCATGCCATGTAATTTTTATGTTGTTAGGATCTCCAGGAACGGTACGCATAGGAATTCCAAACCATTCGGCAATTGCAGAATCGTCAGTGAATTCTTGTTTGCAAGCTTGTTTTGCTTGTTTATGGGCCGCTAAGATATGTTCAAAGGGAAAACACTGTGGAGTTTGTGCACTATAAAGATGGGTACGGGGAATTGTTTCTAAAACATGCTGATTATTTATACGTTTAAGGGTATCAGAGATGGGCAGAACAGGAAGAACACCTTCTTGAGGCGTGATAGTGTTGTGAATGTTATTAAGAAGCTTGTTTTCGATAAAAGGGCGTGCACCATCATGAATATGCACATATTGGGGGGCAAATTTTTTGAGTGCCTGAAGTCCATATAAGGTAGAGATTTGACGTGTATTGCCTCCTTCAACGATAATAAGGCGCTCTTTAAAATCGTCAATAGCTTGTTCACAGATTTGACGATCTTCTGGATGAATAACAAGAATAATTGTTGTGATAGCTGGATGCTGCAAAAAACAATGCACGGTATGATAAATAATTGGCTTTTGTCCTAGAAGCCGATATTGTTTTGGAATTTTATGGGGAGATCCTGCTCTTTCACCCCGTCCAGCGGCTAATATTATTGCTGCAATAGAAATACTTAATCTCCTTGTATTATAATCTTAGTTTGCTTTTTTGTCATTAATTTTAAAATGATTTTGAAAGGATGGTTGTTGTAGATCAGCAAGGGATATCACGGATAACACCTCAAAAAAAGCATTTAATGCTTTTTGAAGTGCGGTATTTAAACCACAAAAATCAAACAAGGGGCAAGTTGGTTCTGCAGTATCGAAACATTCTGCGAGGGAAAAGTTGTCTTCTGTTACTTTCACAACATCCGCGACTGAAATTTCTGCTGCGGGTTTAGCCAATCTAACTCCACCATTGCGTCCACGCACTGTTTGTATAAAACCTGCTTGAACAAGCAGCTGAAGGATTTTAAATAAAAAAAGCTCTGAAACGGCATATGCTTTAGCAATTTCTGGAACACGACTGAGAGTTCCCTGATTATCTGCACAATACATAAGCATTCGAAGAGCATAATTTGTTTGTTTTGTTAATCGCATCTCATTTCCTTCGTAAAGTATCGTCGAACACAGTCTATTTTAAAGATATTTTGCAAAATGTAGAAGTTTTTTCTCGTTGACTATATTTGCCTATTTTAAATGTAGTATTAGTATTGTCAATTTTTGCTACAAAAGGTTATATGAGAATAATGGGATAAGGGTATGTAAGCTCATGACGAATATAACATCTGTGACGAATCTTCAAGACATAGATAAAAATACTTATAACGATGAGTTGTATCGTTTAAGTAAGGTATATATTTTTTTAGGGATTACAATTATTGTATTGGCTTTACTTACGGCCTCTGTTTCATTTATTATTCTTATTGGATTAACTCCTGTTGTTCCCAGTAGAACAGTAACCCTTATTCTTATAGGAATTAATAGTTTTTGGGTTTTAGGGCTTATTGTCATCGTTTTTTATGAGATGATACCGATCATTCGTGCTTGGCGTTCAAGGCGTGCAGGATCGCGTCTTCATGTGCGCCTTATTTCATTGTTTGCACTTGTTGCGACAATGCCAGCTGTTGCTGTAGCTCTTGTATCGGGTCCAGCACTAAATTTGGGACTTGATCGATGGTTTGATACAACAACGCGGCAAATTGTGGGCTCTTCTATTGATTTAGCAAATGCTTATGCAGATGAAATGCTCCAAAATTTAAAAAATTTATCCTACGCGATGGCATTTGCACTTGATAACAAAAAACTCTTAGAACGTAATCCAGCTGAATATAGGATGCAATTGACGCGTCATGCTCTAGGACGCAATTTGCGTGGTGCATTTTTGTTAAGTTCTAGTGGAGCTATTTTTGTATCGAGTGCTCTTGGTGATGAAGATAAACTGCCAATTCCTCCTTCTCATCTTATTGAACGAGCAACCAGTGCGAGACCTTTTTCTTTTCAACCAGGCGTTCATGATTATTTTGGTATTATTTTAAAATTTACCAATATTCCAAACACATTTTTATATTTGGTGCGTGACGTTGATAAAGGTGTTTTATCTGCTTTGCGTTTGACAGAAGTTAATACAGATCGTTATCGTGATTTAAATGAGAATCGCCTGCTGACACAGATTGCATTTGGTATGCTTTATTTGTGTCTTTTTTTTAGTTTATTCTTATCAGCCATTTGGGCTGCTATTGCTGTTGCTGATCGCTTAGTACGTCCTATTCGTCTTCTCATTAGTGCTGCCGATGATGTTGCTTCTGGAAATATGGAAATTTTCGTGCCAGTACGAGCAAAAGATGGAGATATTGGGCAATTATCCAAAACTTTTAATTACATGGTCAGTGAATTGAAAAGTCGGCGTAATGAATTGATTGCAGTGCGTGATCAAATTGATGAAAGACGGCGTTTTTCTGAAGCTGTGTTATCGGGTGTAACAGCGGGAGTAGCAGGTATAGATGATAATGGTGATATCACCATTATCAATCGGTCTATTGAAGCGATGTTTGATATTCGCTCAGAGCGCGTTGTTGGAAAAAGTCTTTTATCTTTAAGCGCTGAAATTTGGCAGGTTTTTCAGTTTGTGCGTTCATTGGATCGTAAAAACCATCGTGAGCAGGTCACTTTAAACGTTGCAGGAAAAGAGCGTGTCTGTAATGTCCAAGTTACGATGGAGGAGGATGATGGACAAGGGCAATCTTGGGTTCTAACAATTGATGATATTACAGACCTTGTTGCAGCGCAACGTACAGCGGCGTGGGCGGATATTGCGCGGCGTATTGCACACGAAATTAAAAATCCTCTTACACCTATTCAGTTATCCGCTGAACGCATTCGTAAACGTTATAACAAAGCTATTACACAAGATAGAGAGGTCTTTGAGCGGTGTATTGACACAATTATTCGGCAGGTTGGAGATATTGGGCGTATGGTTGATGAGTTTTCCTCTTTTGCACGTATGCCCAAACCCAAAATGCATATTTTAGATATACGAGAATTGTTGCGCGAAGCATGTTTCTTGATAGAGGTGACGCGACATGATATTCATTTTGAGCAAGATTTAGGAACTCTACCACTTATGGGTGCATTTGATAACCGTCTCATTGTACAGGCTTTTTGCAATGTTATCAAAAACGCGAGCGAATCCATAGATTCAGTTATGCGAGAGGAAAATATTCACGGTCATATTCTTATCCGTTCTTATCGTCAGGAAGAATGGGTGGTTGTGGATGTTGTTGATAACGGGAAAGGACTTCCTAAAGAGCAAAGACAAAAGTTATTAGAACCCTATATAACAACGCGGGAAAAAGGAACAGGGCTGGGGTTAGCTATTGTGCGCAAAGTTATTGAAGATCACGGTGGTTTCATGGAGCTTCATGATGCACCGGAGAGTTTTTATGAAGGTCGTGGTGCGATGATCCGTTTGATATTTCCAGCGGATGGGGGTAAGCAGGGTAATATTATACAAGCCATAAATCATAAGATAGGGGAATAGTATGGTATCAGATATCTTGATTGTTGATGATGAAGCAGATATTCGTGAGCTTGTTGCCGGTATTTTAGATGATGAAGGTTATGAAACGCGTGTTGCTTGTAACTCTGATGAAGCATTGGCTCAAATTAGTGAGCGTATTCCAAAGCTCATTTTTTTGGATATTTGGCTACAGGGTAGTCGTCTCGATGGTTTAGCACTGCTTGATGAAATTAAAACACAATATCCGGCTCTTCCGGTCGTTATGATCTCTGGTCATGGTAATATTGAGACGGCTGTTTCCGCTATAAAGCGAGGGGCATATGATTTCATTGAAAAACCTTTTAAAGCTGATAGACTTGTATTGGTTGCAGAGAGAACACTTGAAAATTCAAATTTAAAACGTGAGCTTTTAGAATTGCGAAAGCGTTCGAACGAGACATTAGAGTTGCTCGGAAAATCGACAGTTATAAAAAATTTGCGTCAAATCATAGAAAAAGTAGCACCAACCAATAGTCGCATCATGATAACAGGTCCTTCAGGGGCAGGAAAAGAGACTGTTGCACGAGCTATTCATGCGCTCTCAACGCGTTCGAATGGGCCATTTGTTACAATAAATGCTGCAACGATTACTCCGGAAAGAATGGAAATAGAGCTGTTTGGCAGCGAAATGGAGGGAAGAGAGCGTAAAATTGGTGCCTTAGAGGAAGCTCATGGCGGTATCTTATATCTTGATGAAATTGCTGATATGCCGCGTGAGACTCAAGGGAAGATTCTTCGGGTTTTAACGGGGCAAACATTTGAGAGAATTGGCGGCACAAAACGTGTTAAGGTGGATGTCCGTATCATTTCTTCGACAGCGCAAAATCTTGAAAACCTCATTTCTGATGGGCGCTTTAGGGAGGATCTTTTTCACCGTCTTTCCGTTGTTCCTATTGTTGTTCCGCCCCTTTCAGCGCGTCGTGAAGATATTCCAGAACTTGTACATCATTTTGTAAAAACAATATCACAGCAGGTTGGGATTAAACCGCGTGCAATCAGTGATGATGTGATTGCTATTTTGCAAACGCACGCTTGGCCGGGTAATGTGCGGCAATTACGTAATAATATTGAGCGTCTTCTTATTCTTGTGCGGGATGGTGATGGTCCTATAACAGCGGACTTTCTTCCCAGTGAAGTAAGTGATTCTTTGCCACGTCTTCAAATGGATTCAGATGAAAGTATAATGGATTTGCCGTTACGTGAAGCTCGAGAATTATTTGAAAAGAGATATTTAGTGGCGCAGATTGGGCGTTTGGGTGGAAATATATCACGTACTGCTGAATTTATAGGCATGGAGCGTTCAGCTTTGCACCGTAAACTTAAAGCGCTTGGAGTTTCTTAAAGCGATGCGTATTATTATTTGTGGAGCAGGACAGGTTGGTTATGGGATAGCAGAGCGTCTTGCTGCTGAAAATCACGATGTTACTGTTATTGATATTGAAACGAGATTAATTGAAAAGATTCGCGATACATTGGATGTGAGAGGTTTTGTTGGTCACGGTTCACGGCCTGAAGTTCTTTTGGCTGCAGATGCAGACAAAGCTGATATGTTGATTGCTGTCACTTTGTTTGATGAAGTTAATATGGTAGCTTGCCAAGTAGCACATTCATTATTTAATGTGCCCACAAAAATTGCTCGTATTCGCTCACAATCTTATTTAGAACCACGTTATAAGACGCTTTTTTCCAGAGAGAATATTCCCATTGATGTGGTTATTTCGCCAGAAGTTGAAGTTGGGGAAATGGTTTTGCGCCGTATTGCTTTACCTGGTGCAATAGATGTTCTTTATTTTTGTAATGATGATATTGTGGCACTAGCTTTGGAATGCATGGAAGATTGTCCCGTTATTAATACACCTTTGCGTCAATTAACAGAGCTTTTTCCAGATCTTCATACGACGGTTACTGCTATTAAACGTGGCGCGGAATTATTGGTTGCACATTCAGAAACGCAACTACGCGTTGGTGATATAACCTATCTTGTTGTTTCTCGTGAACAGATGCGTCGTGCTGTTGGGCTTTTTGGTCATAAAGAACAAGATGCCCACCGCATGATTATTGCAGGGGGTGGTCACATTGGCCTTTATGTTGCACAGGCTATTGAAAAGCGTTTTCATAAATTAAAATTGAAGATTATAGAAGCGCATAGAGAAAGAGCCCTCACAATTGCTGATCAGCTTGAAAAAACAACAGTTTTATACGGTAACGTGTTAGATCCAGTGATTCTTCAAGATGCGGGAATTGATCAGTCCGATTTAATGATTACATTGACCAATCAAGATCAGGTTAATCTCTTAAGCGCTATTATTGCTAAAAGATTGGGCTGCAAAGCCAATATGGTATTGATTAATAATGTTGCCTATCAAGAATTTAGTCGTGCTGTTGGTGTGGATGCATATCTTAATCCCCATAGTGTTACAATATCGAGAATTTTGCAACAAATGCGCCGTGGGCGTATTCGTTCTGTTCATTCAGTTTTTAATGGCCGAGCAGAAATTATTGAAGCTGAAGTGATGCAAACATCTTCATTGGTTGGTAAGTCATTATCAGAGCTCAATTTATCAGATGGTTTGAGAATTGGTGCAATTTATCGCAATAAGACAATAATACAGCTTTCGGCAGATACGCGTATTTTGTCTGGTGATAGAATAGTGATTTTTGCTCTTGCTGATAGGGTTCGTGATGTTGAACAACTCTTTCGCGTAAGTTTAGAATATTTTTGATGTATTATCTATGGATATTTGTACTTTTTGGTATAGTGGACAATTAAGATTGGTAGATAGGCTTTGTTTGTCTTCAATGGTTAAAACTGGACAGCGCGTTAAGCTTTTTAGTTATGATAAAAAAATAGATAATCTCCCTGCTGGTGTTGAGCTGTATGAAGCCGAATCAATTTTACCACGCTCAGCAATTTATCGCCTTGATCCCGATTTTTCTGATGATAAACTAGGGTGTACAATTGTTCAGTTCTCGGATTTTTTTCGTGTTATGCTGATGAAATATCAACAAGGTGTTTGGTTAGATACAGATGTTTACCTTGTTAAACAATTTCATCCAGATGCGGATAAGGTTTGGTTGGCA
Source organism: Bartonella sp. AA2SXKL (assembly GCF_042197205.1). Taxonomy (NCBI): domain Bacteria; kingdom Pseudomonadati; phylum Pseudomonadota; class Alphaproteobacteria; order Hyphomicrobiales; family Bartonellaceae; genus Bartonella; species Bartonella sp. AA2SXKL. The sequence continues at coordinate 266,991 of NZ_JBHIRN010000003.1, forward strand.
AGAGAAAATAATACAAGAGTAGGCGTTTCTGCACTTTATTTTCCGCCCAATAACCCTATTATAAAAATATTTGAGGATTATTGGGCAGGTGCAGAAATTATTCCTCATTGGCTTGGGTTTAAGCGTCGTGTTTGGAGACCGTTCTGGTTAAAGAGGAAAAAAATGCCGATTTTACTGGGAAATCTTGGCGTTACAATATTTGGCAATGATGGTATTTCACGATTAGCAAAACGATATGGTTTTTTCATGAAGCAAAGGAAAAGGAAACTTTTTATTATTGGACTGGGCGAAAAACTGAACGTATTTTTGAACCAGCTTTTGGCGTAAAGCCGCTTACAGATTCACGCTTGATAGGCTTTCATATTCACAGAAAGACAAAGACCACGAAAAGACCTCAGGAAGGAAGTTTTTACCATTGGGCGGTATCTCGCATTCCGGATGTTCATCATTTGTTTAGGTAGAGTTATTATTGCTATTTTAACTATTGAGATTTTAATCTATCTTATACAATCTCTTGATTGTAGCTTGCACAAGAGAGTAATGTTAACATATGGACAAAAACATTGAATGTGTAAAGAGCGGTTGTTATATGAACGGAAAGTAAAAATATGAGTGATCCAATGAAAACAGCATTAAGCCTTGTTCCTATGGTTATTGAACAAACAAATCGTGGTGAACGGGCCTATGATATTTTTTCCCGTCTTTTAAAGGAACGGATTATTTTTATTAATGGACCTGTTGAAGATGGTATGGCAATGCTTGTTTGTGCACAATTGCTTTTTTTGGAAGCGGAAAATCCTAAAAAAGAAATTAGTCTTTATATTAATTCTCCAGGTGGTGTCGTAACATCTGGTATGGCTATTTATGATACTATGCAGTTTATTCGCCCTCCTGTTTCTACGCTTTGCATGGGGCAAGCGGCATCTATGGGGTCTTTATTATTAACGGCTGGAGCAAAAGGTCATCGTTTTACATTGCCAAACGCACGTATTATGGTGCATCAACCATCTGGTGGTTTTCAAGGTCAAGCTTCAGATATTGAGCGACATGCGCAAGATATTATAAAGATGAAACGGCGTTTAAATGAAATTTATGTTCAACATACGAGTCAAGATTATGAGGTTATAGAGAGAACTCTCGATCGCGATCATTTTATGACAGCAGAAGAAGCCAAAGCGTTTGGCTTAGTTGATGATGTTATACAATACCGTGCAGAAACTGAAAAAGAAGAAAAAGATTAAGAATTTTTATAGAAAAAACAGCTACTTTAAATCAAGAGTTTTATAAAAAATATCGCAAAATAAGAGAAACACCTAAAAGTATTGAGACATGCATGGTTTTCTATATGTCTTTTAGTTTTCATGATGAAAGGCTTCCTTTGAAAAGGCAAAGTGTTCATATATTGTGGTGAAAGGAAAGAAAAATGAGCAAAATTAGCAATAGCGGGAACGAATCAAAAAATACTCTCTATTGCTCGTTCTGCGGCAAGAGTCAGCATGAGGTGCGTAAGCTCATTGCGGGGCCTACTGTATTTATCTGTGATGAATGTGTAGAGCTTTGCATGGATATTATTCGGGAAGAAAATAAGTCTTCTGGGGTTAAGGTGCGTGATGGTGTTCCTACGCCACAGGAAATTATAACAGTTCTTGATGACTATGTTATTGGTCAGCAGCATGCAAAGCGTGTTCTTTCTGTTGCTGTTCATAATCATTATAAACGGTTGGCGCATCAGTCTAAAAGCAATGATATTGAGTTGGCTAAATCAAATATTCTTCTTGTTGGTCCAACGGGTTGTGGTAAAACTTATCTTGCACAAACATTAGCACGTATTATTGATGTGCCTTTTACGATGGCGGATGCGACCACTTTGACTGAAGCGGGTTATGTGGGAGAAGATGTTGAAAATATTATTTTGAAGCTTCTTCAAGCAGCAGATTATAATGTTGAACGTGCGCAGCGTGGTATTGTTTATATTGATGAGGTTGATAAGATTTCTCGTAAAGCAGACAATCCTTCTATTACAAGAGATGTTTCGGGGGAAGGAGTTCAGCAAGCATTATTAAAAATTATGGAAGGAACGATTGCTTCTGTTCCTCCTCAAGGTGGACGTAAGCATCCGCAACAAGAGTTTCTTCAGGTTGACACCACAAACATCTTATTCATTTGTGGGGGAGCTTTTGCAGGTTTAGAACGGATTATTTCAGGGCGTGGTGAAAAAACTTCTATTGGTTTTTCTGCGACTGTTAAGGCTCCGGATGAGCGTTGTGTCGGTGAAATTTTTCGTGATTTAGAGCCTGAAGATCTTATTAAATTTGGTTTAATACCAGAATTTATTGGGCGGCTTCCTATAGTCGCTACCTTAGAGGATTTAGATGTTAACGCCCTCATGCAAATTTTATCCCAACCTAAAAATGCGTTAGTAAAGCAATATCAGCGTCTTTTTGAAATGGAGAATGTTGAGTTAGCATTTCATGAAGATGCTTTACGTGTTATTGCAAAGAAAGCAATTGAACGTAAAACTGGTGCTCGTGGTTTACGTTCTATTATGGAGAAGATCCTTCTTGAGACGATGTTTGAGCTACCGGCTCTTGAAGGCGTTCAAAAAGTGGTTATTTCGAGTGATGTCGTTGATGGTAAAGCGCGTCCTCTTTATATTTACTCAGAACGTGCAGAAGATAAAGAAAATGTATCAGCATGACATTGTGCGATGCACAATATAAAAGGTGGTAGTGAACGGTATTTGATAGGTGTTTCTAATAATATCATTATAATGCTTGATTTATGTATGAGTAATTACCACTTCATGTACAGTGAAGAGCTGAGATTTTCTAAAGGTGGGCTAATTGTTGTAGATAGCTCATAGGCTCCAGAAAGGAGAGTTATGCAATATATTGATGAAAAGACAGATGAAGTAAGAGATGGGGTTTATGCTGTTTTACCTCTTCGTGATATTGTTGTCTTCCCCCATATGATTGTTCCACTTTTTGTGGGCCGCGAAAAATCAATTCGTGCTCTTGAAGAAACGATGGCGGTTGATAAGCAAATACTATTGGTGACACAAAAAAATGCTTCTGATGACGATCCAAAATCAGAGGATGTTTATCATATTGGTACATTTGCTAATATTCTTCAACTTTTAAAGCTTCCTGATGGTACTGTAAAGGTTTTGGTTGAAGGAACTGCACGTGCAAAAATTAGTCAATTTTCTTTAAGTGAAGGTTATCATCAGGCTTTTGCAACTGTTACAGAAGAACCTAGAGAGAGTGATGTTGAGATTGAAGCTCTTTCAAGGTCAGTGATTACTTATTTTGAAAACTATGTAAAGCTTAATAAAAAAATCTCTCCTGAAGTTGTGAATGCGATTGGCCAGCTTGATAATCCTTCTAAGCTTGCCGATACGATTGCTTCTCATTTGATGATTAAACTGGCAGAAAAACAGGAAATATTAGAGCTCTTACCTGTGCGGGCCCGTCTTGAACGTGTTTTGTCCTTCATGGAAGGAGAAATTTCTGTTTTGCAGGTTGAAAAACGTATTCGTTCGCATGTTAAACGGCAAATGGAAAAAAACCAACGAGAATATTATCTCAATGAGCAGATGAAGGCTATTCAAAAAGAGTTAGGAGCAGGTGATGATAGCCGAGATGAACTCTCTGAATTAGAAGAACGTATCAAGAATACAAAACTATCCAAGGAAGCACAGGAAAAAGCTGGAGCAGAATTGAGAAAATTACGGAATATGTCTCCTATGTCTGCAGAAGCGACAGTTGTACGTAACTATCTTGATTGGTTATTAGCAATGCCTTGGGGTAAAAAATCTAAGATTAAAAACAATTTAGATTTTGCTGAAAAGGTCATGAATAATGAACATTTTGGTCTTGAAAAAGTTAAGGAGCGAATTATTGAATATTTGGCCGTACAAAGTCGCGCGTCAAAGATAAAAGGTCCCATTATTTGTTTATTAGGTCCTCCAGGTGTAGGGAAAACATCATTAGCGCGCTCTATTGCAAAGGCAACGGGACGTGAGTATGTTCGTATCTCATTGGGAGGTGTCCGAGATGAAGCAGAAATTCGTGGACATCGCCGAACATATATTGGATCGATGCCTGGAAAAATTATCCAGTCTATGAAAAAAGCAAAAAAATCTAATCCGCTTTTCTTGCTTGATGAAATTGATAAAATGGGCCAAGATTTTCGTGGTGATCCTTCATCCGCTTTATTAGAAGTTCTTGATCCTGAACAAAATGGTACATTCATTGATCACTATTTGGAAGTTGAATATGATCTTTCTGATGTCATGTTTATCACAACTGCCAATACGCTTAATATTCCAGGTCCGTTAATGGATCGTATGGAAATTATTCGTATCGCTGGTTATACTGAATGTGAGAAAATGGAAATTGTTAAACAGCATCTTTTACCAAAGGCACTAAAAGATCACTGTTTATCTAAAAAAGAACTCAGTATTTCTGATGGCGCACTAAGGTCAATTATTCAGTTTTATACACGTGAGGCAGGCGTTCGTAACCTTGAACGTGAACTCATGAAAATTTCCCGCAAATCCGTTACAAAAATTCTCAAAACACATCAAAAATCTGTAAAAGTTACAGAAAGTAATATTCATGATTTCTTGGGTATTAAACGTTATCATTACAATCAGATTGAAGGAGAAAATCAAGTTGGTGTTGTAACAGGTCTTGCGTGGACAGAAGTCGGTGGAGAGTTATTGACTATTGAAGGAGTTATGATGCCCGGCAAAGGGAAGATGACTGTAACTGGAAATTTACGTGATATTATGAAAGAGTCCATTTCAGCGGCAGCATCTTATGTACGTTCTCGTGCTGTTGATTTTGGTATTGAACCTCCACTTTTTGAAAAACGCGATATCCATGTTCATGTTCCAGAGGGTGCGACACCAAAAGATGGCCCATCGGCTGGGATTGCAATGGTGACAGCAATTGTTTCGGTCCTTACAGGAGTAGCTGTGCATAAAGATATTGCAATGACTGGTGAAATTACTTTACGTGGACGCGTTTTACCCATTGGTGGATTAAAAGAAAAACTCTTAGCAGCTCTTCGAGGAGGGATAAAAAAAGTACTTATTCCTGAAGAAAATGCAAAAGATTTGGTTGATATTCCTGATGATGTCAAAAATAATATGGAAATTATTCCGGTAAATCATGTGAGTGAAGTTTTGAAACACGCTTTGGTTCGTTTTCCAGACACTATTGAATGGAAAGAACCCTCTACAGGGGCTGTGCCAATCCGGTCAGAGAGCAGTGATAGTGAAGGAATACAGATTGCGCACTGATTCACTTATCTCATTTATAACGGCATTTTTTAGGTGGTAGAAGATGTTGTTGAGGTTATTATTCTGTTTTTTGTTGGAAAAAGTGAAAAATTCCGTGAATAACTGTGATTATTGCTAAAAAAACAATGTTTTGGATAAAAATAAGACTTCTGTTTGCTGTACTTTTCAATAAACTGACCAATAACATGATTAAGTCATGTTCAGGTAATATAGGGAAAGGAAATATTTTATGAATAAAAGTGAATTCGTTAGCTCCGTTGCTGAAAAGGCAGGTGTTTCGAAAGCGCAAGCTGGTGCTGTTGTTGATGCTTTTATGGCTTCTGTAACAGAAGCTTTGGCTTCAGGGGGAGATGTTCGTCTTCCAGGTTTTGGCACTTTTGAAGTTTCTCATCGTGCTGCAACAAAGGGGCGTAATCCTTCAACTGGTGCTGAAATCGATATTCCAGCACGTTCTGTACCCAAATTTTCTGCAGGAAAAAGCCTTAAAGAAGCAGTTAATAAAAAATAATTTAAGCTACATTAAAAAAACCCGATTTATTTATAAACGGGTTTTTTTAACACATGTGTTATGCTTGTTTTTCACATAAAACTTTGAGATCCTTGCGATATTTTTTATTTTCATGTATTGCTGAAATATATTGTTTTTAGTCTTTTCAATGAAATATTGTACTGTATTAATTGAGCGCGGGTATGGCTTATAAAATGTAATATTAACTTTTATTACGCTGAAGTGTTACGGTATTTATTTCAAAACAAGATCCGTAAATAATATGAAGCGGAAAACTCTGTAAAGTCCATAAAAGTTATTATATATCACCATTTACGCTTAATAAAAGTGCATGTTGGTGCCACCTTGCTATCTATTTTCTCAGTTCCTATAATGTTGCGACTAGCCCCAGATATCTGAGACGAGTGCATAAGGGATAGTTTTATTCTTTTACTCTTATACGCCAACCTTTCTTGTGACGCACCAAGAGGATAATTTTATTGATTTATTATAAGATCCTGAAATAAAAAAATCTTTTGATATTCAGATTTGGTTTTTAATATTGGGATTTTTCTTGGCATTTGAGAGGGGAGAGATAGCTCCAGCTCTATCCTACAAATATTTTTTCCATATCTTTATTTCACTTGTGATATGCAAGCGAGTATTTTTCCTTCATCATACAAGAGTTAAAATGAGAGAACATCACAAATTTTGAGGGAGGAAGTTAAAAAACAGAAAAATTACTCTTATAAAATAATATACATTACGTAATATAAAAACTATTAATAAAGATAGTACAGTATTACTTGTGTATCTCCATTTATTTATTTTGATTATTCATAATATGTTTATATAATTATTTTGTTTTTAGTCATTAAATCATATTAAATTATTGATAGCGGTAAAGTTTTTTTATAGCCAAAAGTTATTTTACAGCATCTACATAATTGAATAAATGATGAAACGTAGGGTAGTATTTATTGATTGGGGGAGACAGTCTTTAAAAGGCTTTAGAATGATTTTTTCACGAGAGTTATAAAGATCTATTCAGTAGGAGAGAGGCGAATCGTGTGTTTTTTATAAACAGGAGCTCTTTGATTCTTTATTTGCTAACCACTGAGTACAATCATTGAGAGCTCTCGCTGTTATGGCTTGTTTTTTTACTAATTTTTTTTCTTTACTTGGTAAGCGTTTTCCTGAATGTTTAATAGAAGCAATAGGCGGAAAGAGTCCGAAATTGATATTCATTGGCTGAAAAGATTGTGTTTCTGCTTTTTCATCTATGATGTGTCCCCCTGTAATATGATTCAAAAGGGCTCCGAATGCTGTAGTTTGTGGGGGTAGGTAAGGGGAAATATGATGATATTCGGCAGCAGCAAAACGTCCAGCAAGAAGCCCTATTGCCGCTGATTCTACATAACCTTCACATCCGGTAATTTGCCCTGCAAAGCGTAGTTGTTTTTTTTGTTTTAAACGAAGGGTTTGATCAAGAATAATTGGCGAGTTGAGGTAGGTATTGCGGTGAAGACCACCAAGACGCGCAAACTCTGCTTTTTCAAGACCGGGAATCATTCTAAAAATGCGAATTTGTTCACCATATTTCAATTTTGTCTGAAAGCCGACCATATTATAAAGCGTTCCAAGTTTATTATCTTGGCGTAATTGAACGACAGCATAGGGTTTAACTGTAGGGTTATGGGCATTAGTTAAGCCCATAGGTTTCATAGGACCATGTCTTAACGTTTCAATTCCGCGCTCAGCCATAATTTCAATGGGGAGGCATCCATCAAAATAGGGCGTTTTTTCAAAGTCACGAAACTCTGTTTTTTCAGCATTTTTTAACGCTTCAACGAATGTTTCATATTGTTCTTTGTTGAGGGGACAATTAAGATAATCTTTTCCTGTTCCCTCAGGACCAATTTTATCATAGCGAGACTGATACCAACAAATGTTGATATCAATACTGTCGGTATGGATAATAGGTGCAATTGCATCAAAAAAAGAAAGAGCTTTTATACCGGTTATTGCTTGTAATTTTTGAGCAAGTGCAGGCGATGTAAGGGGGCCTGTTGCAATGACAACATGTTTCCAAGCTTTAGGAATTTCTTGAACTTCTTCACGTTTGATTGTTATAAGAGGGTGGTTTTCAAGTGCTGTCGTAACGGTTTTTGAAAATCCATCACGGTCAACAGCAAGAGCACTACCTGCGGGAACTTTGTTGGCATCAGCAGCTTTCATAATTAACGATTTTGCTAATCGCATTTCAGCATGTAAAAGTCCTACGGCATTTGTTAATGAATCATCGCAACGAAACGAATTTGAACAAACCAGTTCTGCCAATTTATCGGTTTTATGGGCATCTGATTTTTTTTCGGGTCGCATTTCATGCAAAACAACAGAAATTCCTGACTGAGCGATTTGCCAGCTTGCTTCACACCCCGCAAGACCGCCACCGATGATATGAATTGGGATATCAAATGTCTTTAACATAATTGACTTTTAGCGTAAGCAGTTATGTATGAAAAGCATAGATTTTGTTTTTTTTAATATATTTGTTTGCTTTTTTTCTGTAATTAATGGTATAGAAACGCCGCTTGTATAAGGTTATTAGCTTGTAAGTTTGAGCGGATGTGGCGAAATTGGTAGACGCACCAGATTTAGGTTCTGGCGGGAGACCGTGGGGGTTCGAGTCCCTCCATCCGCACCAAAGCAATCCCTTAAGTGCTACGGATTTCTACGTGTCTGAAATTCCGCTTCATGGTAAATGTAACACTCGAAGTGTTAGAATGTAATGATTATTAGAGTGGGTTGATCCCTCTCCTTAGAAAAATGAAGGTGTTTAATGCAGGTTACCGAGACGCTTAATGAAGGACTGAAGCGCGAAATTAAGATCGTGGTTCCAGCGAAAGATTTAGAAGAAAAGTTGAATGAACGATTGGATGATACCAAGGGAAAAATCAAGCTTAATGGTTTTCGTCCCGGTAAAGTGCCTAGTGGGCATTTGCGAAAAATGTATGGTAAATCCTTTATGGCGGAGATTCTCAATGAGATACTCAGTGATGCACCTCGTTCTATTTTAGCGGACCGCAATGAACGTGCAGCGATGCAGCCAAAAATTGATATAGATGAAGATGAAAAAATTCTAGATGGCAAAGCTGATTTTACTTTTAGTTTAAAGTATGAAGTTTTACCAAAAATTGACATTAAAGATTTTGAACATATTAAGGTTATCCGTGAAATTGCAATTATTCCTGAACAGGATATTGATGATCAAGTCAATCGCGTCCTTTCTTCTACGCGTAATTATTCTCTAAAAGAGGGGAATTCTGAAGAAGGTGATCGCATTACCATAGATTATCAAGGTAAGCTTGAAGGCGTTCCATTTGAAGGTGGGGCAGATAGTGATGCACAACTGATTCTTGGGTCAAAACAATTTATTCCTGGTTTTGAAGAGCAATTGGTTGGTGTGAAAGCTGGGGATGTAAAAACGATTTTTGTTAAATTTTCTGATAATTACAGTGCGGCACATTTGGCGGGACGGGAAGCAGAGTTTGACATTACTGTCAAAGCTGTCTTTAAACCAGATGAATTAAAAATTGATGATGAAGCAGCGCAAAAAGTTGGTTTAGAGTCTCTAGATCGCTTACGTGAGGTCGTTCGTGGGCAGATTGAAAGCCAATATGGTTCAGTGACACGTCAAAAAGTTAAGCGTCAAATTCTTGATGCTTTAGATGCTGATTATAATTTTGAGATTCCTGAAGAACTTTTAGAGGTTGAGTTTAACAATATATGGGCTCAGGTTAATGATGATTTGAAAAAGGCTGGGCGCAGTTTTGAAGATGAAGGTATTACAGAAGAAAAGGCACGTGAGGAATATCGTGTCCTTGCGCAGCGTCGTGTTCGTCTTGGTTTGGTGCTTTCTGAAATTGGAATGAAGGTTGGTGTTAAAGTTAGTGAGGATGAGCTAAAAGCAGCAGTTTTTGATCAGGTTCGCCAATATCCAGGACAAGAGAAAGAGATTATGGATTTTTTCCGTAAGACTCCGGAAGCTGTTGAAAATCTACGTGCTCCGATTTTTGAAGAAAAGGTCATTGATCATTTATTAGCACAGATAAAAGTCACAGACAAAGAAGTGACGGTTGAAGAGTTGATGAAAGAATATGACGAATCAGATATCCCTGAAGAAAAGCCGGCAAAGAAAAAGTCTGAAGTGAAAGAAACGTCTACAGAGAAAAAACCAGCTAAGAAAAAGGCTCCTAAAAAAACTTAATATTTATGCAAACAACACAAGCCCGATAAAATCGGGCTTGTGTTGTAAGATTTATATCCTAGGATTGCACTGAGAGAATGGTTTTAGATAAGCCATGAGTGAATTTTAAAATATTGGTAGTGGATTGGCAATGAGCATCATTGATACGCGTACTCCTGATTCTAAGCGTTTTATTTCTGGAGTTACAGGTGATTGGGAAGTCATCATTGGCATGGAAGTTCATGCGCAAATCATATCAAATTCGAAACTTTTTTCAGGAGCATCAACCAAATTTGGTGCAGAGCCGAACAATCATGTATCACTTATTGATGCAGCCATGCCAGGTATGTTGCCTGTTCTTAATCAAGAATGTGTTCGTCAAGCGGTTCGAACGGGTTTAGGATTAAAGGCGCATATTAATTTAAAATCTGTTTTTGATCGCAAAAACTATTTTTATCCAGATTTACCGCAGGGGTATCAGATTTCTCAATTTCGCTATCCCATTGTAGGAGAGGGAAAGATTATTATATCTGTTGGTCCAGATTCAAATGGCCAATTTGAGGATATTGAAGTGGGAATTGAGAGGTTGCACCTTGAACAGGATGCTGGAAAATCGATGCACGATCAACATCCAACGATGTCTTTTGTAGATCTTAATCGTTCTGGTGTTGCTCTTATGGAAATTGTTTCCAAGCCTGATATGCGCTCATCAGATGAAGCTAAAGCCTATATGACAAAATTGCGTACGATTGTTCGTTATTTGGGCACTTGCGATGGCAATATGGATGAAGGTTCTATGCGTGCAGATGTCAATGTATCTGTTCGTCGTCCTGGTGAAGGTTTTGGAACGCGCTGTGAAATTAAAAACGTTAATTCTATTCGCTTTATTGGTCAAGCAATTGAATATGAAGCGCGTCGTCAGATCGCAATTTTAGAAGATGGAGGCGTCATAGATCAAGAGACTCGGCTTTTTGATGCCGCTAAAGGTGAAACGCGCTCTATGCGCTCAAAGGAAGAAGCGCATGACTATCGTTATTTTCCTGATCCTGATCTTTTACCGTTAGAATTTGATCAAGCATTTGTGGATGCTTTGGCAGCAGACTTACCAGAGTTGCCTGACGCTATAAAAGCACGTTTTGTTAAGGAAATGGGATTGACAGTGTATGATGCTTCCATTCTTGTGACAGAAAAGGCTATTGCTGATTATTTTGAAGAGGTAGCGCGTGGGCGTGATGGAAAAATAGTTGCCAATTGGGTGATTAACGACCTTTTAGGGGCTTTAAATAAAGATAATCGTGAGATTGAAGAGTCACCAGTATCGCCAAATCAATTGGGAAGCATTATTGATCTTATAAAAGAAGGAGTTATTTCTGGAAAAATTGCCAAAGATCTTTTTGAGATTATTTGGAATGAGGGGGGAGATGCACGCCAAATTGTAGAAGAACGAAATATGAAGCAGGTAACGGATACAAAGGCTATTGAAAGAGCTGTTGATGAGATCGTTGCCAATAATTCTGATAAAGTTGCGCAAGCAAAGCACAAACCTGCTTTAGCTGGTTGGTTTGTTGGACAGGTAATGAAAGTAACAGGTGGTAAGGCAAATCCCCAAGCTGTTAATGAATTGGTTAAGATGAAACTTGGCATAGATTAAATTTTATGGGGTGGAGAAGAAGCCATACATATGATATCTTCTTGAAATTAAAGGATAGCACGTTAACCTATCAATTGGAATTGTAGTTGAATTTACTAGTAACTTTTTCGATAATTTCAATCGTTAATAATTTTATTCCAACGATTAATTTCATGAACGCACTAAATGAATGGAATAGCAGATGGCTCGTTTTTTTAAGCAAATCTTCACATGGTGGAATGGCAATACCATTGGTACGCGTTTTTTCACATGGCGCAAAGGTAAGCAGATAGGGGAAGATCAATTTGGAAATATATATTATGAAGGAGGACTTCATAAGGATGGTTATCCGCACCGTTGGGTTATCTATAAAGACTATTCTGAGGCCTCTACTATTCCACCAGGTTGGCATGGCTGGATTCATCATCGCTGTGAGTGTCCACCAACACAAGAGGATTATCATCCTTATGAATGGGAAAAGCCTCATGTTGCAAATATGACAGGAACAAGTGAGGGCTATCGACCAAAGGGAGCTATAACCTCCAATGGAGAGCGTTCTTGTGTGCATGAAGATTATGATGCGTGGTCACCTAAAAAATAACATGTTTTAATGTGCGTGTGTATTTTTGTCTTATTTGACTCTATGTTATGAAAAGAATTATTTTTTAAGGTGCGATTGATTTTGATATGATGAGATTTTTTTTATTGTTAGGGGCGAGGCATTTTTTTTATATTTTTTTTATGGAAATTTTAGTGTTTTTATCCTTAAATAATGGGGTGCGGGCTGAGCGTATTAGCAATGGAATTGCTGTTTTTGCAGGTCTTGACAAAATCACGGGACGGACCACACGTTTTGAAGTTACTCTTGGTAAAATTTATCAGTACGGCGCATTACAGGTAACACCACGTGCGTGTTATACGAGCTCTAAAGATGAACCCACGCGTACAACTGGTTTTGTTGAAGTCAATGAAGTAACATTAGATAAAAAAATACGGCGTATTTTTACAGGATGGATGTTTGCAGATAGTCCTGGTTTGAACGCTGTTGAGCATCCTATTTATGATGTGTGGTTAAAGGATTGCAAGCAGAATGCTCAAGATCTTCCTCTTCAATAATTAGTGTGTTATCTATTTATAATACATTGATTTATAATGGTCCTTTATCATTTTACAACTTAATAGCAAATTCCTATGATTACCTCATTTAATTTTTTTTATATTGAATAATCCAAACTATTCTCTTGCGCGTTACAAGTGGCGGATGTGTCAATAACACTGTCTAAAAAAGGAATAAAAAATTCCGTCATGAACTGTTTAAATTCAAAGATGCATCATTAGAATCAACATATTTTTTAAGTGTTTCATAAGAGACAGTTCTTGAATTATATCTGTTAAAGGTTGAAATGAAAGGCTTGTTTATATTTGTTAAAGAGATGAACTGACGCTTTTGCATGTATGTGGGAAACAGATTATCAAGTAAGTAATTCATCATGAAACACTAATTATTATATCTAGAGAACACTGTATTGGTATTTTTCTCATAGAGATATCGTTTTTCGTTCAAAGCATAGAAGCAATGCAGGCCATATTAATGGAAAATTGAGATTTAAGATTCTTTAAAGTTTATCAATCGAAGTATAGCTTGGTTAAAAAATGCAATAATCAATATATTTCTAGTAAGAAAATAATGTTTATATATTTTTATTATACACCACCTCATAAGTGAGTTCGTCTATTCGTAAGTTCTTGTATATTGCATGGTAACTTCACATTTAAGTAAGTAGGATACCACTAAGTTTGTAAATCATATTCTTGATATCCATGCTTTTTAAAATCTTTTGTATAAAATACACGTGTTTTCATATAGAGCTATTGAAAATTTAAAAAGGGGCTTCGAAGAGGCGTTGAAAAGATTCTGCATCACTGGGAATGGTATATTTATTTTGTATAAAAGAATAACCCATTTTCTAAAAAATACGAGATTTTATACAATGAAAGTTTCTAGTCACCACCATAATGATGTTTCCCGATTGCCAAAACAACCTAAAGAACCCTTATTGAATGTTCCATTTATTATAGTTGTTTTGATAGCATTTTGTTTTTGTCTTTATTGCATTTCTCAGTATTTTTTTTCTCATCATGTTTATGTTGAAAGTCTTGAGCTTTTTTCATTTATACCAGCATTGTTTAAGAGGGATCCTGTAGCATTTTGTTATACCATGGTGAGTTATTCATTTATGCATAGTAGTTTTAAACATGTTGCTCTTAATATGGTTTGGCTTTTGGTTTTCGGTTCTCCTTTAGCAAGGCATTTTGGTGTTTTACGTTTTTTAATTTTTTGGGTGTTAACGGCAGTTATTTCTGTTTTGACTTATTTTACATTTCATCAAGAAAGTACCATATCACTTATTGGGGCGTCAGGTGCCGTATCTGGAATGATGGGTGCTATTGCACGTTACGGTTTTCCTAGTGGTAATCTAGCTGTCAATGCGCAGAACGAAAAACTTTTAGGACCTTTATTATCTGTCAAAAAAGCTCTGTGTTCTAAGGGGGTTCTTGTTTATATGAGTGTATGGCTGACGACTGATTTGATCATAGGTATTTCTTCTATTTTGTTTGAAGAAAATGGCATCTCAATAGCATGGGAAGCTCATATTGGCGGGTTTTTTGCGGGTTTTTTGTTGGTTGGTTTTTTTGATGTTTCACAAAAAATTAAAAACTAGAATCTAAGATATTGATGTGCCACATAAAGAGCTATTGTTGCTGCATTTGAAACATTTAATGATTTAATATTTCCAGGCATGTCAAGGCGTGTTAAAGCGCAAACGGTTTCGCGTGTTTTTTTACGTAAACCTTTACCTTCTGCTCCTAAAACAAGAGCAATTTTATTCCCTGTTAATGCTGTTTCTAGAGGTTGGTCACCTTCTGAATCGAGACCAAAGCTTGTAAAACCTGTTTGATGAAGTTCTTGAAGAGCTTCAGCAAGGTTTCGTACGGTAATATAATGAATCATTTCCAGAGCTCCAGATGCCGCTTTCGCAAGAACACCGCTTTCGTGGGGAGAGTGACGGCAAGTTGTAATAAGTGCTTTAGCTTTCAATGCAACTGCAGAGCGCATAATAGCGCCAACATTATGTGGATCGGTAATTTGATCCATGACAATGACCAGATCAGTATTGGTTAGTTCCGACAGTTTGCATGGTTTGAGGGGGAGAGTTTCCAAAACAATACCTTGATGAACAGCCTCACTTCCAACAAGCGAATCAAGATATTTGGGGGTGCATAATGTAACAGAGCAAGGATAATCTGATTCGGATATATTTAATCGTTTTAAGGCATTTTGTGTAACGTAAAGACATTTTAAAATTCTTTTTGGGTTTTCTAAAGCAGCCTGAACAGAATGAATGCCATAAAGATGGATGATCTCTTGCTGTAAAGAAGCAGCTTTCTTCTTTGGGTGTGTAAAAGATCGAGAAGGAGAGCCTTTTATATCGCGATATCGGCGACGCAAACGAGCATAATGAGAATTTTGTGATGTTTTTTCTTTCATAGCTTCTTTATAACGTATTAATAAGAAAAATAGAGAGAAAAAATCTATGATTTAAAATTATGAGCAGGAAATTTGTACAGAATTGTATTTATTCTGTTGACAGATACAATAGTAATCGTCATAACCACTTCGCAATCAGATTGAATTGAATGGGTATTCAAGGTGGTTGTCGTGATGTCTCATTACGCGACTTTATCGGTGTAATGGAGGGGTGCCCGAGTGGTTAAAGGGGGCGGACTGTAAATCCGTTGCGTATGCTACGTTGGTTCGAATCCAACCCCCTCCACCATTCATCGAAGGAGAGTTAGTACGTGGGTCATGCGGGTATAGCTCAATGGTAGAGCAGCAGCCTTCCAAGCTGAATATGCGGGTTCGATTCCCGCTACCCGCTCCAAATGGTTGTTGATGATTGGGCAAATAGGTATGATGGAGGATATTCCATTTATAGATTTGGTGGGGTTTTCCGTCTAAGAGTTGTGGTGATTGGGCTGTTTACAGTCTGGTCAGACTTAAATTTTGCAGAACTGTCCCTAGGTGCTAATAAAAATAGGGAATAAAACAAGAGATTAATAGCAATGGCGAAGAGCAAGTTTGAACGAACAAAACCGCATGTTAATATTGGTACGATTGGTCACGTTGATCATGGGAAGA